>DDTA01000236.1 GCA_002344285.1 Myxococcales bacterium UBA2376
ATCGTGGCTATCGCGGGCACGCGGCGCTCGACGCCGCGCGAGAGGGCGATGGCGGCGCGGCGCACCTCGGAGAACGTCCAGCGCTGCTCGATGCGGACGTTCACGTGCATGCCGCGCGAGCCGGTCGTCTTGGGCCAGCCGACCAGGCCGTGCTTCGCGAGCTCGTCCCGCACCTCGAGCGCGACGGTGCGCACGTCGGCCCATGCGACGCCCGGCCCGGGGTCCAGATCGACACGGAGCTCGTCGGGGTGGTCGAGGTCGCCAGACCGAATGGCGTGCGGGTGCAGATCGATGCAGCCCAGGTTCGCGATCCACGCGAGCCCGGCCGCGTCGTCGACGACGATCTCTTGCGCCGACCGCCCCGACGGGAAGCGGAGCGTGACGGTGCGCAGGAACGACGGCAGGTTCGCCGGCGCGCGCTTCTGGTAGAACGCCTCTCCCTCGGCGCCGTCGAGGTAGCGCTTCAGCACGATGGGCCGATCGCGGATGCCGCGCAGCGCGCCGCCTGCGACAGAGACGTAGTACTGGACGAGATCGAGCTTCGTCAGCCCTGCCTTCGGGAAGTACACGCGGCTCGGGTGCGTCACCCGGACGCGCTGGCCGGCGATCTCCAGAACGATCGGCGCCTCGTCCTTCGCCACGCGCGCAAGCCTACTCGATTCAGGTCGGGCTGGAGCTAGACTGCCCAGCGTGCCGGACCCGAAGCGTGACGCGCTCGATCTCCTCGACGAGCTGCGCGATCTGACCATCCTCGACGAGGCCGATCCGCAGGCGTTCCGCGTGCGCGCATACGAGAGCGCGAAGCGCGCCGTCGAGGGCTACGCCGGCGACATCTCCAAGCTGAGCGCCAAGGAGCTCGAGAAGCTCGACGGCATCGGCAAGAGCACGGCCGCCAAGCTCCGCGAGCTCTTCGACGGCGGCAAGGTGACGAAGCTCGCCGAGCTGCGCACCAAATTTCCGCAGCCGCTCGTCGACCTGATGAAGATCCCCGGGCTGGGCCCCAAGGCCGTCCGGCGGCTCCGCACCGAGCTCGGCGTCGAGAACGTCGAAGATCTGCGCCGCGTGATCGGCGAGAACAAGATCCGCGACCTCAAGGGCTTCGGCGCCACGTCCGAAGAAAAGCTGAAGAAGAGCCTCGAGCGCATGGCCGCCGCGGGCGGCGAGAAGCGCACCCCCATCGCGGTCGCGATGCCGATCGCCGAGCGCCTCGTCGCCGAGCTCGCCGGCGACCGCCGCGGCCTCGGCGGCGCGGACGCGGAGGATCTGCTGCGCCTGGTCGAGCTTGCCGTGGTGGTACGCCGCCGACGCGTCCTCGAGCGCGCGCGCGGTGCGCGCCTCCTCGACGAGGCGCACGGTGTCCTTGTCGCGCGACGACGCCACGACCGACGCGTCGCCCGTGACCTCGGCGCGCGCGCCGGCGCTGTGCACCCGCGTGCCCTTGCCGAGCTCCTCGAACGACCACGTCACGTGCGCGAGCTCCTTCACGCGCTCGTCGCCGACCGTGGCGCGGATGCGGAGCACGACCTTGGTGTGCTCGCCCCGGCGCAGGTCGGCGACCGGGATGAGGACGGCGTCGCCGTCGCGCGTGAGCTCGTAGCCGATCACGTCGAGCACCTCGACGCCCGGCGCCGGCACGACGCGGAGCTGGGCGTGGGTGAGCACGGTCTCGCCGAGGCTGCCGAGCTCGGCGACGAACATCGCGCCGAGCTGGGCGGCGTCCTCGACGAAGTGGTAGTTGCCGCGGCCGGCGACGGCGATGCCGGCCATGGTCTCCTCGTTGAAGTCGAGGCCGACGCCGACGGCGGTGATCGAGATGCCGCTCGCGGCGCGCTTGCCGGCGAGGCGCACGAGGCCGGCGCGATCGTAGATGCCCTCGTTGGCCTGGCCGTCGCTGATGAGCACCATGCGGCGCAGCGGCGTGCGCGCGCGCGCGAGCTCGTCGGCGCCGAGCTGGAGGCCGCCCGAGAGGTTGGTGCCGCCGTCGGCGGTCAGCGCGTCGATCGCGGCCTTGGCCTCGGCGCGCCGGGCGCCGGTCGCCGGGCCGAGGGGCACGACGACGTCGGCGCCGGTCGAGTACGCGACGATCGCGAGCTCGTCGTCGGGCCCGAGCTTGTCGATGAGCACCTTCGCCGACGCGACCGCGTCGGTCCACGGCTGACCGAGCATCGAGCCCGAGCGATCGAGGACGATCGCGACGCTGGTCGGCGCGCGCGAGGTGACGCGGTGGTCGGGCGCGGCGAGCGCGATCGCCAGGTACGTCTCGGTGGTGCCGCGCATGATGTGACTCGAGTCGAGGCGCGCCGAAAGGTAGGGCGACGCGGGACCGGCCGCGGTTCGAACCTGGGTGCGTCGCGGCGAGAGGAAGAGGACCGCCGCGATGGCGGTGAGCGCCGCGACCAGCGCGACGGCCGTCTTGCGGCGATGGGTGCGGGCGACCGAGGCAGGAGCCGTGCTCATCTTCCCCTGAACGCACTGACACCGCGCGGGGATCTATGCGCCCCGATCCCCGAGGAACGAAGCCAAATCATGCGCTTACGACGCGGCGCGTAAATGTTGGTTGACACGACGCGTCAGCAGGCCTAACACTACGCGTCATGATGACTGCTCAGGATCGCAAGCGTCAAGAACGCCAGGCGCGCCGCCGGCGCATCCAGGATGCCGCTCGCCCCGTCTTTGTCGAGCGTGGGTTCGCCCGCGCCTCGATCGAGCAGATCGCGAAGCAGGCCCAGCTCTCGGTCGGCGCTATCTACTTGTACTTCCAGTCCAAGGAGGACCTCTACGTCTCGATCCTCGAGACGTCCCTCCAGGACCTGGACGCCAACCTCGCCGAGGTGCGGCAGGGTGACGCGAGGGGCCGTCTGGCCGCCGCGTGGACCCGCCTCAGCGGCTGGGTCGAGGCCGAGCCCGAGATGGCTCGCGCCCTGGCGATGACCAGCCAGCCGGGCCTCCGCGCCCAGCTGACGGAGGACGTGACCGCCGGCATCGGCTCGGCGATCACGCGCCTGCGCGAGCACCTCGGTGCGTGCGTGGCGGACGGCATCCACGCGGGTGCGTTCCGCTCGGTCAGCCCGGCCGAGGTCGCGGACCTCCTGTGGACCGCGTTCATCGGCAGCCTGGCGGCCGACGGCGCGACCGGCAACTTCTCGTTGCCGGCGGCGCAGCGCGCGACCCTGTTCGCGTGCGTCGAGGCGGGCCTGCGCGCCGCCGAGGCCGCGTACGTCCACCGCGCCGCCGCCTGATCGACGACGCCCGGGCCGCTGCGCCTCAGAAGCGCCGGCTCGTGCCGGCGCCGATCATCAACCACGACGACGTGTAGTCGCCGTCGTTGACGTAGACCACGAGCGGGTCCGTCGACTGATCGCGGATCGGGTTGAGCTGGGGCGCCAGGCCGGTGCCCGCGGCGACCGTGCGGTCCGACATCTTCGCGAACGCGAACAGCGCGTCGACCGTCCAGCTCCCGAACGCGTAGCCGGCGCCGAGCGCGGCCAGGTGCTTCTGGCCGTCGACCGTGAGCACCGAGAGGTACTCGTCGGGCGGCGCGCCGGTCTCGAACGCGTAGCCGAGGCGCACGACGAGGGGCTTGCCGGCGAGCGGCTTGCCCTCGACGCCGAGGTGCGCCGCGTACGTGTTCTCGAAGTTGCGCGGCACCTCCATGGGGCCGAGCTCGTAGGTGCCCACGCCGGGCACGTCGACGAGGCGCACGTCGCGCGGCTCGATCGTCATGCGATCGTGCTGGGACCACAGCTCGACCGTCGTCGCCAGCTCGACGCGCCAGTTGCCGGGGCGCACCTCGACCCCGGCGCGGAACGACGCCGGCAGGTCGAACGCGAGGTCGGCGCGGTCGCCCTCGACCGAGGCACCGTCGAAGAAGCCCGACGCGGGCAGCCGCGTGTTGAGCTTGCCCTTGCCGCGCACCCAGACCGGGAGCTGGAAGCTGGCGCCGAAGGTGGCCTTCTTGCCGAGATCGATCTGGGCGCCGACCGAGCCCGACGGGTTGAAGTAGCTGTTCTGGTCGATGCGGTTGAGCGAGTCGAAGTCGGGATCCTCGGGCGCGCAGGTCGTCTGTGACGGACAGCCCGAGAGCATCACCATGGTCTCGAGCGCGACCACGTGATCCTGGAGCGTGACGCCGAGGCGGATGTTGTCGCCCAGGCGCACGCCGACGCCCACGCCGACGGTGGCGATGAGCGAGTGCGAGAGATCGATCGACGAGTAGCGCTGCGGGCCGTCCTCGTCGAAGCGGGCCAGGCCGGCGTACGGCGCCCAGACGCCGAGCGCGAGGGTCGCCTTCGCGCCCAGCGGACGGGCGTAGCCGATCGACGGGATCGGCAGCCCCGGCGACTGGTTGTCGACGGGCGCCTGCGGGTTACCGCCCGAGTCGATGCGCTCGTAGGTGATCGCCTGCTGCACCAGCGCGGCGTCGACGAGGAGCGCGCTGCCGGTCAGGTGGGCGAGCCCGGCGGGGTTGAACCAGGTCGCCGACAGGTCGTCGGCGCCCGCGACGAACGCGCCGCCGCGGCCGGTCGGGCGCACGCCGCGGGTCGGCAGGTACATGCCGCCGGCGACCGCCTCGGCGGCCGTCGCCGAGACGAGCGCCGCCGTCAGACTCACGCGGAGCCATTGCTTGGACATCATCGTGGGCTCCGTGCCTACAGGTTGCGCGACTTGATGATCTCGATGAACTTGCGCAGGCCGCGCTTCTCCTCGTCGAGGAAGTCGGCGACCCCGGTCAGCATCGCGCGGTAGTCGGCGGCGGTGTAACGCGCGCTCAGCGACTCGTACGGATCGTCGCGCAGCACCTCGGACAGGCCGTCGACCAGATCGCCGACGGCGGTGCGCCCGGGGTTGGTCTCCGAGTAGAGGTTCACCATCATCTGCGCGAGCGCGCGCTCGGCGTCGCTCTGGCGCGCGCCCTTGACGAAGTCGAGCTGGGCGTCGAGCCAGCCGCGCTCGGGATCGATGCACTCGCCGATCACGCGCGCGATGGGCACGATGTCCTGATCGTCGAGCGCGATCTGCGCGACGTCGGCGATCGCGGTCAGCGAGGTGACGAAGGACTCGCTCGAGGTCGCCTCGTCGACCAGGTACTGCATCAGCTTCTCGAGCTGGAGCCGGGTCTCGGGCGTCGCCTGCAAGGACACGATGAAGTCGGCGGCGCCGGCGAAGACCGGGTTGGCGAGCTTGGCCTCGAGGTCGCCCGGCAGCTCGGTGGTGAGCCACGCCGTGCGATCGCCGGCCTGGTCGTGGGCCGCGATGCGACTCTGGAGGAGGCCGACGGTGGCGAGGAGGACGCCGCGCGTGCGCGGGTTCTTGAAGCGCCAGCCCTGCCCCGGCACGTTCGCGCCGCGGGTGAGGACGTCGATCACCTCGCTCACGCTCTCGGTCCACGCCGCGCCCTCGGCGCCGGCCTGGGCCAGGCGATCGCGCTTGCGGTTGTAGGCGTCGGCGAGGAGGTGCCACGGCGAGAGCTGCGCGACCGCGCGGCCGTCCGAGGTGGTGGTCGTGGTGCGGCCGAGGCGATCGGCGAGGCCGGCGCGCGGCGTGACCACGTAGCTCGCGGCGACGCGGACGATGTCCTCGTAGTCCTTGCCGTTGGCGGTGACGCTGTTGAGGCCGGCGGCGGTCTCGTGCAGCGCGCCCATGAGGGTGCCGTCGGCGAGCATGTCGACGATGAGACCCTCGTAGGTCTTGGCGCCCGAGCCGAAGACGTAGCCGGCGGCCTGGGGATCGACCGACTGGTGCGTGATCGAGTCGCGCGACGCCCAGTGCTTGTGGAGGACGACCATCACGTCGATGAAGAGCTGCTCGCTACCGTCATCGGCGAAGGCCTGCACGATGGGGCGGATCTGGTCGTAGAAGTTCTCGACCTCCCACACCGGCAGCGTGCCCGCGTGCTGCGCCTTGTAGAGATCGCCCTCGCGATCGCGCATCGGGTCGATGATGTTGGTCAGGTACGACGGCGTCGGGTCGAGGAAGAGGACCCGGTTGAGCGCCGCCGGCGTCGGGTGCGTCCGCATCCCGGCGATGCCGACCGTGTTCTCGAGGAACTCGTCGCCGCCGAACGCGTCGATCGAGCCGCGGACCAACGCCCCCCAGTTGTAGTTGAAGTTCGCCTTGGGCCGCGGCCGCCGACCCTGGCTGACGCAGCCCTGCGGGGTCGACGCGGTCGTCGTCGAGTCGAACGCGCCCGCGGCGTTCTCGCAGATGTACTGGCCGCTCGCGTTCTTGGCGTACGCGATCGACTGGAGATAGAAGGTCGCCAGGTTGTTGACCCGGAAGAGCTCGCACTGGTTGTACGTGCCGAGCGTGATGCCGATGAACGGGTCGACGACGCGCGCCCCTTGCTTGTTGCAGGCCACCGCGTTGTTGGAGTCGGCGATGACGTGGAGGATGCGCTGGAAGAGCGAGCGGTCGAAGCCGTTGTCGACGATCGCGTGGTTGGTCGGCGTGGTGAAGCTGCCCGTCACCTGCTGCTGGGCGTTGATGTCGAAGCGGTCCTTGTACGCCATGAACTTGCGGAAGCGCTCGCCGAGCAGCGCGACCTCGGGCCGCTCCATCGCGGCGAGCAGGTTCCGCACCAGCGCCGGGCGCGCCAGGATCTGGCGGATCACCGGGACCAGGTCGTCCCAGAGCGGCGCGTTGGGCGGGATGACCGCCTCGGGGTGGCTGTCGCCCTTGCGCGCCGCCGAGATGAGCGCCTCGGCGAGCTGCGCCACCTCGGCCTCGCGCGTCGAGAGCAGCACGCTGGCCAGGGCGAGCGTGTCGTTCACCGCCGGATCGCGCAGGATCGACAGGTACGCGAACGTCATGTCGAGGAGCGGCGAGTCGGTCGTGTCGTACCCCCGGTAGGCCAGGGTCTCGCCGTTGGCGTACGTCCTGGTCGCCATCATGCGCGGTCCGACGAGCGCCGACGCCCCGCGCGTGAGATCGAACGCGGTGCCCTTCTGCGGATCGAAGAGCTGGATGCCGTCGCGCGCCAGCGCGGCGAGCACGGTCTTGTCGAGGTCGACGTACTGGTAGAGCAGCGGACCGCCGTCGGCGGCGAGCGCTCGGCCGAGGTCGTCGCGGAACATCCACGGCGACGCCGCGGCGCCTTCGGGGAGCTCGAACGGCGCCGGCGCCGCGATGGGCGCGCCAGTCGCGTCGACGTACTGACCGAGCTCGTTCACGTCGGCCTGGCCGTCGGTGTCGGCGTCGACGTACGGCGCCGCGATCGTACGCAGCCGCGCGACGCCGCGGGTATCGCGCGTGGTGAGCGGCGCGACCATGGAGGTGCCGAGCTGCGCCCGCTCGGTGAGCAGGAAGTCGAGCGCGATGCGCAGCGAGCGATCGGGCGCGGTCGGGCTGGCCGCGGGCTCGGCGTTGCGCAGGGCGACGCCGACCGCCTCGATGAAGTTCTGCCACTCGCCGCGGGCGCCGCCGCCGGGCGTGATCGCCTCGGTCAGCGTGAGGACGAGGTCGTGCAGCTCGGGGTAGCTGACCAGCGCGCGCACCGCGCCCATCGCCGGCGCCATCGGGCGGTAGCCGAGGCGGTGGCCGAGGCGCTCGAGGGCGTCGACCGCCTCGTCGTCGGCGGCGATGTAGCGGAGCGCGGCGATGAGCCCGTCGATCGCACCCTGGGCCCGATCGTCGTCGTAGAGGGAGAGGAACTCGTTCGACGTCAGGAAGGTCTGGAGCGTCGGCAGGTACGCGTCGGGAAAGATCGCGTCGGTCGCGCCGACCAGCCGCTCGCGCTCGGCCATGAGCGCCTTGAGCTTGCCGCTCGCGCTCGCCTCGGGGGCGAGGCCGAGCCGACACATGTCGCGCACGCTGTCGCCGCGGACGTCGGTGGTCCCGCCGTCGGCGAGGTCGTCGAGGAACGCGATGCGCTTGCACACGAGCGTGTGCACCGTCTCGCCGAAGGTTCCGTTGTCGACCGGCTGGCGAGCTTCGTCGAACGCACCGTGACAGCCGGTGGACACCAGCGCGGCGGTGGTCGTGACGGCGCAAAGGCGCTGCAGGAACGAGCGCGACTCCCTCATGTGCACTCCTGAACCAAGGTCGATACGTGCAGGTAACGAAGCGGAGTTCCACGCTAAACGGCGGTCTGGCCACTCGTCAACCCAGACTTTCCGGCGACTGCCGTTCAGTTCCGCAACGAAGGTGCCGGCGCTCACCAAGCGCGCGTGAGACGTGCGCAAGGTCGAATGCCGCGCGGGGTCGGCGCGTCGAATGACCGTGATCGCGCGCCCTCCCTCCCAGTCGCTCGCCGGCACCTGCTTGCCGGGTGGGATCCGGCTCGGACCGGCCGTGGCGGCGGGCGCGAGCGGGACGGTCTACCGCGGCTGGGTGGGCAGCGGCGACGACGACGAGCTGCTCGTCGCGGTGAAGGTGAGCCACGCCGCCGACGAGCGCACGGCGACGCGGTCGCGGCGCGAGGCCGAGGCCGCGGCGCGGCTCGACGTCGACGGCGTGGTGAAGGTGGCGAGCGCGGGACGGCTCGACGACGGTCGCAGCTGGGTGGCGATGGAGTGGATCGACGGCGTGACGCTCGAGGAGGCGCTCGAGGAGCGCGCGGCATGGCCGGTGGAGCGAGCGCTCTCGATCGCCGCGCAGCTGGCCGAGGCGCTGGCGGCCGCGCACGCGGCCGGCGTCGTGCACCGCGATCTCAAGCCGGCGAACGTGATGCTGCGCCGCGAGAGCGGCCGCGCCGTGATCGTGGACTTCGGCATCGCGAAGTGGTCGGGCGAGGCGGCGACGAGCGCCAGCCGGTGCGCGGGCACGCCGCACTACATGGCGCCCGAGCAGGCGCTGGGCGAGGACGTCGACGCGCAGGCGGACCTCTACGCGCTCGGCTGCGTGATGGTGCGGATGCTGACCGGGCACGTGCCCTACGACGGCACGGCGGTCGAGGTCATGCTCGCGCACGCCGCGCAGCCGGTGCCGCGCCTCGAGGGCGTGCCCGCGGCGGTGGCGACGCTGGTGACCGCGCTCATGGCCAAGCGCCCCGAGGACCGGCCGGCGAACGCCGCGGCGGTGGCGGAGCGGCTCGCGCGGCTGCGCCGACGCACGGTCGACCCGTACGAGGCGACCGTGCCCGTGACCACGGGCGCCGCGCCCGCGGCCGGTTCGCTGTGGACGGAACCGGCGCCGGTCAACGCCACCCGCCGTGGCTGGCTGGCCGGCGCGGTGGTGGCGGCGGCGCTCCTCGGCGTGAGCGGGCTCGCGATGAACCGCGGCGCGGCGATCGGCCAGGCGGTCGCGGTCGAGGCGCCCCCCCTGCCCCCGCTGGTGAGACCCGAGCCGATGGCGCCCGGCGAGCCCGTCGCGGTCGTCGTCGACAGCGGCCACTCGATGCGCGCGACGACCGAGGGCGAGCCCGTCGCGGGCGGCGCGATGAAGGTGAAGCTCGAGATCTGGGACGAGGACGACCGGCCGATCGCCGCCAGCCAGGTCGCGGCGACGATCCGCGCGCCGGGCGGACGGGTGATCGCGCTCGGCGTCCCCGGCGCGGATGGTGTCTTCCGGATCGAGCAGGCGACGACCGACGCGGGCACGCACCTGCTCACCGTGTTCGCGCCCAGTGGCGAGACCACGTTCACGGTCCGCGTCGAGGTCGGGGCGCGCCCCGGCGCCTGACGGCGTCGGGCGATTGGCGAGCGGGACCTGACGCCCGATGCCTGACGCCTGACGCCTTCCTTGCGTGACGGGCGCCTCAGCTCCCCGATGTCTTCACACGCTCTCAGGGCTTGCGGGCGCGGAACACGAACGCGCCGCCCAGCCGCAGCTCCTCGTACTCGGCGAAGCCGAGCCGCGACAGCTGCGCCCGCAGCTCGTTGGGGTCGTACCGCCGGATGCCGGCGATGCGCGCCGCCAGCCGGCCGGTGACGTGCGGCGCCTCGGCGAACGTCGAGCCGACGTAGATGCCGCCCGGCTTCAGCGTCCGCCAGATCTCGCGGAACACCTGCTCGGCGTCGTCGTACGCGTGGATCGCGCCCGCGTTGTTGATCCCCTCGAAGGCCTCGTCGACGAACGGCAGCTGGTGCGCGTCGCCGCGGACGAGCACGACGTTGGTGTAGCCCTTCACGCGCCCGGCAGCGACCTCGAGCATCGCGCGCGCGATGTCGAGCCCCACGATGAGCGCACCGGGCGCCGCCGCGGCGATCGCGCGGGTGAAGAGGCCGGGGCCGCACGACAGATCGAGCCACGGCCCCGCGCGGTCATCGAGGGAGAGCGCGTTCTTGTGGATGAAGAGCTCGCCGGCGAAGCCGCCGACGCCGGCGCCGGCGCCGCGCCCGGCGACGAGGCGCACGAAGGTCGGACGCCACATGCGCTCGTAGATGCGCGCGACCACCGGGCTCTCCATGAGCCGCTGCTCGGTGGAGATCGCCGCCGGCTCGCCTCG
Source organism: Myxococcales bacterium UBA2376 (assembly GCA_002344285.1). Lineage (GTDB taxonomy): Bacteria > Myxococcota_A > Polyangia > Haliangiales > Haliangiaceae > UBA2376. Next base: position 10,385 of record DDTA01000236.1, read on the forward strand.
GGTCGCGACGTCGAGCAGATCGTGGAAGCCGCGGGTCGAGTCGACGACGAGATCGCAGCGGCGGCACGCGAGGCCGCGCGCATGCTCGAAGGACGCCGCCGCGCCGCAGCGCGGACACTTCAAGATCGGCAGGACGTGCGGATCCACGCCCGCCGCTTGTATCACGCCCGCCGCGTCGCCGCCGGGTCGCGCGTGCTCACCAGGAGCCGCCGAGCACGCTGAGCGTCGCTCCGCGCGTGCCCTGCGCGCGCGACAGGCCGATGCCGCCCATGCCCCAGCCCGCGCGCGTCCGCTGGAAGAGCGCCGCCGGCGCCGGGTCGCGCTCGAGCGCGCCGTCGGTGCCGGGCTTCATGTTCCGCGTCCAGCGAAAGCCGAGGTACGCGCCGCCGAGGAGCCCGACGGTCGAGAGGAAGCCGAAGGCCTGCTCGTCGTCGTTGGTCTCGTCGTCGGAGGTCGCCGCGTACAGGAGCCACGGCGTCAGCGCGCCGACGAAGGCCGCGACGTTGACCCGCGCCATGCGGCGGGTCGAGAAGTCCGTCTTGCGCGCCGCCGCGTGCCCGACGAGGTAGCCGCCGGCGATGCCGAGGACGCCGTTGAGCGAGTAGGCCTCGCCCTCGGGCGGATCGATGGCGAGACCGAAGGTCAGGCCGCCGACGAGCCCCCAGGTCGCCATCGAGTTGATGAGCGCGTGATCGCCCCGGGTCAGCTCCACGTTCCGGGTCAGGAGGTACGCGGTGAGCCCGCCCGCGGCGGCGCCGAGCACCGCACCGCCGAGGACGTCGTCCTCGGTGGTGCCGTCGAGGCCGGTGACCACGTCGGCGAAGAGCCCGCCGGCGATGGCGCCGCCGACGACGCCGCCGCCGTAACGCACGACGCCGCTCGGACGCACGTCGCCGGTCGCGGGCGGCGGCCGCTCCGGCTGGGTCGCGACGGGCTCGCCGTACTCGGGCGGCAGCGGCGCCGGATCGATCGGCAGGCGCTGGGGCGGCGGCTGGATGCCCAGCTTGCGATCGAGCGTGGCGAGGAGCTGCCTGGCGTCGGGATCATCGGGGGTGCGGGCCAGCGCCTCGAGCACGAGCTGCCGCGCCTCCGCGGTCGCGCCGTCGCTGTCGAGGACGCGCGCGCGCGCGACGAGCGCCTGTGAGACGGCGAGGTCGACCTCGGGATCCGTACCCGGCGCCGCGGGCGCGGGGGCCGGCGCAGGCGCGGGCGACGGCGACGGCGGATCTCCGTACGGATCGACCGGCTGGGCGATCGCGAGCGAGGGCGCGAGCGAGGGCGCGAGCGAGGCCGCCAGCGCGCCCGCGAGCGAGAGCATCGCGTGGATGCGCCGCGGTTTCGCGCTGGCCGTCGCGGCCGGATCCATCACCACCTCACGTGGGTACCACCGCGCCCGCGTCCATTCAACGGGTCGTGGTGTCCGTCACGGTTGCGGCACGGTCGGCAGGGGCTGCGTCGGCGGACGGTCCTGCTTCCAGGCCTTCTTGTAGAAGAACATGAAGAGCACCTGGATCATGGACAGGATCGGCACGGCGAAGAGCGCGCCGACGAGGCCGAAGCTTCGTTCGCCGACGACGAGCGAGAAGATGACCAGCACCGGATGGATCTTGGCGGCGCTGCCGATGATCTTGGGGTTGAGGAAGTTCGCCTCCACGAAGTGGATGCCGATGATCCAGCCGACCATCGCGATCGCGCGCACGACGTCGATGCCCGACTCGCCCGAGACCAGCGCCGCCATGACGATCGGGATCGTCGAGAGGATCGAGCCGAAGATCGGGATGAGGCTCATCAGCGCCGCGACGAACGCGAGGATGAGCTGGTACTTCACGTCGAAGATGACGAGGCCGATGTAGGTCAGGATGCCGTTGATGAGGCAGATGAGGAGCTGGCCGCGGATCACGCCGGACAGGCCCTTGTCGATGCCGGCGATGATCACGTCGTAGTCGTCGCGCACGTGCGGCGGGAACAGGCTGCGCATGAACCCGTGCATCTTCTCCATGTCGATGAGGATGAAGGCGCCGATCATGAGCGCGAGGAAGAAGGTGTAGATGCCCTTGATGATGGCGGCGATGAGCGCCTGCCCCATCCTGAAGAGATCGTCGACCTGCGACTGCAGTCCCGAGATGGTCTTGTCGACGTACGCGCGCAGCTTCTGCTCGAGCGTGACCGCCTCGGGCGCGGTCTCGCTCGGCACGATGCGCATGCCGCCACCGGGCTCGGGCTTGATCACGATCCCGGTCGGCGGGATCTGCGCGGCGAAGCGCCCGTCGGGCAGCGGGGTGAAAGTGAACGCCGTGTGCGGCGGCAGCGGCACGTCGGGGATGAGCGGCGCCTCGTGCACCTCGGCCGGCCTGGTCGCGAGCGACGGGAAGCGCTGCTCGAGCCAGCGCGCGAGCTGCGGCGTGTACTCCTCGTTCACCTTCTTGTAGAGCGCGGGCGCCTCCGCGCCGATGCGCGCGACGTCCTTGTAGAGCCGCGGCAAGAGGAGGAAGAAGAAGCCGACGATGGCGGCGATGAAGACGAGGTAGCAGATGATGATCGCGAGGCCGCGCGGCATGCGGCGTGTGCCGTCCTTGCGCTCCGCCATCCAGCGGATCACCGGCGCCAGGATGTACGCGGTGATCGCGGCGAAGATGAACGGCATCAGCGCGTGGCGCCCGATGACGATCACGACGAGGACGAAGAGCGGGAAGCCCCAGCGGCGCAGGAACGTGCGCACCGGTCCGCCCGGCCCGAGCGGCGTGCGCCCCGACAGCGCCGCGCCGGTCTCGCTCACCGGCGACACCGGCACCGCCTGCGGTACGGCTCCGGACGGAGGTGGATCGGTGGGACTCGCCATGACCGTCGACGGCGCTCAGGCCTTCTTGCGTCGCATACCCGACCAGGCGCCCGAGATCCAGCCCCCGACGTGGCCGAGTACGGATCGGCGCGCCGACCGCGCCGACAGCTCCACGTCCGAGAGCCCGTGATCGAGCTCGGCGGAGGGGAGCGCGGTGATCGCCGAGTCACCGAGGAGCGTGCGCCCGACCTGATCGGCGATCGCGAGGCGCGGCTCGGCGCGGCGCTCGCGGGGCGCGGGCGGCTGGGCGACCGCGCGATCGCGGCCGACCTCGGGCCGCGCCGTTCCCCAGCGCCTGCACCCGGCGCAGCGCCAGGCGAACGCGGTCGTCCGCGCCGCGCAGTGGCTGCACCGCCAGGACGCACCGTCGGCCCACGCCAGCGCGCCGCCCTCGGCGGCCAGCGCGGTGAGCTCGGCCGCGATCGCCTCGCCATCCCCGGCGGCGAGCGCGAGGCGCGCGGCCGCGATGCGCGCGGGCAGGTGCTCGGGCGAGTCGGCGGCGACCTTGCGGAAGCGCACGAGCGCGCGCGCGCCGTCGAGCGGCCCCAGCGCCTCGGCGGCGGCGACGGCCAGGTGCGGGCTCCTGGTGGCGTCGGCGAGCTCGGAGAGCGTCGCGGCGGCGGCGAGGGCCGCGGCGCGCTCGGTGGCGTCGTCGCCGCCGCGCGGCGCCCCCGAGGCCACGACCAGCGCGGTGCCGTCCTCGTCGAGATCGTCGCCGCCTGCCGCCCGCGGCGCCGGCGCCGGCGCGGACGAGCCAGCGTGCGCCGCGAGCTGACGCTCGGCCTCGTGCAGGCCGGGCACGAGGTAGCGGGCGAGCTCGGGCGCCGTGGTCAGCGCCTGGCGGAGCCGCTCGCGCGCGGCCTTGGGGTTCTCGCGCGCGGCGGCGAGCTCGGCGGCGGCGGCGAAGAAGTGCGCCGACTCCTTGCCGTCGGGCGAGCTGGCCCGCGCGTCCTTCAGGAGGCGCTTGGCGCTGTCGAGGTCGCCGGCGGCGATCGCGCGCTGGGCCGCGGCGCACAAGAGGTGATGGTGACGCCGCGGCGGCGGCTCGCCGCGCAGCTTGCACAGCCGCGCCCACGCCCCGGCGGCCTCGGCGAAGCGCCCCTGCTCCTCGTACATCCCGCACAGCGCCCGCAAGGCGCCCTCGTGCCGCGGCTCGGAGGTGAGCACGTCCTCGAGCGCGCGCGCCGCCCGGCGCGGCATCCCGGCGGCGCGGAAGTCGAGCCCGAGCTCGTAGAGCGCGCGCAGGCGCAGCTTGTGGGTCGCGCCCTCGCGCACCGCGAGCGCCTGGTGCACGCGGATCGCGCGATCGTGCTCGCCGCGGGCGCGGAAGAGCGCGGCGAGCGCGAAGTATGGCTCGCTGTCCTCGACGTTCTCCTCGACCACCTTGCGCAGCTCGGTGACGACGGTGTCGTGATCGCGCGCGATGTGATGGATGAGCGCGCGCATGTACGCGCGGCTGTGACGCGCCGAGCGCTTGAGCATGCGATCGTCGGGCACGTAGTAGCGGCCGATCAGCACGCCCGCGGCGAGCGCGCCCAGCCCCACGAGCAGGACGACGAGCGCGGCGCCCACTAGCGCGCCTCCGCCTCGTCGTCGTCGAGATCGATCGCCTGGTCGATCGCCGCCAGCACCCGCGCCGCGCCCGGATCGGGGTCCTCGGGCAGATCCTCGAGCGGCGACGGCTCGGTGAACGGCAGGTTGCGCAGGCGCGCGAGCTCGCGCTCGAGGCGGCCGATGAACGCCTCGTACTGCCGCCGGCGCCAGAGGTAGTACATGCTCCAGAGGAGCAGCGTCGCGACCGCGAGGATCGCGACCAGCCACCCGGCGATGAGGCCGGGCAGCCAGACCTGGAGCTTGGGCTCGGCGGTGAGGCCCTCGAGCCACGGCGGCACGTCCACGGCGACCCAGCCCGCGTTGGCGACGAGGAACAGGCCCACGATCACGCCGAGGGCGATGAAGGTCAGCGTGACCGTCGCCTTCGCCGCGATGCGGAGCCAGCGGATCATCCCGCCCGCCAGTCTACCGCAGCTTCGTCAGACGACGCCGGTGTGGCCGGCCATGATCTGGGCGTTGGCCAGGCGGCGTGACTCGGCGACGGTCCGCATCGTGGTCCACAGCCCGGGGTTCTGCGCGACCAGGTCGTAG
>DDTA01000137.1:0-31225 GCA_002344285.1 Myxococcales bacterium UBA2376
TCAGGCCCGAGGCCCGAGGCCCGACCTCAGTCCGCCAGCAGCATCAACAGATCCTCGCGGGTCAGGCGCGCGGCCGCGTCGGCGCCGTCGAGGGCGGCGGCGGCGAGGCGGCGCTTGTGCTCCTGCAGCGCGAGGACGCGCTCCTCGACCGTGTCGCGGGCCACGACGCGGTAGATCATCACCGGCTTGTCCTGACCGATGCGGTGGGCGCGGTCGGCGGCCTGATCCTCGACCGCGGGGTTCCACCACGGATCGAGGAGGAAGACGTGATCGGCGGCGGTGAGGTTGAGGCCCGTGCCGCCGGCCTTGAGCGACACGAGCATGACCGGAGGACCGGCGGGATCCTGGAACTCGGCGACCACGGCCGCGCGGTCGCGGGTCGAGCCGTCGAGGCGCGTGAACGCGAGGTCGGCGGCGGCGAGCGCCGGCTCGACGCGATCGAGGAGCGACGTCCACTGCGAGAAGACGAGCGCCTTGTGGCCCTCGGCCGCCGCCTCCACGAGCGACTCGATGAGGGTGTCGACCTTGGTCGACGAGTCGGCGCTCTGACCGGGGAGGAGGCCGCGGTGACAGGCCGCCTGGCGCAGGCGGAGGAGCGCCTCGAGCGCGGCCATGATGCTGCCGCCCTTCTCGAGCAGCGACACGACCTCGGCCTGCGTCGCCGCGCGGATCGCGTCGTAGGCGTTGCGCTCCTTCTCGTCGAGCTCGACCCAGAGCACGCTCTCGGTCCGCGGCGGCAGCTCCGGCGCGACGTCCTTCTTCAGGCGGCGCAGGACGAACGGGCGGATGCGCGTGCGCAGGCGCTCGGCCGCGCCGCGATCGCCGGCCTCGATCGGCTCGGCCCAGCGCGTGGCGAAGTCGACGCGCCCGCCCATCAGGCCGGGGTTGGTGAAGTGGAGCTGACTCCACAGCTCGTCGAGGCGGTTCTCGACCGGCGTACCTGACATCGACACGCGCCAGCCCCCGCGCAGGCGATAGGCCGCGCGCGCGAGCTGGCTGTCGGGGTTCTTGATCGCCTGCGCCTCGTCGAGGACGACCACGTCCCAGGCGACCTCGGCGAGGCGATCGACGTCGTTGCGCAGGATCGGATACGTCGTGACGGTGACGTCGGCGCTCGCGTCGAGCGTGCGGCGCGTGCCGTGGTAGAGCGACGTCGACAGGTCGGGGCGGAAGCGCCGCGCCTCGGCGAGCCAGTTGGGCGCGACGCTGGTGGGGCACACGACGAGCGAGCGGCCACGCACCGCGCACAGCGCCTGCAGCGTCTTGCCGAGACCCATGTCGTCGGCGAGCACGCAGCCCATGCCCGCGTCGCGCGCGAACACCAGCCAGTCCACGCCCGCGCGCTGGTACGGGCGCAGGATCTCCTCGAGCCCCGCCGGCAGCCGCGCCGCCGGCAGCCCGTCGAAGCCGTCGACGAGCGGCGCCAGCTTCGACAGATCGGGCGCGGGCACGTCGAGCTCGCGGGCGAGGCGCGCGGCGTCGGGCAGCGCGTACGGCGGCAGCACGCCGTCGTCGCTCGCCGCGGCGAGCAGGTCGGCGAGCAGCGCGCCGTGCTGATCGAGCCACGCCATCGGCACGCGGCCCCAGCCGCCGCCGTCGAGCGCGACCATGTCGGCGCCGGCCTGCCACGCGCGCACGACCGACGCCGCGCTGGCGCTCCGGCCACCACCCGCGAACTGCGCGCCCAGGCCGTGCGCGAGCGAGACCTCGGGCGCGAGATCGACCGCGCCGGCCAGCGCGGCGGCGCGCGCGTCGTCGCGCAGCCAGCGCGCGATCTTGTTCGACAGCGCGAACGCGTCCGGTCCCGCCGCCTCGATCCGGCGGCCGGGGAGGAGATCGAGCTCGGCGCGCATGCGGTGGCGCAGGCGCTGCTCGGCCGCCACGTCGCGCGTGGGCACCGCGCCGCCGAGGTGCACGAGCCGATCGCCGTCGACCCGCGCGCGCGGCGGATCGCCGTACACGACGGTCGCCAGCACCGAGAGCGTCTCGCCCCGCTGCACGACGTCGAGCGCGATGCGCGGCGCGTCGCCACGCGAGACCTCGGGGAGGCGCCTGGAGCGCACGTCGATCGTCAGCCGCCGCGACAGCTCGGGCAGGACGCGCGTGACCAGCGCGGGCAGCTTGTCGGGCGGGAAGCGCAGCTCGGCCGGCAGCTGCTCGAGCCGCGCGCCGCCGAGGTCGTGCGCGCCGATCGGTCGCAGCACGTCGCCCGTGCGCGCGATGCCGTGGCACACCGCCACCGCGCCCGCCGGCGCGNNCACGACCGCGTCGGGCAGGAGCGGTTCGGCCGCGCACCGGATCCGCTCGTCGCCGAGCCACACGTCCGGCGCCTCCGCGAGCGCCGCCACCAGCCGCTCGACGCGGTCGGCGCCGAACGGCGCGTCGAGCCGCGTGCCGACGAGCTGGTCGATCGTCAGGTCGGCCTCGGTCGTCGCGAGCGCGGGTCCCGGCACGCGGCCCGAGACGATCGAGGCGACCGACGCGNNGCGTCGATGCGGACCTCGCCGCCGTCCGCGTCGACGGCGAGGCGCGCGAGCGCGAGCCCGCCCGCCGCCGGCCGCAGCCGGTAACGCAACGCCGCGCCGGCGCGCCGCGACGAAGGCATCGCGCCGCCGGCCGCCAGCGCCTGCTCGGTCGCGAGCACGGCCGCGACGACGTGCGAGCACACCGCCTCGCGGCTGCCGCAATCGCAGTCCCACTCCTCGTCGTCGGGGTAGAGGACGACCGTGAACGGCACCGGCCGCCCCGGGATCCGCACCTCGAGCTGCACCTCGGCGGCGCTCTGCGCGCGCCCGGCGACGCGATCGTCGCGGCACAAGGTCACCCCCTGCGACCAGACCCGGGTCGAGGCCGCCTCGTGGACGGCGTCCTTGAGCGCGGAGACGGCGGCGCTCGAAAGCGATGGTCCGGCCACCGCATACGGATAGTCGGTGACGACGCTTCCGGCAAGGATCCTGACGGGCTCGATCCGTCGGAGCGCGCCGCTCGTACAGGTCCCGTGTTCGGAGTCCGCGACCGGCCCTCCTACCGGCGCCCCGCGCCTGTCGATGGGGCGCCGAAGGGTGCTAACGTGCGCGTCATGAGCGCGGGGGGACCGCGGGGCCCGAGCCCGGCGGCAGACGATCACGAAGACGTGCTGCTGGTGCGGTCGATCGCCGCCGGCGATCGCCAGGCGCTCGCCGAGCTCTACGATCGCTACGCGTCGATCCTGCTCGCGCTCGCGTTGCGCATCATCCGCGATCGCCGCGAGGCCGAGGATCTGCTCCACGACGTCTTCCTCGAGGTGTGGCGCAGCGCCNNATGCGCTCGCGCGCGCTCGACGTCATCAAGAGCGCACGCGTCGCGCGGCGCAGCGGTGACGCCGAGGTCCTCGATCGCATGCCCGCGGACGCGGACGTCGCCGGCGCGCCCGATCGCCAGCGCGTCCGCGCCGCCCTCGCCGAGCTCTCGGCCGAGCAGCGGCAGGTGCTCGAGCTCGCGTACTTCGAGGGCCAGTCGTGCTCCGAGATCTCCGACCGCATCGGCATCCCGATCGGCACGGTGAAGTCGCGGCTCGCGGCCGCGCTCGGCAAGCTACGCCAGACGCTGGGGGCGGCCTCGCCGCCGGGGACGGTGCGCTCGTGATCCGGGATCCCGCGCTCGACGACGAGCTGGCGGCGCTCCTCGAGGCGTCGGTCGAGCTCGCCGTCGCGCTGCCGCCGGTCGCGCCGACGCCGGCGCTGCGCGCACGCCTGCTGGAGAGCATCGCGGCGATCCCTGCGGGCCCCGGTGTGCTCGCGCGCTTCGCCGCGCGCTTCGCCGCGATCTTCGACGTGACCCTCGAGCGGGCGCACGAGCTCCTGGCGCGGGCGTGCGATCCGGCCGCGTGGGAGCCGGGGCCGGGGCCCGGCACCTGGCTCATCCACTTCGAGGCCGGCCCCGCCTGCGCCGGCGCCGACACCGGCTTCGTGAAGACCGCGCCGGGCGCCCGCTTCCCGTGGCACCGGCATCACGGCCACGAGCACAACCTGGTGCTCGCCGGTGAGGCCGAGGACTCGCGCTTCGGTCGGCTGCGCCCCGGTGACGAGGCCGAGGCCGAGGGCGAGAGCGAGCACGACTTCACCGCGGTCGGCGACGAGCCGTTCCTCTACGCGGTGCGCGTCTTCGGCGTCGACTTCGACGTGCAACGTCCTTCGACCGAACCTCGCTGACGCTCGGTTCGCTCAGGACGAACGGTTCACGACAGCGGCGCGGGGCGGATGCTCGCGATGTGCATCCCCGACGGCGTCGTCGTCGTGATCTGCACGCGCTCGCCCTGGTTGAAGCGTGGCACGAGCTCGGGCGGCCCCTGGAAGTGCAGGCCCGAGAGGTTCTCGACGTTGATGTCGGTGCCGTCGCCGTCGATCGCCTGCTCGATGTCGAGCACGATCTTGGCGACCTGGCGCGGCGGCACACCCTGGAACTTCGACATGACGGCGTGGAGCTCGATGCTGCGGATGGTCCCCACCACCCTCATGCCGTCGGCCGTCGTCGTCGACATGCCCGCATCATACACCGGTCGCTCGCGTGGTCTCCGGGAGTGCGCGCGCGACTAGACCAGGGTCCGCGCGATCGCGCCGACACCCAGCGCGGCGACCACGATCGCGACCGCGCGCGTGAGGCCACGACGCGCTGCTCCAGGCCGGACCGCGCCGCGCGCGGCGAGCCGTGCCAGGAGCACGAACCACGCGGCGGAGCCCACACCCACACCGGCGGCGCCGACCAGACCTGCGGCCACCGTGGGCGGCGTGAGCGCCGCGGAGACAGCGATCCATGCGCCGAGCGCCGCCGGGTTGGGCAGGGTGAAGGCGAGGCCGGCCACCAGCCCGCGTCCGAACGTCCCCGGAACCGCGCGTTCCTCCTCGGCGGGTGGGCGGCTGCGCCAGAGCGCGAGCGCGTAGCCGACGAGCACGGCGCCGGCGAGGAGATGGAGGGTCGTGGCCGCGGCCGGGCGCGCGACGATCGCGCCGGCGACCCCACCGGCCGCGAGCCCGGCGTGCGTCATGTCGGCCAGCGCCCCGCCCACCGCGATGCCCGATGCCGCGTGGACACCGCGGCGCGCCGCGGCCTCCACGATCGCCAGGTTCACGACGCCGAGCGGCAGTCCGGTCACCGCGCCCAGCGCCACGCCCACCCCACCGGCCACGACCAGATCGATCATCGTCTCCGGTCGCGTCCCGGGTCGCGGTCCCCGTCGCGCCGGGTCACCACTCCAGGTTCTTGGTGATCGTCTTCGAGGCCTCGATCACGATCTCGAAGCGCTGCGTCTTGCTGCGCGGGCCGACGACCTTGATCTTGTACGGTCCGGGGCGCAGCGGGTACTGGTCGAACGCGTCGTTCACGATGCGCGAGCCGTCGATGTAGACCGTGAACTTCTCCTCCGAGGTGATCGTCAGGTAGCCGTAGCGGTTCTCGCGGATGATCATCTCGCGCGACGCGTCGATGGGCAGCGGCGCGTCGATGGGCACGACCAGCTCTTCCTCCGCCGCGTCGACGACGGCGCCCGACGCGCTCGCGACGCCGTCCGCCTCCTTCGCCGCCGTCTGCTTTCCGCCCATGCCGAAGAGGATGAAGATCGTGACCGCGGCCGCGAGGACGCCACCGAGGACGAGCAGCCGCCTCATGCGACGGCGGCGCCAGTCGCCGAGCAGGTCGGTGCTCGGATCGCCGAGATCGACCATCGACACGCCTTCGGGCGCGGCCGACGTCCCCGGCGACGCCAGGACGTGCGGCGGCAGCGGCGGCGGCGCCCCCGGCGGGCGCATCGCGCGCTGCCCGGTGGTCGGGGTCGCCGGTGTGTTGTGGACGATCATCGACGCCGGCGTGCGCTGCGAGACGGTGGGCGCGTCCGGACCGATCTCGCCGATGATCATCTCGCCGTCGATGGGCTCGAGCTCTTCGGTCTGGAACGGCGACGGCGACACCTGCGTGGCCGCGGCGCCGAGCTGACCCGAGGTTCCGGCCACCAGCGTCGGCACCTCCTCGGTGTCGCTGGTCGACGTCGCCGACTGGCGCGCCTGGGCGAGGATCTCCTCCTTGGCCGCGAGCTCGTCGGCGAAGTCGCGCCCGACGATCAGGGCCAGCTCCTGCGGCGTGGCGGCGCCACCCAGCGGCGCGATCGCGGCGCGCACCGCCTCGGCCATCTCCGCGCACGTGGCGAAGCGGCCGCTCGGCTCGCGGGCGAGCGCGCGGGTGAGGACCGCGACCATCGCCGGCGGCAGATCGGGCCGGCGATCGCGGATGTCGGGCAGGGGCTCCTCGGTGATCGCCTTGAAGGTGAGGAAGTCGCTCTCGCGGTGGAAGAGGCGCTTGACCGCGAGCAGCTCGTACATCACCGCGCCGAGCGCGAACACGTCGCTGCGCCGGTCGAGCGGCTTGCCGAGGATCTGTTCGGGCGACATGTACGCGTTCTTGCCCTTCACCGTGCCGGTGCGGGTCTTCGAGCTCGCGCCGCGCGCCTTGGCGATGCCGAAATCGAGCAGCTTCACCTCGCCGCCCGTGGTGATGAGGATGTTCGGCGGCGAGACGTCGCGGTGCACGACCCCGAGCGGGAGGCCGTCGGGGCTCCGGGCCTCGTGCGCGTGGTGGAGCCCGGCGCACGCCTGCTCGATCAGGCCCGCGACGGCGCGCACGTCGAGGAACTGCCGCTGCTTCGACATGCGCGACAGCATTCGCGACAGCGCCACGCCATGGAGGTACTCCATGACGATGAACCACACGCCGTGCGCGTGGCCGAGCTTGTGGACCCGGCAGACGTTCTCGTGCACGAGCTGCGAGGCCAGGTTGGCCTCGTCGCGGAACATGGTGACGAAGTGCTCGTCGTCCGCGAGGTGGGGCAGGATGCGCTTGACGACCACTTCGTCGAAGCCGCGCTCCGCGCCGCCGATTCTGCGCGCGAGAAAGATCTCCGCCATGCCGCCGGTCGCAAGCTTGGCCAGCAGCTGGTAGTCGCCCAGCGCGCGGTCGCGAGGCGCGGTGGCGCCAGCTGAGGTCACGGCCGTAAATGATAGCGCAGGCCTGCGTGCGCGCGCGACTCTTGCGCTAGGTGAGTCCGCGGCGGTCCAGGTACTCCTGGGTACACCCGGCCGTGACGGTCAGGGACCGCTCCAGGTCCTCGATGATGGCCTTCTCGACCCGGCCGCCGATGAGGCGGAGCTGCACCGTGGCCTGGCCGTCGTACGTGCGCAGGACCTCGCCCGGGGCGCGCTGCACGAGGCGGTAGGTCGCGAGGATCTGGGCCTTCCCGTCGAGGAGGCGGGGGCGGATGTCGAACTCGATGCGGTGGTCGCGCTTGTGCCAGACGATCGCCTCGTCGTAGCTGAGGTCGCCCTTGATGAGCGGCCGGATGACGACGGGCAGCTGCCGGCGCGGGTAGACCCGCGCGACGCGCCGGCGGAGGTCACCCTCGTCGACGTCCTCGAGGGTCTCGCGGCGGGCGACCTCGACGCGGCGGTCCTGCTCGCCCTGGTGCTCGGGATCGAAGTAGACGTCGAAGACCGCGTCCGGATCGCGGGCGCGGAAGAGGTACTCGAAGTGGAACGGCGTCACGGCGTGTCGCAGTAGTACCCGATCTGGTCGTCGATGTAGCGACAGACCTCGCCCTGGGCGGCGCAGTCGCGCTGCTGGAGCTGGCCGTCGTCGCACCACTCGGCGACGTCGCCGACGCAGTGGCCGAGGTAGTCGACGCCCAAACACGGGTCGGCCTCGCAGCCGGCGCCGCCCAGCGCCGGGTCGAGGTTGCAGCGCTCGCCGCGGCAGCCGCAGTCGCGCGCCTTGGGGGCGCCGTTCTCGCACCAGCGTGCCACGTTGCCGTCGCATGCGCCGATCCCGTCGACGCCGGCGCACGGATCGGCGCCGCTGATGCAGCGGAAGCCGCCGGCGGCGCCGTCCCAGCCGCAGGCCTGTCCGCCGCCGCAGGTCTCGTTCTGGAGCTGGTCGTTCGCGCAGTAGATCGCATGACCGCCGCTGCAGCGCCCGACGCCGTCGACGGAGCCGCAGCGGTTGTCCGGCGTCGGCGTCGGCCCGGTGAAGAGCTCGACCCACGCGACGACGAGGTCGACGCGCGCATAGTTGTCCTTGCCGACGCAGGAGCTCTCGCCGCCGGAGAGCGCGCCCGCGGTGCGCACGGTCCCGCCCGAGTCGATCACGTACGCCGGGCCCCCGGAGTCGCCGTAGCACACGCCGCGCAGGCCCAGGCCGTCGACCGTGACGTGCGGTCCGCTGACCTCGTGCACGGCCTCGACGGCGAAGTAGCGAGTGCCCGACGAGCCGGTCTCGGTGTCGCCGTAGCCCGCGGTCTCGGCCATGCCACCGACGAGGGGCACCGGCGACTCGACGAGGATGGGCACGGGCTCGATGCCGGGCACGCGCGTGGCGGCGTCGGCGGCGAGCCGCACGACCGTGAGGTCGAGCGTCGTCGGCGTGCCCCCGATCATCACGCTCGGCGAGGTGTGGACCTCGGCGGCGGCGAGGCAGGTGCCCTGCTGCGTCGTCGCGCCGAAGCAGAACGTGTCGCCGACGTCGACGGAGCAGTGCGCCGCGGTCAGCACCCAGCTGGCGGCGATGAGCGTGCCGCTGCAGAAGATGTCGCCGGGCCCGTTGGCGGTCCAGCCGCCGACGGCCTGCACCTGGCCGGCCGACAGCGGCACGAAGCTCGGGGTCGTGGTCCCGTTGTGGATCATCGCGGCGCCGCGGACGTCGTCGCCGGTGCAGACCGGGGCGTCGGGGCCGCCATCGGCGCCGTCGCCCGCGCCACCGTCACCGCCGCAGGCGGTCGCGAGGGCGAGCGCGAGGACAGCCGCGGGGCGCATCGCCTCACTATAAGTGGACATGTGGCCGGACCAGTCACGATTCGGTCATGGACCTGTCGGCGAACGACCGCTTCGACGCGGGCGGCCACGACGAACCCTGGCCGGAGCGTGGAGCGGCGCTGACTTGGGACGCTGTAGGTTGCCCCGCATGGCAGCACTCATCCAGCGCGACCCCGAGCTCGATCGCATCCGGTGGATCGACAACGTCCCCTTCTGGGGCGTTCACGCCGCCGCGGCCGTCGGCCTCGCGATGGTCGGTTTCTCGTGGCTCGGCCTCGCGATCTGCGCCGGCTCGTACTTCGTGCGCATGTTCGGGATCACCGGCGGCTACCACCGCTACTTCTCGCACCGCACCTACAAGACCAGCCGCGTCGGGCAGGTGTTCCTGGCGCTGCTCGGCGTCATCGCGACGCAGAAGGGCCCGCTGTGGTGGGCCGCGCACCACCGCAACCACCACAAGTACTCGGACGAGCCCGAGGACATCCACTCGCCGCGCCAGCGCGGCTTCTGGTGGTCGCACATGTTCTGGATCCTCGTCGAGCGCCACAAGCGCGCCGACATGTCGAAGGTGAAGGACCTGACCAAGTACCCGGAGCTGGTCTTCATCGATCGGTTCGAGATCCTGTTCACGGTCGCGTACGCGGCGGCGCTCTACCTGATCGCCGGTCCGATCGGGCTCGTCTACGGCTACTTCCTGTCGACGGTGATCCTGTGGCACGGCACGTTCACCATCAACTCGCTCGCCCACGTCTGGGGCAATCGCCGCTACGAGACCACCGACGACAGCCGCAACAACGTCTGGCTCGCGCTGCTCACCGGCGGTGAGGGCTGGCACAACAACCACCACCACTACCAGCGGTCCTGTTCGCAGGGCTTCTACTGGTGGGAGATCGACACGACGTACTACGGCATCAAGCTGCTGCAGGCGCTGCGCATCGTGTGGGACGTGCAGGGTGTGCCGCGTCACGTGCGCGACAACGTCGAGGCGCCGGGACGCGCGCGTCTCGACGGCGACGAGGCGCCCGAGCGCGCGGCCGCGTAGCGCGGCGAGTGCGCGTTCGCCGCGAGCGGGGCATGATCCGGGCGTGCGTGTCACGACGCTCGGTCTCGTCACCGACCTGATGCTCGCCCGCTGGTCGAGCGACGTGCTCGACCGCGGCGGGTACCTGATCGTGCGGACGCCGCGCGAGCCCGACTTCTGGATGGGCAACGCGCTGGTCGTGCCGGCGCCGTCGGTGGACGACGACGCCGGCCTGTGGCTCGGGCGCTGGCAGGGCGTCTTCGAGCGCGAGCACGCGGGCGCGGCGCACCGCGCGCTGCTCGTCGACGGCGACGTGCGCGCGGACGTCGAGGCCGCCGTCGACGTTGCGGGCTGGGTGATGCAGCGCAACGTCGCGCTGGTGGCGACGGCGCTGTCGGACGAGGCGCCGCCTGCGGGCGTCGAGGTGCGCGTCGTGCGCGGCGACGCCGCGTGGGCGCAGGTGACGGCGCTCGCGCTCGCCAGTGACGAGCACGCGGCGCGGGTGAGCGGCGGCGAGCCGCTCGACGACGTCTACCGCGCGTTCGTGTCGGCGCGCACGCGGACCAAGCGCGCCTGGTGCGAGGCCGGGCGCGGGTCGTGGTGGGGGGCGTATGCAGGGGGAGCGCTGGTGGGCTCGCTGGGGCTGTTCGCGCAGGACGGGCTGGGTCGCTATCAGGACGTCGTCACGCACCCGGCGTGGCGGCGGCAGGGCATCGCCCGCTCGCTTTTGTGCGCGGCCGGTCGCGACGCGCTGGTGCGGGTGGCGAAGCGCGTGGTGATCGTCGCGATGCAGGGCAGCGACGCGGCGAGGCTCTACCGCGCCGTCGGCTTCACGCCGGCGGAGGTGTCGAGCGAGCTCCTGCGCAGGCCGCGTTAGCCGCGGACGGCGTGCCACGCCGCCGCGCGCACCTCGGGATCCGCGTCGCCGAGCAGTCGGCGCAGGATCCCCGTGTCGCCGACGACCGCCATGCGCGCCCACGCCGCGCGCGCGATCGCGGCCCGCACGCGCGGGTCGGGATCATCGGCGAGGTGGGCGAGCAGGATGTCGTCGGAGGCGAGCGGGAAGACCCACGCGAGCGCGCCGGCGAGCACCAGGCGCTCGCGAGCGTTGACCGACGTCGCCAGGTCCGCGCTCGCGCCGACCGCCTCGATCGGCGGCAGGTCGGTGAGGCGGGCGGCGAGCTGGTGCGCGAGCGCCTCGACGTCGTCGGTGTCCTCGAACGGCATGGGGGCCTCCGCGCTCGGCGCAGGAACATGCGTGTCGCTGGTGGTGGCGGCGCTCGCGGTCGCGGTGGTCGCGATCGCGGCGAGGGTTGCGGACTTCAGGATGGCGCGCAGGCGCGCCATGGATTTCTGGTTGGCCATGACGAGAGACCTCGGGCGTGCACGCCGAAGCGCGCACGTCGATGGAGAGACTCGGAGCCGGGCACGAGGTGCCCGCGTGAACGGATGCTCGGGGTCTCAGGTCCGTGGCGGCGAGGTCTTGGGCGCGACGACGAGCACGTCATCGCGACGCGCCGGCGAGGGCGGAGCGGTCTCGACCGCGACCGTGACGGCGACGCGTGGCGTCTCTGCCACGGCCGGTGCGACGGCGGCGATCGCGTCGTCGTTGCTGTCACCGAAGACGACGAACGACGCGCCCTCGGAGCAGACGAGCCGTGGCGCATCGCAGGGTTGGCCCCGCTCGCCCTGCGCGAGCGAGGCCTCCGGGCACGCCTGGGTCGGGGCACACGCGGCACCCGCTGCGAGCACCGCAGCGAGGGCGAGCCTCGACCAGACAAAGGCCATGCGCTGCACCGTGGTCACGGCTTCTACCGTCGTCAAGCGCCTATCATTCCGGGATGGCGCTTCTCCCGCCGTCCCGCCGCGACATCCTGGCACTGGGGGCGCTGGTCACCGCGTGCGGCCGCGACCGCAAGCCGGTGGCTGACACCGCCGGGCCTTTGCCGGTGGCTGACACCGGTGCGTCGGTGGCTGACACCGCCGCGCCCCCTCCGGTGGCTGACACCGGTACGGTGGCTGACACCATGGCCGCCATGATCCGCCGCCGCATCCCGTCCACCTCCGAGGAGCTGCCGGCGATCGGGCTCGGCTCGTGGCAGACGTTCGACGTCGCGCCGGGCGAGGTCGCGCGGGTCCAGCCGGTGCTCGCGCGGTTCCTCGAGCTCGGCGGCAAGGTCGTCGACAGCTCGCCGATGTACGGCGAGGCCGAGGCGGCGATCGGCGCGATGCTCGCGGCGATCGCGCCGCCCGCGGAGCGGAGGCCCTTCGTCGCGACCAAGGTGTGGACGTCGGGCGGTGCGCGCGGGCAGACCCAGATGCGCCGCTCGCTCGAGCTCCTGCGGACGAAGCCGCTCGACCTCATGCAGATCCACAACCTGCTCGACTGGAAGACGCACCTGCCGACCCTGCGGGCGTGGAAGGACGCCGGGACCTTTCGCTACACTGGCGTCACGCACTACCAGCACGGCGCGTTCGGCGAGCTCGAGCAGATCCTGCGCCGGGAGAAGGTCGACTTCATCCAGCTGCCGTACTCGGTCACCGACCGCGAGGCGGAGCGGCGCCTCCTGCCGGCGGCGGCCGAGACCGGCACCGCGGTGCTCGTCATGCAGCCGTTCGACACCGGCGCGCTCTTCGATCGCGTGCGCGGCAAGCCGGTGCCGCCGGTCGCGGCCGACCTGGGCGCGACGTCGTGGGCGCAGCTCTTCCTCCTCTGGATCCTCGGCCACCCGGCGGTGACGTGCCCGATCCCGGCGACCTCGAAGGTGAAGCACCTCGAGGACAACATGGCCGCGCTCACCATGCGCGTGCCCGACGCCGCCCAGCGCGAGGCGATCGCGAAGGCCGTCGGCGTGTAGTAGCGTTCGCGGCATGAGGACGCCCGCGCTCGTGCTCGTGCTGCTGCTCGCGACGATCTCGGCGGCGTGCGGCGGCGGCGGCGACGGCGACGGGACCGGCGACGGCGACGGCGGCGGCGGCGGCAACGGTGACGGTGGGGGCGGCGGTGGCGACGGCGGCGGCACCACCGACGCGGCGCCCCCGCTGCCGGTCTGTGTGCCCTCGTGCTCGACCGCGGCGGACTGCGGGACCGGCCCCGCTGGCTCGATCATCGACGCCAACAACTACGCGTGTGACGCCGGCGTGTGCCGGTGGCTCGGCTGCCTCTCGACGGCGGAGTGCGTGGCCACGTACGGCACGCAGGCGTGGACGTGCGAGGCCGCGTTCGGCGCGGCCGTGCCCACGTGCTGGCCCACGTGCACGAGCGCGACCCAGTGCGCGAACCCGCAGAGTCCGCTGCTGGGCGCCGACAACTACGCGTGCGACGGCGGCAAGTGCCGCTGGCTCGGCTGCAACGACACGAGCGAGTGCACCGCCGCCAACATGTCGTCGGCGTGGACGTGCCGCGAGCAGGGCGGCCTGCGCAGCTGCTTCCACACCTGCACCACGCCGTCCGACTGCGCGACCGCGTCGGCGCCCTACGACGCCGACAACTACGACTGCGTCGCCGGCGTCTGCCAGTGGACCGGCTGCAACACCACCGCCGAGTGCATGACCGTCGATCCCGACTGGGTCTGCCGCTGAGCGGCGGGCGCCGCCGTCATTCGATCGTGGCGGTCACCCGGTAGGTGAAGCCGCGGCTCTCGGGCGCCACCTCGCGGTGGTGTACGGTCGGCACGGCCGGGTGATCGTATCCCTGCGCGATCCGCACCAGGTAGGTTCCCGGCGAGACCGCGACGCGGCTCGTGGCCGCCTTGCCCTCGGGGGCCGGCGGTCCCTCGTGGGTCACGCCGGGGCCGCGGATGTGGATCGTCGCGCGCAGCCTCGGATCGACCTCGTCGACGTCGACGCGCAGCGTGCCTGCTTGGGTCACCTCGACCCGGAACGTGTCGACGTCGACCTCGCCGATGGTCGAGGTCGGCACCGGATGGGACGGGACCCGCGAGAGCAGCAGGCCGTGGAGCGGCCTGCCGAGGCTCAGCGCCGCGGCTCCCGCCGGCTCGTCGTCGGGCTCGCGCTCGTCGGCGGCGCGCTCGCTGGTGAGGACCCGATACCCGCGTGGTTCGAGCGGTTCGACGCCGGGGTACAGCCGCACGTACAGCGTGGTCCCGCCCTCGACGATCAGCTCGAGCACGCCCGGCTCGCCAGCCTCGACGGAGGTGTTGCCGCTGTAGATCTCGTCGCCGCCGGGCCCGTGCAGGTACAGGAACGTCCGGTTCTGCGCCGCGCCCTCGACCTCGAAGGTGACGACGCGCGTGCCGCTGCCACCGACGACGAGGCGATAGACGTCTTCCTTGCCGCCGGGCTCGAAGCAGCCCTCGAGCACGGCGCCGGCGATCGGCGCGCGCTCGTCGAGGTCGGCGCCGACGTCTGGCGCGGCGCACGCGCCACTTCCGGGATCGGCGCCCGCGGTCGGAGGAGGTGGCGAGGCGACCGGAGAGGGCCGGGGAGCGCCGGCGCACGCGGTCAGGACCGAGGCGGCGGCGAGGGCGAGGACGGGGACGAGGGGGCGGGGCATGTTCGGTGCTCGACACGATGACGCACCCGCCCGCGGATCTTCCCCGCGTCAGGGCGTCGCGACGGGCGGCGGCGGCACGACGTAGTCGCGCCAGGCGCCGGGGTCGCCGGCCTTCCCGTCCATGGCGGCGCGCGCGATGTTGTACATCTCACGCGCGGTGACGTAGTGGAGGCGCCACGACGCGCCGTCGTTGTAGCGGCGCGCGAGGTGCTCGTGGAGCGCGCGGCCGTCGCCGCCGAGGAGCGAGTCGGCGGTCTTCTCGACGGCGCCGTGGGTGTGAACCTTCACGAACACCCACTCGGGGCGGCCGGCGACGTGGATGCCCTGATCGACCCACGTGTCGAGGCGCGACGGCGTCGGCGGATCGTCGCCGGTGAGCGCGCCGTTCTCGATGCGCACGCCGAGGGTGCCCTTGCGCACGAGCGAGAGTGGCCCGGTGATGATGAGCAGCCGATCGTCGTGCGTCGCGCCGACCCGCGCCGGCTCGCCCGCGTCGTAGGAGCGGCGGCGCGCGAGGTCGCCGGTCGGCCAGTAGATGAGGTCGACCATGTCCGACTGACACGGGTCGGGCGCCGACGGGAACGTGAAGTCGGCGTAGCAGCCGAGGTCCCACAGCAGCGGCAGCTCGTCGTCGACGCCGCACCAGCGCCCGTCGGGCCGGCCGTTGGCCAGGCACCAGTTGCCGTGGATGAACGCCCACCGGTAGCCGCCACCCGCGGCGCGCGACAGGTGGCCGTGCTGCGCGAAGATGTCGAGGTACGCGGCGAGCTTGGGACGCAGCGTCTCCGCGCGGTCGCCGTCGTGGTGCATGTGCACCTCGACCTCGCCGAAGTCCGCGCGCGCGAGCGTCGCCAGATCGTCGAGGTACTCCGGCCGGTACTCCTCGCCGGGGAAGAACCACGAGTGGCGCGGCGGCCGCCCGTCGGCGTCACGGAAGCCGCTGGCCATGCGCGGGTAGCCCTCGCGCCACGCCGTCACGCGCGCGCGTCCGGCGGCCTCCGGCGCGCCGGCCCACAGGGGCTCGTAGTGATCGCACATCGCGAAGAGCAGATGGCGCGGCCCGTCGACGGCACGCACGCGCGCGCGCCGGGCGAGGTGACGCGCGTAGCCGCGCATCCAGGTGTGCAGGTTCTTCTTGCGGAGGCGGGACAGCACGCGTCGCGCGATGCTACTACGGTGACGTGGACCTGTACGGTCGCCTCCTGTCGAAGGTCCTGTATCCGGGGTGGGAGCGGTTGCGCGGCCGCTCGACGATGGATCTGCTCGCGTACCTGCGCGAGACCGAGACCGCGTCACCGTCGGACATGGAGGCGCTCCAGTCCGGGCTCCTGCGCCGCCTCGTCCGCCACGCGTACCGCCACACCGCGCACTACCGCGCCGTGATGGACGCCGCCGGCGTCTCGCCCGAGGACATCCGCTCTCCGGCCGACCTCGCCCGGTTGCCGCTGCTGGAGAAGCCGACCGCGCGCGCGACCGACGAGGCGCGCACCTCGAGCGCGCCGCCCTTCGCCGAGGTCGTGAAGACGACGAGCGGCACGACCGGCACGCCGATGATGGTCCGGTACAACGCCGAGTCGCGCGTCTGGCGCGACGCGACGCGCTGGCGCGGCTACGGCTGGGCCGGCTACCAGCCGGGCAACAAGGCGTTCCACTGGTGGGGCGTGCTGGCGACGCCGCCGACCGGCTGGAAGAAGTACAAGGTCGAGCTCGATCACCTGCTGCGCCGCGATCACTACATGGATTGCTCGCCGCGCGACGACGCGCACCTCGAGCGCGCCGTGGAGAAGATCCGCCGGCTCCAGCCCGAGGTGATGCTCGCCTACGCGCAGGGCGCCGCCGCGCTCGCACGCCACGTCCAGCGCACCAACGGGCGCTCGTGGAACGACTTCCCGACGATCACCGGCGCCGAGCGGCTGTGGCCGCACGATCGCGAGGTGATGCAGCAGGCCTTCGGCCCCGAGGTCTTCGAGACGTACGGGTGCCGCGAGGTGATGCTCATCGGCTCCGAGTGCAGCGCCCACGACGGCCTCCACCTCTCCATGGAGACGATGATCGTCGAGCTGCTCGTGCGGCAGCCGGACGGCACGACGCGGCCGGCGCGCCCGGGCGAGACCGGCGAGGTCGTCATCACCGACCTCCACAACCTCGCGCAGCCGCTCATCCGCTACGTCGGCGGCGACGCCGCGGTCGCGCGCGCGCCGGGCCCGTGCGCCTGCGGCAAGACGCTGCCGCGCATCGGCCCGATCGAGGGCCGCGTGACCGACACGCTGCGCGACGGCAGGGGCAACCCGGTCAACGGCCTGCTCTTCTCGATCCTGTTCGTCTCCGTCGTCGACCACGCGAAGCAGTTCCAGATCTTCCAGAAAAAGACGGGCGAGCTCTCGCTGCGCATCGTGCCGGCCGTCGCCGGCGGCAAGATGCCGCCCGAGGCCGAGCAGCTCTCGTACGGCTTCATGAAGAAGTACCTGCCCGGCGTGCCGGTCTCGATCGACTACGTCGACGACATCCCGGTGGGCGCCGCCGGCAAGCGGCACATCGTCGTCGTCGAGAAGTGAGCCTCGCGTCCCTTTTGCCGGGACGTGCCACCCGCGCGGCGCCGGGACGGCGGTATGACGGCGCCATGTCGTGCGCCCGTGCCGTCCTCGTCGTCGCCTTCGTGCTCGGCGCCTGCGGGTACGACCCCTACGAAGGCGCCGACCCGAGCAGCACGCTGGGGTCCGTCGAGCAGGCGACCACCGTCGCCGAGCTCGAGGCCTACGTGCTCGAGCACCGGTGCGTGAACGCGGGCGAGGACGACTGCCTCGAGCCGCTCGTGGTGTACGCCTGCGCGTCGTCGTCGGCGGGCTACTGCCCGCGCCGCGGCTACAACTGGCGCGGGCAGACGCCGGGGCGCATCGACCCGCACATGACGCTCACGTACCTGCGCAAGCTGCGCAACCTCGCCGCCTCGTCACCCGGCGCCGTGCCGTCGTCATCGGTCTCGTGGGGCCTCGACGCCGAGGACATGCTCTGGCACCAGGTGCAGATGATGCTGCGCTCGCAGACGCAGTTCTACGCGACCAGCGCGGGCACGAGCGGGGGCACGGTGGCGCCCCTCGCGCCGGGGGCGGTCAGCACGAGCAACACGATCGATCCGACGCGCTTCTACGCCGTGGCCTGGGTGAACAGCGCGGGCACGGCGCATGCGATGGCGCAGGCCGACATGGCGCTGTGGTTCCAGTCGGTCGCGTACAACCTCGCCGCCGCCGGCGACACCGCCGGCACCCGCTACTACCTCCAGCTCTCGGAGCGGGCGTTCCGCACGTACGGCATGCGGGACGAGGACGGCGGCGTGCGCAACAACAAGCGCGGCTACAGGTGCTTCGACGGCCGCTACTGCTACTGGTTCCACTCGTTCGCCGTCGGCGAGTACGCGTATCCGTCGAGCGTGCTCAACCAGAACCTGCACGCCATCCGCGACGCCATGGAGGCCCACCACCAGCTCCGCGCGTGGCCGTGGTCGCTGCCGAGCGGCCTCGATCCGGACCACCTGCCCCAGCTCGCCGAGTGGGCGCGTGGTGGCCTGTTCCAGCTCGCCTATGGCCTCGGTAACCAGGTCGACGCGGCCGCGCCGCCCAGCCTCGCCGAGCTCGAGGTCGTGGCCAGCGACCCCGACACCGCGTGCGCCTCGTACGGCTACGCCGCCTACGACTACACGCTCGGTGGCTCGCGCCGGTGCATCACGCCGATGAACACGTGCCACTACCACTATCACTCGATGAGCCTCCTCCGGCGCATCCTGGACCTCGTCGATCTCGACCCCGACTTCGCGGGCGATCCGTACTTCATCGGCGCGAAGTTCAAGCTCATGTACGGCCGCGCCGCGGGCGACACCCGCACGTGCAACAACCGGTCGTACATCCCGCCGTCGCGCAAGGTCATGAGCGGCGTGCCGCTCGCGCGGCTCTACAGCTCGAGCGCGACCACGCCGTTCCGCGTGTACTGCGACGGGGATCCGGACAACGACAGCGACGTGCACCACGACGAGCACGGTCGGTCGATCGAGGCCTACCGCGATGCCGCCGACTGGGCCGATCCGAGCACGTCGCTCCGCGCCTGGTACGACGCCGCGTACGACGGCTGCACCTTCTGACGCTCCGTCGCGCCGACCGCGACGCGCCGGCGCGTCAGGGCGCGGGCCAGTCGCGCGCGCGCAGGCGCAGGATCGCGGACGTGTCGCCCAGCACCACGATCTCGTCGCCCGGCGCCCCGTCGAGGTCGCCCACCGCCACGTCGCGGGCGGCGCCGGCGATCGTCAGCCCCTGCCACGCCTGGCCGGCGCGGCGGAAGACGCGCACGTGGCTGGTGCCCATCGTGACCAGCGCGAACCGGCCGTCGATCGTCGCCGGGAGGATCTTCTCGATCGCGTACTGCCCGGCCGTGTCCTCGACGAGCTCGGTGACGAAGCGTCCGTCGACGTGGCGGGACACGCTCAGGAGGCCGCGCGCCAGCTTGCCGTAGTTCTGGTGCCAGCCGTCGCCCATCACCACCTCCGGCCGGCCGTCGCCGTCGATGTCGACCACCGCGAGCGAGCGCAGCCCGCGCGTGCTCGGGATCGGCGTGCGCGTCCCGTCCGCCGCCAGCACGAACGCGTCGCCGTCGGCGCCTTGCGCGTCCCCGTACACGCGCCCGACGACGAGGTCGACGCGGCCGTCGCCGTCGACGTCGCCGCGTGCGTAGCTGGTCGCCATCCGCAGCGGCGCCGAGCTCGGCGAGGTCCGCCAGCCGTCCCGCGTGGGCGTCGCGACCACCGTCACCACGTCGTACTTGGACGCGAAGTACGCGAGCAAGACCGCGCCGGCGTCGGGCATCGGCAGGATCGCCGTCACGTCCTGGCGCGCGCTCTCGGGAGCGAAAATGATCTCCTCGGACAGGACGCCGGCGGCCAGCCGGTGGACGGTGAACGCGATCCCGGCGTCCCGGTGCGCGCGTGTCATCCCCCAGCCGGCGAGCAGCTCCGGGCGCCCGTCGCCGTCGATGTCGGTCGCCACCAGCCGCTGGATCCCGCGCGTCACCGGGCGCGACGCGAGCTCGCGGCCGCCCGCGTCGAGGACCCGCATCCGCGCGGCGTCGACGAGCACCACCTCGGCGTCGCCGTCGCCGTCGAGATCGCCGACCGCCACGCGGTCCGCGTCGCCGGCGATCGCGGTGAGGTCCGTGCGGGTGGGAGACGGGGCTGGCTTCGCCTGGCAGCCGAGCGCGAGGACCACGACGGTCGCGGTCAGCGGTTTCACGGCGGTCCGCCGAGCCGTTCGAGCGCACGTGCGGCGTAGTACCGGACCAGCGGGTACTCGTGCTCCAGGAACGGAACGAGCGCGGCGATGTCGCCCGGGCCGCCGCGCTCGCCGAGCACGCCGATCGCGACCGCCTGTTCGTGGGGCTTGCCGCGCGCGAGCGTCGCGCCGATCACGTTGGCGTCGAGGTCGCCGTAGAGCGCGATCAGCTCGGCGCGGTCGTAGCGCTTGCCCCACCAGCGCTCCATCGTGCCGGCGAGCTCCGCGACCGTCTTGTCGCGATGGCAGAGCGCGCACTCGAGCGGTCGATCCGCCTGCACGCGGTTCGTGTCGGTCGGAGCGCCGATGCGGTGGTAACGCACGAGGTCGTAGCCCAGGCCCATGTTCTTCTTCGGCATGTGGCACCCGAGGCAGGCGCTGCCCTCGCCCGGCGCGTGGTGCGTGTGCGCGCGGAGCCCGCTGGCGGAGGCCAGCGCGGCGTGACACGTCGTGCACACCGCGTTGCCGTCCATCGTGGCCAGCGCCGCGAGCGCCTCCGGTCGATCCTCGCCGTGTGGATCGTGGCACGCGACGCACGAGAGCTGCGTCGCGCACCCGCCCAGGTTGAAGTCGCGCGCCTCACCCGAGTTGGTGGTGCTGCCTCCCGGTTGCGCGTCATCGCGACGTCCTCCCTCCCACGTCCACGGGTACTCGGTGAAGAGCACCGTGTGACAGCGGAGGCATGCGCGATTGACCCATTGCGCCGGCGAGACGTCCCGCGTCGGCGGCACGGCGCGCACCAGCGAGCTGCGCAGCTCGAACGACGGCAGCACCTCGGGGTCGGCGACGTGCTCGGCCGCGCCGCCGTGGCACGCCTCGCAGCCGATGCCCACCTCGATCAGATCGGCGCCCCCGAAGTGCGTGCGGGTCTCGCCGATCGCCTGGCGCAGGAACGTCGACAGCGGCTGCTCGACGTCCAGCGCCTTGCCCCCGATCCGCACCACCTCGTCGGCGATCGCCGTGACGAGCGCGCGCTGATCGAGCGGCTCGAGCCGCCACGCCCTCGACGGCGGGAGGAGCTCGGACGTGCGGCCCTGGTATGCCGGGGCGTCGGGCCCGGCCAGGTCGTCGTAGAACATCGTGATCGCCGGCAGCGTGTTGTGGCACCCGATGCAGGTCCGACTCCACGCGACGCGGACGAGCAGGCCCGGCCGCTCGCGGACCATGACCGAGTAGCCCTTGTAGCGCCAAGCTCGGTTCGAGAACACGAACGACACCGGGAGCACGCGCTCGACGTTCCAGGCCCTTGCCGGATCGTCGGCGTCGGTGACGTCGACGCCGACGTAGTCCTCGCGATAGCGACCGCCGATCACCTTGGTCACGCGGTACACGCGACGCCCCTGGGCCGCCGCCTCGACTGTCACGTAGCGCTTGCCGCCGCGGGTCTCCATGGTCGCGGTGTCGGCGCCGACCTGCAGGGTCGCGCCGTCGAACGGCGCCTCGATCGAACGGTCACGCGCGACCCGGGTCATGCGGTGCATCGGGGACTGCGTCCACACGGCGTGGATGTCCGCGTGACAGTCCGCGCACACGCTCGAGCCGGCGTAGTCGGCGCGCAGGATGTTGCTCGCCACCCGCGCCGCCGGCGCCGGGGCCTCGGGCACCTCGAGCGACGGATCCGTCGACCGCGCGCGCGCACACGCCGCCACCGCGAGAAGTGCGAGCACGGTCCGTCGCGCCATGGCGGCCGCATGTTCGCATGTACTCCCGCGTTCGGAGCAGACGTGCGGATCTCCTCTGACTTACTGCGTTATTCTGTAAATTCCCCTGTGATGACAAGGCATTGACAAGGACTACCGGCGATTTACAGATTGACAGACCGCCCCCGGATGCTTCACAACCGAGACATGGCGAGGAAGATCGAGAACGTCGTCGTGCTCGGCGCCAACGGCGCGATGGGGTCCGGGTCGGGCTCCGTGTTCGCGGCCGCTGGCATCCGCACGGTGTTCCTGGCGCGTACGCGCGACAAGGCCGAGGCAGGCCGCGCGCGCGCCGAGCAGATGGTCAAGTCGACCGCGATCTCGCGGTTCATCGAGGTCGGTGACTACGACGCGCTCGAGGCGGAGGTCGCCAAGGCCGACCTCGTGTTCGAGGCCGTCGCCGAGGATCTCGCCGTCAAGCGCGAGGTCTTCGCGCGCGTCGACAAGGCGCGCAAGCCGGACGCGATCGTCGCCACCGTGTCGAGCGGCCTCTCGATCGCCGCGATGTGCGCCGGGCAGAGCGACAGCTTCCAGAAGCACTTCCTCGGCATCCACTTCTTCAACCCGCCCAACGTGATCGTCGGCTGCGAGCTCATCGCGCACGCGGGCACGGACGCCGGCGTGGTCGCGTTCGTGCGCGACCTGCTCGCCGGCCCGCTCGGCCGCGAGGTCGTCGAGACCACCGACACGCCGGCCTTCGCCGGCAACCGCGTCGGCTTCAAGGTCCTGAACGAGGTCGCCCAGCTCGCCGAGGAGCACGGCGTCGCGTTCATGGACGCGCTCATCGGCCCGCACACCGGGCGCGCGATGACGCCGCTGGTCACCGTCGACTTCGTCGGCTGGGACGTGCACCAGGCGATCGTCGACAACCTGTTCGCCAACACCAAGGACGAGGCCCACGCGGCGTTCGAGCTGCCGGGCTACATGAAGAAGCTCATCGCCGCCGGCCACCTCGGCAACAAGACGAAGGCCAAGGGCGGCTTCTTCCGCAGCGAGGGCAAGGGCAAGGACGCCGTGCGCCTCGTCGTCGACCCGAAGACGCTCGACTACCGCCCCGTCACCGAGAACGTGCGCGCCCTGCCGCCGGTCGTCGGCCAGATGAAGGCGCTCATCCGCGTCGGCCGCTACCAGCAGGCGATGGACGCGATGTGCGACGCGACCGGCCCCGAGGTCGACCTCATGCGCAAGGTCGTGCTCGGCTACGTCAGCTATGGCCTCGCCCGCGTCGGCGAGGTCGTCGCCCGCCCGCGCGACGTCGACCGCATCATGGGCTTCGGCTTCAACTGGGCGCCGCCCAGCGTGCTCGCCGACGCGATCGGCGCGCGCCGCCTGATCGGGCTGCTCGATCGCGCGAAGCTGCTCGTGCCCCGCGTCGTCGTCGAGGCCGCCGAGAAGAACCTCAACCTGTTCGACGAGCCCGAGGTCGACCGCGGGCGCTTCTTCGTCGCCGCCTGAACCGGAGCCCCAGGAGAAAGCCATGACCCAGCCCGTTCACATCCTCGGTGGCTTCCAGACCGACTTCGCCCGCAACTGGACCAAGGAGGGCAAGCACATCGCCGCCATGATCCGCGAGGCCGTCGAGGGCGCGCTCGCCGCGACCGACGTCTCGCCCCGGGAGATCGAGGTCGGCCACGTCGGCAACTTCGCCGCCGAGCTCTACTCGATGCAGGGCCACCTCGGCGCCTTCCTCGTCGACGTCGACCCCGCGTTCTCCGGCCTGCCCACCGGCCGCCACGAGGCCGCGTGCGCGTCGGGTTCGATCGCGCTCCTCGCCGCGTCGGCCGAGATCGAGGCCGGCCGCTACGACTGCGCGCTCGTCGTCGGCGTCGAGCAGATGAAGACCGTGTCGCCCGCGATCGGCGGCGACTACCTCGGCACCGCGGCCTGGTACGAGCTCGAGGCCAAGGGCGTCGAGTTCCCGTTTCCCAAGCTGTTCGGCAAGCTCGGCGACGAGTACGACCGCCGCTACGGCCTGTCGGACAAGCACCTGGCCCACATCTCGGCGGTCAACTACGCCAACGCCAAGAAGAACCCCAAGGCGCAGACCCGCACCTGGTACATGAACGAGGAGCACGCCTGCTCGACGTCCTCGTACAACGCGGTGATCGGCGGGCGCATCAAGGTCAGCGACTGCTCGCAGGTCACCGACGGCGCCGTCGCCGTCGTGCTGGCGTCGGCGAAGTTCGCCGAGGCGTACGCGAAGCGCCGGGGCCGCCGCCTCGAGACCGTGCCCCGCATCCAGGGCTGGGGCCACGCCACCGCCCCGCTCACGTTCGACGCCAAGGTCGCCGAGAGCAAGGACCAGCCCTACGTCCTGCCCCACACGCGGCGCGCGATCACCGACGCCTACCGCCGCGCCGGCATCGCCGACTGCTGGGCGCTCGACGGTATCGAGACCCACGACTGCTTCACGACGTCCGAGTACATGGCGATCGATCACTTCGGGCTCACCAACCCGGGCGAGTCGTGGAAGGCGATCGAGGAGGGCGTGATCGACTTCGGCGGCAAGCTGCCGATCAACCCGTCGGGCGGCCTCATCGGCGCCGGCCACCCGGTCGGCGCGACCGGCGTGCGCCAGCTCCTCGACGCGTCGCTCCAGGTCACCGGCAAGGCCGGCGACTACCAGGTCGCCAACGCGCGCCGCTTCGCCACGCTCAACATCGGCGGCAGCGGCACGACGAGCGTCGTCTTCGTCGTCGGGAATTGAGCCCTGGGTCCTTCGACTCGGCCCCGCTGACGCGGGGCCGCGCTCAGGACGAACGGGTCAGCGGGGCAGCTCGTCGGCGATGTTGAGGATGTAGCTGCGCACGACGCAGTCCGCGCCGCGCGAGAGGATGTCCATCGACGTCGCCGCGCGGCGCCAGGTCCAGGGCGCGGGGTCGTCGAGGTACGGCGACGCGCGCTCGGGGAGCTGCGCGATGGCGTCGAGGGTGGCGCGCTCGCCGGCGCGGACCGTGGCGCAGGTGCGCTGCCACGGCGTCGCGTCGTCGGGGAGCGGCCCGGGCTCGCCGAGGCGGGCGAGGCCGGCGCGCGCGGCGTCGGCCACGAGCGCGAGCGCGGCGCGGTCGTGGTCGGCGTGGAGCCAGAGGAAGTTGCGCTCGGCGAAGCGGCCGTGGTCGTTGGAGAGGATGATCTCGCGGTAGCTCGCCGTGTGGAGGCGCGCCAGCGACAGCGCGCGGCGCAGGCCGCCCTCGACGCGCGTGCCGACCTCGAGCTCGACCGGCGCGCCGAGCGGGAGGTCCCACAGGCACGCGGCGAGCACGTCGCGGAAGGCGTCGGGCGCGCGCGGGAACACGATGAGGGCCACGTCGTCGGCGTTGTCGGCGGCGGCGAAGCCGTAGTGGGTCAGGAAGTGGGCGTTGGAGAACGACCCGTAGTCGAGCCGGAGCTCCTCGCCCTCGTCGAGGTTGCGGGCCGCCGTGATCACCAGGCCACCGGCGGCGTCGTCGTAGCGCCACGTGGTGTCGCCGCCGCCGTGATCGAAGAAGTCGGCGACCGGCACGAGCCCGCGCCGGTCGTGCCCGTCGATCGTCAGCTTGAAGAGGCGCGAGCTGCAGATGGCCCGTGCCCACGCCAGCCCCGCGCGCTCGGGAGCCCGGTCACCGAGGAGGCCGACCAGGCGGGTGTGATCGGCGTCGAGCATGCGCCGTACGATCGCGACGCTCGCGAGCGCCGCGCTATCGGCGAGGCGCGCCAGGTCGGCCTCGGACCGGAACGCCGGGAGGTCCGGATCCGCCGGCAGCGTGTCGAAGTACGTCCGCCACGGCGAGCCGGCGCGCGTGCGCTCGACGGCGAGCCACGCCGCCAGCGCGGTGTGCCGGCTGTCGAAGACGTTGCGCTCGGCGAACACGTCGCGCCCGAGCTCGGAGCGCTCGAGGTCCTCGTCGACGATCATGAGCGCCCGCGGGATGAACATCACCGGAGCCTGGCGCCAGAGCTGCCGCCGCGCGTGCACCGTGCGGTTGCCGTTCGGCGCGGTCCGGATCTCGACCGCGCTCAGGTCGGCGCCGCGCGTCGCGGCCCAGTCGGTGACCGCGCGCACCGACGCGGCGGTGCCCGCGCCCGCGGTCGCCGGCCAGCGTGGCCACGGCGGCGCCAGCGGCGGATCGGCGTACAGCGTGGCCGCGTCCGGTCGTGGCTCGCCGAGCATCGGCGCGACGCGATCGGCCAGGCTCACCGCGGCGGCGTCGCGCGACTCATCCCACGCGAGCGTCACGCCGTCGAGCGACGCGCCGTACGCCGCCGCCAGCCGTACACGCAGCGTGTCCCCGTCCATCGCGCGATTCTAGAACACTCAGCTGCGCTCGGCTTCGAGCTCGCGCAGGAAGTCGACGAGCGCGCGCACGCCCTCGATGGGGAAGGCGTTGTAGAGGCTCGCGCGCATGCCGCCGACCGTGCGGTGGCCCTTGAGGCCGTCGAGGCCGCGCGCGGTCGCCCTGGCGACGAGCTCGGGCTCGAGCCGCTCGTCGACGCAGCGGAAGACGACGTTCATCAGCGACCGGCTGTCGGCGCGCACGGTGCCGCGCACGAGCCTGGACGTGTCGAGGTAGTCGTAGAGGAGCTTGGCCTTGGCGCGGTTGCGCTCGTCCATGGCGGCGAGCCCGCCCTGCTCGGCGATCCACGCGGCGACCTCGCCGATGATGTAGATGCCGAACGTCGGCGGGGTGTTGAACATCGACTGCTCGCCGGCGTGCGTGCGGTACTGGAGCATCGCCGGCAGGTCGCGCGAGCCGGTCTCGAGGAAGTCCTTGCGGATGATCACGAGGGTCACGCCCGACGGGCCCAGGTTCTTCTGGGCCCCGGCGTAGATCATCGCGTACTTCGTGACGTCGATCGGCCGCGAGAAGATGTCGCTCGACGCGTCGCACACGAGCGGCGCGCCCGCCGGCGCCGCCGGCTCGCTCGTCCACTGCGTGCCGTAGATCGTGTTGTTGCTCGTGAAGTGGACGTACGCCGGCGCGCTCGACCACGTCGTCTCGGCGGCCGCCGGGATGTGCCGGAACTGGTCGGCCTCGCTCGAGCACGCCACGTGGACGGCCCCGAAGCGCCGGGCCTCGGCGATCGCCTTCTTCGACCAGATGCCGGTGTGGCAGTAGTCCGCGGTGGCGCCGTCACGCCCCGCGAGGAAGCTCATCGGCACCTGGAAGAACTGCGTGGACGCGCCGCCCTGCAGGAACAGGACGGCGTACGAGTCGGGGATGCCGGCGAGCGCGCGCAGCCGCGCCTCGGTGCGCTCGAGCACCGCCATGAACGCCTTGCCGCGGTGGCTGTGCTCGAGGACGCCGATGCCGGTGCCGTCGAGATCCCAGATCGCCTCCTGCGCGCGCCGCAACACGGGCTCCGGCAGCACCGCGGGGCCCGACGAGAAGTTGTAGATCCGGGTCATCGGGACCGACCCGCGCCGATCACTTCTTGCCGAGCGTCTCGTCGAAGTAGAACAGCGTGATCGCGAGGCAGTGGAAGGCCTCGTCGCTCGACTGGGTCACGACGAACTCGACCGGCTTGCACTGCGGGTGCGACTGGATCCAGTTCGTCACCTTTTCGCCCAGCTGGTCGCGATCGGCGACCATCGTCGCCGAGAACACCTTCAGACCATTGAACTTCACGTCCTTGCGGACCGTGAGGATACCGGACGAATTTGCGGCCATAAGTCCCGACAAAGATACACCGGACCGCGCGGTCTGTCAGCCGGCCTGATGCTGACGGATGATCTGGTGAATCTCCTCATCCGTGAGGACGTGGTTGCCCTGCTTCGCCGCGCCGAAGACGGCCGCCACCAGCGCCGCGGTCGGCTCGATCCCCCGCTTCCGCAGCCAGTACACCACGTTGGATTCACCGGAGTAGTGACCGACCTCGATCTCCTGCTCCCGTCCGAACGCGCCCGCCGGCACCCCGGAGTAGATGCGGTCGGCGAGCCACGCATGGCCCTTCTTCTCCGCCTTGATGATCGCGGCGGCGTGAACGCCGGTCGCGGTGCGAAACGCGTCCGAACCGGCGAGCGGATACTGCGGATGGATCGGCACGTGGGTCGCGCGCGACGCGGTCGTGCACCATTCGAGCAACTTGCTCAGATCCTGACCCGGCAGCTCGCCGAGCAGCGACAGGTTGAGGAGGATCTGATCGAGGGCGGCGTTGCCCACGCGCTCGCCCACGCCCAGCGCGGTGCCGTGGATGCGGTCGGCGCCGTACTCGATCGCGAAGATCGAGTTCACCACGCCCAGCCCGCGATCGTTGTGGCCGTGCCAGTCGATGCCGACGTCGGGGCGACCGATGCCGTCGAGCAGGTTGCGCGTGAAGCGGAGCAGGTTCTTGATGCCGTCCGGCGTCGCGTGGCCGACGGTGTCGCACACGATGAGGCGGTGGGCGCCGTGCTTGACCGCGTTGGCGAACAGCCTGGACAGCACCTCGGGCCGCGAGCGCGTCGTGTCCTCGGTGACGTACGCCACCGGCAGGTTGTGCTTGCACGACAGATCGATCGCCGACGCCGACAGCTCGAGCATCCGCGGCAGGTCCCAGTTCTCCGCGTACTGGCGGATGGGCGAGCTGCCGATGAACGTCAGCACCTCGATCTCGATGCCGACCTTCTGCGAGATGTCGATGATCGCCTGCACGTCGCCCACGTGGGTGCGGGCCGCGCACGACAGCTTGATGGGCAGCTTCGCGTCGCGGACGTGCCGCGCGATGATCGTGCAGTCCTCGACGGCGCGCGCGCCGGCGCCGGGGAGGCCGATGTCGATGTGGTGGATCCCGAGCGCCGACGCGAGCTCGACGAGCTTCAGCTTGTCCTCGATCGTCGGATCGACCACGGACGGCGACTGGATGCCGTCGCGGAGCGTCTCGTCGAGGAACGTCACCTTGCGCTTGGGGGACAGCGGCGCGACCTTCTCGACCGAGTTCCAGTCGTAGATCAGCTCGCGCTCCGACAGTTCGTGCTCGTGCTCGTTGGCTTCCGGAGTAGATGGCATCACATCACCGCCGACATGATGAGGATGATGATCGCGGTGACGACGATGATCGCCGCCATCACGAGGAACCAGCCGAGGACGACGCTCACCGCCGCCATCCCGAGGCCGCCGAGCGGCAGGTAGGGCATCCCCTCCTTGCGCGCGAACGAGACCACGCTCGCCGCGGCCGCCGCCACCAGGAACGGCACCGTGACGCGCCAGTCGGGCATCGACCACAGCTCGCCCTGCGTGGTGGTCGAGACCACGAACGCGACGAGGCCGATCACGAAGGCAGCCAGCCCCAGCGCATGCCGCGCGAAGAAGCTGGCGGGTGCCGGCGAGGTCGCCGGCCTGAGCGGGGGCGCGGGCTCCATGAACCTTGTATAGCGCGAACCGGGCGCGTCCGAGCTATCTGCCCACCACCGGCGACGGCGCGCTGACCGTCAGGCCCAGCGCGGCGCGCAACCGCAGGAAGTCCTCCGAGCGGGCGAAGTCGACGAGGTCGCTGTCGCGGGTCGGGCTCTCCGCCAGCCGCATGGCCACGGGGACGTCGCCGCACACGAGGAGCCCGAAGCGGTCGGCGGTCCGACCCAGCGACTGCGCCCAGCGCGAGAGGTTGTGATCCTGCGATCGGGCGAGGAGCCGCTGGGCGAGGGCGCGGGCCTGGTCGCGCACGCCACGGTCGAGCGAGTCGAGCGCGGCGCTCACCGGGTCGCCGGCGGCGGCCGCCACCTGCTGGCCGACGGTCTCGCGGAACAGCGCCAGGAACAGCGCGCGCATCACCCGCGCCGGACGTGAGGCGCCCGCGGCGCGGCCCGGCCAGAGGTAGCTCGTCGCCCGCGCCAGGCGGAAGCCCAGCTCGGGTCGGTCGGGCGCCACGAGGGCGTCGTCGCCGGCGAGGAGGACGAGCTCGTCGGCCGCGCCGACGTGCACGTCGGCCCCGAAATCCGGATGTGCGTAGACCGGCGCCGGGGTCAGGCCCAGGAGCTCCGCGGTGTAGGCGCGCAGGCGCGCGAACGGCGCGGGCAGCTCGGCCTCGCCGACCCGGGCGTCGGGATCGACCGCGAGATCGAGCAGCCTCACCGGGTGGAGCGCGTGCACGGCGGGCGCGATCAGCTCGGCGAGCGCGCCGACGTCGGCCTGATCGTCGGGGTGGCGGAGCAGGTTCCAGAGCTCGCGGCTCATCGTCGCGCGCGCGCGCGGCAACGCGCGTGGACGCAGCTCCTCGTACTGCTCGCGCTCGCCGGGCGCGTCGTCGCCGGTGGCGACGCGGACCGACAGCGCGACGAACTCCGCGTCGGACTCCTGCATCGGCCGCGGCGTCGGGATGCGGCGCGGGGCGCGAGGCGTACCCCCGAGGCGCGCCGCCTGGTTGTACGCGTGTCGCGCCGCGGCCGGATCGTCGAGGTGATCGGACAGGACGACGCCCAGGCGCTGCCACAGCGCCGCCTGCTCGTGGGGCGAGCCCGCGCCCCCGCGGAGGAGCCGGCGGTAGAAGCGCTCGAGCGCCCGGTAGCGGCCGTGACGCAGGAGGAGCGCGGCGACGGCGTCGAGCACGACCGAGTGCCCGGGCGCCGCGCGCGCGGCCCGCTCGAGGTGATCGAGCGCGGCGTGCTCGTCGGCGCCGAGCGTCAGCTCGATGAGGCCGAGGTACTCGTTGGCGGTGGCCAGCTGCGGCTTCTTGCGCAGCGCCCGCGCGAGGTACTGGCGCGCCGCGTCGGCGGCTTCGGGCGTCTTCTCCTCGCGGTGCCAGATCGCCCAGCCGAGCGCCGCGAGCGTCTCGGCGTCGTCGCCGCGGAGCGAGAGCGCCTCCTCGAGCTTGTCGGCGGCCGTGTCGGCGTCGCCGCGCTGGAGGAGCTCGAGGCCAGCCTGGAGCAGGCGCTCGGCCTCGGCGTCCTTGCCGGTGAGGTCGCCGCCGGCGAGCTCGCGGTCGTAGGCCCGGCGCCGATCGTCGTCGAGGAGGACGTCACGCGCCGCCTCGTACGCGGCGTGGATCTCGTCGACCAGCGCGGCGTCGCGGCCGAGCGGGAAGCGGGCGTAGTAGTCGCGCGAGAACTGGCTCTGCCGCTCGGAGAGCGCGGCCGCGACGTCGAGGTCGCTCGCGTCGCGCTCCACCATGAGCACGGTGTAGTGGTCGAGGTCGCGCAGGCGATACGCCTCGGTGACCAGCGCGGTGCGCGCGGCCCGGGTCGCGTCGTCGTCGAGGAGCTCGTCGACATCGAAGTCCTCGGCCTCGTCGCCGAGATCGAGCGGGTCGGCTCCGGGGACCTGGGGCAAGGGCGACATCGAGCTCGCGCCGCCGAACAGCTCGGTGTAGAGCGGCGAGCGCTCGCCGGTGTCGGCCGCGGTCTTGAGCGCGAGCGCCGGACCGACCTTGGGCAGCGCGGGCACGACCGCGTCGGTGAGGATCATGGCGTCGAGCAGGGCCGACGTGAGTCCCTGCTCGATCAGGCCGCGCGCCGTGATGCCGTCGGGCAGGCGCTGCGGCAACCGCGCCTGGAACGTCGTGCGGAACAGCGGCAGGAGCTTCTCGCCGCGCGCGGTGAGCTCGAGGAAGACGTCGGCCAGGATCTGGCTCGGCGAGGTGCCCTCGTTCGAGGTGTCGCGCAGGCCGGTGAGCACGGTGTCGGGGAGCGGTAACCGGATCGGATCCGGGTGGACCTCGCGCGCCTCGAAGCGCCACGCGCCGTCGGGCCAGCGCAGCGGGGACAGCAGGCGATACCGCGTCTGCGCCGCGAGCTGGGTCGCGAGCCCGTCGGGCGTGAGCAAGCCGAGCTCGATGAGCGCGACGCCGATCGTCATCCGGCGCGAGGTCGCCGTGTTGACCGCGTCGCGGTGCTGGGCCTGGTTGATCACGCCCGCCGCGACGAGGAAGTGGCCGAGCGTCTCGTCGTGCGACGGCGC
>DDTA01000137.1:31254-42948 GCA_002344285.1 Myxococcales bacterium UBA2376
GGCGTCGCGAGCGCCATCGTCACTCCGCCACGTGGCACGCCGCCTGGCTGCCGTTGCCGAGGACGCGCAGCCTGGGGACTTCCTTGAAGCAGGCCTCGGGCTTGTCCTTCACCGGGCAGCGCGGATGGAACGCGCAGCCGGACGGTGGGCGGAGCGGGCTCGGCACGTCGCCCTGCAGGATGACGCGCGAGCGGCGCTTGGTGGGGTCCGGCACCGGCACCGCCGAGAGCAGCGCCTGGGTGTAGGGATGCCTGGGCTCACGGTAGAGCGTCGCCGACTCGGCGAGCTCGACGACGCGGCCGAGGTACATGACGGCGACGCGATCGCAGATGTGCTGCACGATCTTCAGATCGTGCGAGATGAACAGGTACGTGAGATCGCGCTCGGCCTGGAGGTCCTGGAGCAGGTTGACGATCTGCGCCTGGATCGACACGTCGAGCGCGCTGATCGGCTCGTCGCAGACGATGAACTCGGGGCTGACCGCGAGCGCGCGCGCGATGCCGACGCGCTGGCGCTGGCCGCCGGAGAACTCGTGCGGGTAGCGATGGGCCGCGTCGGGGCGCAGGCCGACGCGCAGGAGCAGCTCGGCGACCGTCTCGTCGCGCCTGGCGCGCGTGCCGGCGAGGCCGTGGATCTCGAGCGGCTCGCCGACCGTGGCGCCGACCGTCATGCGCGGGTTGAGCGACGCGTAGGGATCCTGGAAGATCATCTGCATCCGCCGCCGCAGCGGGCGGAGCTGTGCCTGCGGCAGGTGTGTGATGTCCTGGCCGCCGAAGCGGATCGCGCCCGCGGTCGGGTCGAGGAGCCGCAGGACGGTGCGGCCGAGCGTCGATTTGCCGCAGCCGCTCTCGCCGACGAGGCCGAGGGTCTCGCCGGCGTAGATCTCGAGCGAGACCTCCTCGACCGCGCGCACCGACGCGTGCTGCCGCGTGAGCGCGCGCCACACGCGCGTGGGGAGCGAGATCGTGCGTCCCGGGTCACGCGGCCACGCGATCTTCGCCGCGAAGTGCTTGCTCACGCCGCGCAGCTCGAGGAGCGTCGTCGCGGCGTCGGGTGGGGAGGCGGTGGCGGCGGTGCTCATGCCGAGGCCTCCTGCCGGGACGGCGTGTCGGAGCCGACCGGATGGTGGCAGCGGACGAGCGTTGCGCCGAGCTGGACCAGCTCGGGCTCCTTGCGCTCGCAGAGCTCGTCGGCGGCCGGGCAGCGATCCGCGAACTTGCAGCCGACGGGCAGCTCGTGCAGCGCCGGCACCATGCCCGCGATCTCCCGCAGGCGCGGCTTCTCGCCCGGCGGCGCGGTCTCGCCGGAGGCGTGGTAGCTCGGCACCGATCTCAGGAGGCCGGCCGTGTAGTGGTGGCGCGGGCGCGCGAACAGCTCGGCCGTCGCGGCGCGCTCGACGACGCGCCCGGCGTACATGACGACGACCTCGTCGCAGGTCTCGGCCACGACGCCGAGATCGTGGGTGATGAGGAGGATGCTCATGCCGAGCTCGTCCTGGAGCTTGCGCAGGAGCTCGAGGATCTGGGCCTGGATGGTCACGTCGAGCGCGGTGGTGGGCTCGTCGGCGATGAGCAGGTCGGGCTTGCACGCGAGCGCCATCGCGATCATCACGCGCTGGCGCATGCCGCCCGACATCTGGTGCGGGTAGTTGTGGATGCGCTCGTCGGGGGACGGGATGCCGACCAGCTGGAACATCTCGGCGGCGACCGCGAGCGCGTCCTTGCGCGACTTGCGCTGGTGGAGGCGCACCGCCTCCGCGACCTGGTCACCCACGGTGAACACCGGGTTGAGCGAGGTCATCGGTTCCTGGAAGATCATCGCGATGCGGTTGCCGCGGATCTCGCGCATCGCCGGCTCGGGCAGCTCGAGCAGGTTCTTGCCGTCGTAGCGGATCTCGCCGGCGGCGATGCGGCCGGGCGGGCTGGCGATGAGCCGCATCACCGAGAGTGCCGTGACCGACTTGCCGCACCCGCTCTCGCCGACGACGCCGAGCGTCTTCTTCTTCGGGATCTCGAACGACACGCCGTCGACGGCGCGCACCACGCCCCGCTCGGTCCGGAACTCCGTGACCAGATCGCGGATTTCGAGCAGCGCCCCCATCGCGACCGAAACCATAACGTCACCCCGTCCGAAAATGCGTCGAGGCGACGAGTTTCCTCGCCGCCTCGATCCGCGAGTGATGCCTGGGTTCGATCAGCCGCGACCGCGACGACCGCCGCGGCCACCGCCGCCGCCGCCGTAGCCGCCGCCACCACCGCCGCCGCGGAAGCCGCCGCCGCCGCCGCCGCCGCCGCGCGGGCGCTCGTCAGCCTGGTTCACGCGCAGCGGTCGACCGTCGAGCATCTGTCCGTCCATC
This sequence comes from Myxococcales bacterium UBA2376, assembly GCA_002344285.1. Classification (GTDB taxonomy): domain Bacteria; phylum Myxococcota_A; class Polyangia; order Haliangiales; family Haliangiaceae; genus UBA2376. The sequence goes on from DDTA01000137.1 coordinate 33,611, forward strand.
CCTTCGATCGCCTTCTGAGCCTCCTCGGGCGTCCCCATCGTCACGAAGCCGAAGCCGCGCGGGCGGCCGGTCTCGCGATCGGTCACGAGGTGGACATCCTCGACGGCGCCGAAGGACTCGAACGCGGCGCGGACAGTGTCGGTGGAGGTCTGGAACGAAAGATTGCCTACATACAGTCGGTTGTTGCTCATCTCAGTCTCACTCTCGGGGGTCGGCCGCTGTCCTGTCGTCAAACCGCAAACGATGGCCGGATTCGCGCACGGTCCGCAGTCTTCGCTGCTTTGCGCCACTGCTTGCCGGAATCCGTTCGCTCGCGTGTCCAAACACAGAGACCGAGACTGGAAACGAGACACAACCGGTGCTGTGGTGGATCCCTTGTATCTGGTCGCCAAACGCCATGCAAGGACTCTGAAGATGGTCGGACCACGGGGATGAACGTTGCACACCCGCGGATTTCGACCACATTGGAGGTCATGCGTCGCCTGACCGAACCCATCTGATCGACGGCTCTGGCGGTTCGCGCCGCCGTCCTGACCTGGCTCCTGCTCGCGGTCGAGCTCCTCGACGAGCTCTGGTCGGGGGTGTTCTCGGTCGGCGCCGCCGCGATCCAGGAGAGCTTCGCCGTCTCGCACCAGGGCCTCGTCTGGGCGCTCTTGCTCGCGCCCGGGATGGCCGCGCTCGCGCTCGAGCCGATCATCTTCCTCTGCGCCGATCGCTGGCCGCGCCGGCCGTTCGTCGCGGTCGGCCTGCTGGTCATGGGGCTCGCCTCGATCGCATGCGCGCTGGCGCCGTCGCCGCTGCTCTTCACCGTCGCGATCTCGGTGAGCTTCGTCGCCAACTCGTGCGGCGTCGAGCTGGCGCAGGCGACGCTCGTCGACGCGCACCCGGCCGAGCGCGAGCGCGCGCTGGCGCGCTGGACCTTCGCCGGCGCGATCGGTGACCTCGGGGCACCGTTCGTCGTGGCCGGGCTCGCGCTCCTCGGCCTCGGGTGGCGCGCCGGCTTCGCGGTGATGGCGGTCGGGCTCCTCGTCGCGGCGGCGGCGCTGGCCCGCGCGCCGTTCCCGCCGCGCGCGCCGGCGGAGGGCGACGAGCCCGCGCCATCGCTGTGGACGGCGATGCGGACGACCGTCGCCAACCGGCGTCTCCTCGGCTGGCTGCTGGCGACGTCCCTTTGCGACTGGCTCGACGAGATCCTCGTCGTGCTCGTCGCGGTGCACCTGCGCGAGCACATGGGCGCCGGCGACGTCGCGCGCGGCCTGGTCATCGGCGCGTACGTCGCGGGCAGCCTCGTCGGGCTCGCCGCGCTCGAACGTGCGCTCGTCCGCGTTCCGGCGCACCACCTCCTCGCCGGCAGCGCCGCCGCGTGTGCCGGCTGCTTCGCGCTGTGGCTCGTCGCGCCGACGATCTGGCTGTCGGCGGCGCTGCTCGCGCTCGTCGGCGTGACCGCGGCGCCGCTCTATCCGCTCACGATGGCCCAGGCGTACGCCGCGCTGCCCGGGCGCTCGGGCGCGGTGCACGCCGCCGCCCGCCTCCTGACGCCGCTCTCGCTCGGCGTGCCGTGGCTGCTCGCGTGGATCGCCGACGCGTCCGGGACCGGGGCGGCGCTGGCGACGGTGCTCGTCGCACCCCTCGCCATGGTGCTGCTCGCGTTGTCGCTCCCACCGGCGGCGCCGCTTGATAAGCTCGACTGATGGCGGTGGTGCGCACGACGGCCGAGCTGATCGCCGCGCTCGCGGCGGCGAGCCCCGGTGAGGTGATCACGCTCGAGCCCGGCACGTACGCCGTCGCGAGCAACCTCCGCTGCGACCGCGCCGGGACGCCGGCCGCGCCGATCACGGTACGCGCCGAGACGCTCGGCACGGTCGTCATCGCGTCGTCGGCGGTCGAGGGGTTCCACGTCACCGCGCCGCACTGGACGTTCGAGAACCTCGAGATGCGCGGCGCCTGTGCCGATGACTCCGACTGCGAGCACGCGTTCCACATCACCGGGGCCGCCGACGGCGTCACGCTGCGCAACAACCGGCTCGTCGACTTCAACGCCCAGGTGAAGGCGAACGGCGCGCCGGTCGGGCCCGGCGGCGCGTACGTGTGGCCCGACGACGTGCTCGTCGAGGCCAACGAGCTGTTCGACACGCGCGCGCGCAACACGAGCAACCCGGTGACGAAGCTCGACATCGTGGGCGGGCGGCGCTGGCGGGTGCGCGCGAACTACATCCACGACTACCAGAAGGGCGGCGGCGACGGCGTCAGCTACGCCGCGTTCCTCAAGGGCAACTCGCGCGACGGCGTGATGGAGCGGAACCTCGTGGTCTGCTCGCGCCTGCACGCGGGTGGCACGCGCATCGGGCTCTCGCTCGGCGGCGGCGGCACGTCTCCGGACGCGATCTGCGAGGACGGCACCTGCTCGCCCGAGCACCAGGACGGCCTCCTGCGCAACAACATCATCGCGCGCTGCGCCGACGTGGGCATCTACCTGAACGAGGGCCTGCGCTCCAAGCTCTACTTCAACACGCTCCACGACACGGCCGGCATCGACGTGCGCTTCGCGGCGTCGACGGCGGACGTGCGCGGCAACCTGGTGACCGGCGCCCTGCGCGATCGCGACGGCGGCACGCACACCGCGGCCGACAACGAGGTGAACGCGGGCAACGCAGCGTTCGAGCAGTGGTTCGTCGATCCCGACGCGCTCGACCTCTCGCTCGCCGACGGCGCGCGGATCGTCGACACGGCGACGGCCGTGCCCGAGGTCACGGACGACTATTGCGGGCTCCCGCGCGCGCCGGGGCCGCAAGACCGCGGCGCGGTCGACTACAAGGTCGCGCGGCCTTGCGACACGAGCGAGACGCACCCGGCGGATGGGAGCGGGCCCGGCGGCGACGGCGGCGTGGGCGGTGACGGCGATGGCGGTGACGGCGGCGATGGTGACGGCGACGGGAACGGCGGCTGCTGCGGCGCCGCGCCGGGCGAGCGCGACGGGGCCGTCGCGCTGGCGCTCGGTGCCGTGACCCTCGCGCTGGTGCGCCGTCGCCGCCGCGCGTAGCATCTGGCCATGAAGCGTGGATGGTTCGTCGCGGTCGCGTCGCTGCTGGTGGCGGGGGCGCTCGTGGTCGGGTGCAAGAAGACGGCGAAGGCGCCCGCCGACGCGTCGCCGCCGGCCATCGACGCCGCGGCGCTCGCCGTCGACGCGGCGTCGACCGCGGGCGAGGACGCCGGCCCGCTCACGCCGCCGGTGGCCGCCGGCAAGCCCGGTGTGCAGGTGCTCGGCGTCGAGTACGAGGGCCACGAGGCGAGGCTCCTGCCGGCGATCAAGGGCGACGGCTCGCAGCTGGCCGCGCTGTCGATCGGCGACGACGGTGGGCGCGGCTACCTGGATCTCGCGCTGCAGCTCGTCGACGGCAAGACCGGCAAGGTCGTCGAGGAGCTGACGCTGGTGGAGCCCGACGAGACGACCGCGGCGCAGCGCGAGGATGGCAGCTTCGAGCCCGCGCTGCTCGAGGCGGTGAAGCGGCGCGTCGCCGACGCCAACGCGCGCCTCGCGACCGGCGACTGGCGCGCGCTGACGAGCCACGCCGCCGATCCGGCGGACGCCGAGGCGCCGATCATCGCCGCCGGCGTCACGTGGTCGCTCGAGTCCGGCCTCCACCTGATCGGCAGGCGCGCGGGCAAGGTGGTCTTCGATCGCACGTACACCCAGCTCACCGGCAAGAAGGCGCCGCGCGGGATCGACGAGGACGACATGTGTCCCGACATCGTCGTCCTGTCGGCGCTGCACGTCGACGAGCCGACCGGCAAGGCCCTGGTCGCGTTCGGCCGCCAGAGCGGCCACAACTGCGGCGCGCCCGGCGACGACCTCGCCGTGATCGCGCTGCCGCGGTAGCCACCGTTCACCCTGACCCTTCGACTCCCCTTCGACTTCGCTCAGGGTCGCTCAGGGTGAACGGGCTCAGTTGCTGCGGCGCGGCTCGTAGGGCGCGATCGAGACGGTGCCGCCGTTGGCCGGCGCCCACACCTGCGAGACCAGGCGGATCGTGTTGGCGTCGAGCTCGGCCTGCGTGCGGAAGCCGAGCACCTGCACCGAGAAGCCCGCGCTGATCGGCGGCACGTCGATCACCATGAACTTGCCGTCGACGTTCGAGAACGGCACCTGGTCGCTGCGCGCGGGCACGCTCGTCGCGCTGGCGGTGTAGTAGAACGAGCGCGCGCCGGCGACGAGGTCGGTGGTCGACCGCGAGCGGCTGGCGATGACGACCGCGTTCGAGACGGAGCGGCCCTGGCAGTCGTAGATCGTGCCCAGCGCCATCGCGTTGGCCGGGTTGCGCGCCAGCCCCACGTACGCCGTGAGCGCGTTGAGCGTCGCGGTCGAGACCGACGGCAGGTCGCGCATCGCCGTCGCGGCTGGCGCGATGTACTGCTCGAGCAGGTACGTGCCGGGGAAGTTCTGCGCGGTGATCGCGAACGTGTAGCGGCGCGAGGTCGACGGCAGCATGCCCAGCGTCATCGTGTAGCTGCCGCGGGTGGCCCCCGCGCTCGAGCTCGTCGTGTTGCCCACGACCGCGGAGGTCGAGGGTGCGTACGCGATGATGCTCGCCGCCGGGACCCCCGTCGTGCCGGGGAAGTCGGTGACACGACCGCTCAGCTGGATCGGACCGGTCGACGGCAGGTCCGACGTCGGCGTGTTGACGCACGACCAGTCGGCGAGGCCCTGGTCGACCCACGCGCCGTTCACGAGCGCGTGCGCGCGCATCGGCGCCGTCGGGCGCGGGAACGGCATGCCGCCGTCGACGTCGGGCGCGTCGATGAACGGCGGCGCGTCGACGGGAGGCCAGCCGTCGAGCACGTCCGCGTCGGGGACCCAGTCGCCCCCGTCGTTCTCGTCGCCACGTCCGTCGCCGAAGTAGAGGTGACAGCCGGTCATCGCGGAGAGCGCGGCGAGCGCGAGCGAACGAGTGGCCAGGCCAGCGTGGCGCATGCGCAGATTGTATCGCCGCCGCGGCGTCCGCGCTGTGGCGGCGCCAGGGGCGCCGGTGACCTCGATCACGTCAACCGGCGGCGAGGGCGCGCTCGACCGCGGCGAGGAACGTCGGCCCGTTCACGGGCTTGGCGAGCACCGGGACGTTCGTGCGCAGGTCGTCACCGAATCCCGTGACCAGCATGATCGGCATCGTCGGCCAGGTCGCCTGCACCGCGCGGATGAGCTCCTCACCATTGCCCGACGGCATGTTGCGGTCGGTGACGACGAGCTTGATGCCGCGCGCCTCGGCGAAGAGCGCCTGCATGGCCTCCGAGCCCGACGCCGCCTCGACGACCTCGTAGCCAGCGCGCACCAGCCACCGTTTGTAGATGGTCCGGATACGCTCCTCGTCGTCCACCAGCAGCACCCGCGCTTTGGTCACGATCAACGGACAGTATCGGCGATCTCACCCCAAAGGATCGATTAGTGCTGGGGTAGTCAGCCCGAGGTCGACGGAGAGGATGGTACCCCTCCCGGGCAAGGAGTGGAGTCGCGCCTCGCCGCCGCGGGCCCGCGCCATCGCGCGGATCGCGTCCATGCCAACCCCGCGTCCCGACACGGTGGTCACGGTCGTCGTCGTCGAGAACCCCGGTTCGAACAGGAGCTCGAGAAGCGCCGCGTCATCGGCCGGCGGCGCCTTGCCCATGGCCTGGCCGCGGGCGCGGACGCGCTCGAGGTCGACGCCGCGTCCGTCATCGCAGATCTCGACGAGCAGCCGGTGATCTTCGATGTCGAACGCCACCCCGATGCGGCCGGCCGCCGGCTTCCCCGCGGCCGCGCGCTCGGCGGGTGACTCGATGCCGTGATCGATGGCGTTGCGGACGGAGTGGACGAGCACCTCGAGGACCGTCTGACGCAGGTCGCCGGGCAGCCGGATCCCGACGATGTCGAGCTCGAGCTCGACCTGCTTGCCGGTGGCGGTGGCGGCCGTGGCGGCGGCGGCCTGGACGCGCGCAGCCAGATCGTCGAGTGGCCCCCAGGTCAGCGCGGCGACGGCGTCGGCGAGCCGAGCGACCTCGCGCCCGGCCGACATCAGCGCCGGCGTGCCGTCGAGGCGGTGCACGAGCGCGGCGAGCGCGGCGTCGAGCTTCCGCGCGGCCTGCGCGCCCATGGCGTTGGCGCGCGCGGGCGTGATCATCGCCGGGAGGTCGCGGAGCGCGGCGATCGCGCGGCGCACGCCACGCTCCTCGGTGAGCTGCGCGGCGATCGAGAGCACGCCGATGGTTCGTGACACCTGGGCCAGGCCCGCGATGTCGACCTCGCCGTGCCCGGGGCGCACGCAGCCCACCAGCATGCCGGCGACGTCGCCGGCGGCGTCGGACGCGCGCACCTCGACATGGAGCTCGTGGTAGAGGCGCAACCACGTCGCGAGCTCGTCGATGCCTTGCTCGATGCCGGCGAGGTCGTAGCGCGACGGGCGCGCGGCGGCGCGGGCGCGGGCGACGTCGGCCCGCACGACCTCCACGCACCCCGCGAGCTCGTCGCAGCGGGCGCGCGTGACCGCCTCCGCGAATGCGGCGAGGACGCGCTCGAGCCGGCGGCCGTTGCGCGGCCGGCGCGGTTGCGCCGACCAGGCCGCGGCCGCGTGCGCGAGGTGCGGCACGAGGGGGCGGCACTCGGTGTAGAGGGCGGTCATCGCGTCGGGCCCGCCGTCGGCGGGCGTGACCGCGAGGGCGACCCGCAGCTCGCCCAGCTCGTCCCGCAGCGACGCGATCGCGCGCGCGTCGGGGACGTCGCTCGAGGCGCGCAGGGTCTGGAGCTGATCCTCGATCCGGTGGCTGCGCGCGGCGACGTCGGCCAGCCCGGTCGAGGCGGCGAGGCCCTTGAGGCTGTGTACGGCGCGGAACATCCGGTGGATCGCGTTGCGGCTGCGGGGATCGCGCGCGAGCGTCTCGAGCTCCGCGTCGCAGTCCTCGAGCATGCCCGCCGCGTCGGCGACCACCGCGGGGTCGAGCGCCGCGCGCGCGACGCTGGGCGCGGTCTCGGCGCCGTCGTCGCGTCGGATCGAGAGCACGGCGGCGGTGACGACGGCGCCTTCGAGCAGCGGGCCGACGTCGATGCGCAGGGCCGGCTGCGCGCCGTGGCCGGGCGCCGAGCGCGGCGCGTCCTGGGCGTACAGCCGGAACAGCTCGACGTCATGGCCGAGCGCGCATGCGAGCCACATCTGCCAGCGCGCCGCGTCGGCGCCGTCGGCGTCGAGGCCGAGCACCTCGCTCAGGCCGCGACCCGCCGCGCCGGTCACGTCAAGCACCGGATCCCACCCCGCGTAGGCCTGGAGCACGGTGCCGTCGAGCCCGATCACCAGCGTCGTCGAAGGGAGCGCGGCCAGGAGCCCGGCGGTCTCGCCGAGGCCCGTCGCTCCGGCCGCCGGCCTGGTGAGGCGCTTGCCGCGGGTGGTCGGGACGTCGAACGCCGCGTCCATCACACCGAGACCTCGATGCCCATGTAGACGCGCACGGTTCCGCTCGCGGCCGTCACCGTGGCGACGAGCTGATCGTGGGGGAGCTCGGGTTGCGTCGCACAGTCGAAGACCACGGGCGGCGCGATCGCGACGTCGAAGCCGGCGTCTTGCAGCGGTCCGGTCGCGTTCCCGGTCACGATGTTCGACAGCTCGGCGACGACGTCGGGGAGGTGCTCGCTCCGGACGTCGTCGATCATCATCATGCGGGCGGCGAGGATGCGCGCGAGATCGGAGGAGAACACCCAGGTCACCGGACCGCGCAGGGCGCCGGTCAGCTCGATCGAGACCGCGAGCGACGCCGGGGGCAGGCTGCGGCCGATGTGGAGGCCGGCGAGGCGAGGCGGTTCGCCGAGGCTGGTCCGGAGCACGCGGGCGAGCGCGTTCACGAACGCGTCGACCACGTCGGCGTGCGGCGGCGCGATCGGCGAGGCCCCTGCGGCGGTCACGATCCGCTCCGGGTGACGCGCAGCACCTCGCGCGCGCTGGTCTGGTGGGTGACGAGCAAGCGCAGCGCGGCCAGGCGCATCGACCGGAAGCCGGTGGCGACGGCGTGCGTGCGCAGCTCGTCGATACCGGCCCCGCGCGCGATGAGCACGCGCATGGTGTCGTCGATCTCGAGGAGCTCGCGCACCGCGATCCGTCCGCGGTAGCCGGTGCGGTGACACGCCGTGCAGCCGCGGCCTCGCACCAGCTCGAAGCCGCGCGGCAGCTCGGGCAGACCGAGCGTGGTCGCCTCGGCGGCGTCGGGCGTGTGGCGCTCGAGGCAGCCGGGGCACACGCGGCGCACCAGGCGCTGGGCGACGACGCCGAGGAGCGACGGCGCGACGAGGTGCGGCTCGATGCCCATCTCGGTGAGGCGCGTGACCGCGGAGAGGGCGTCGTTGGTGTGGAGCGACGAGAGCACGAGGTGTCCGGTGAGCGCGGCTTCGGCGGCCGTGACGCCGGTCTCGTGGTCGCGGATCTCGCCGACGAGGATGACGTCGGGATCCTGGCGGAGGATCGAGCGCAGCGCGCCGGCGAAGGTGAGGCCGCGCTTGGCGTTCACCTGCACCTGGTTGATGCCCGGGAGCTGATACTCGACCGGATCCTCGACGGTGACGACGTTGAGCTCGGGAGAGCGCACGGCGTTGAGCGCGGCGTAGAGCGTCGTCGACTTGCCGCTGCCGGTCGGCCCGGTGACGAGGAGCAGCCCGTGGGGCGACTGGATCATGCGCTCGAAGATGGCGCGCTCGTCGGTGGAGAAGCCGACCTCGTCGAGGGGGAGGGCGGCGCGCCGGTTGTCGAGCAGGCGACAGACGACCTTCTCGCCCCAGTAGGTGGGCAGGATCGAGACGCGTAGATCGACGTCGGCGTGGCCGTGGCGGAGCTTGATGCGCCCGTCCTGGGGGACGTGGCGAGTCGCGATGTCGAGGTTGGCGAGCACCTTGATCCGGGAGACGACGGCGGCGTGCAGGTCGATCGGGCGGACCTCCACGGTCCGCAGGGCACCATCGACGCGGTAGCGGATCGTCGTGTCGTGCTCCGACGCCTCGATGTGGATGTCGCTCGCGCGCTGCTCGAGCGCGCCGGCGATCGCGTTGTTGACGATGGGGGTGGCGGCGAGGAGCGCCTCGTGCGAGACCGTCTCGGCCTCCGCGTCGAGACGGCTGGCGCCCGCGCTCCGCGCGTCGTAGAGCCGTCGGATGGCGCGGTCGACCTCCGGCGGCGTCGCGACGACGAAGGTGACCGCGCGCTTGAGCTGGCGGGCGAGCCAGTCGGCCAGCTCGAGCTGCGTCGGGTCGGTGGTGGCGACCGAGAGCTCCTGTGGCGACACGAACACCGGGACGACGCCGTGCTTCTCGGCGAGCGCGCGCGGCAGGAGCTCGG
>DDTA01000137.1:42978-43333 GCA_002344285.1 Myxococcales bacterium UBA2376
GGCGCCGAGCCGGCGCGTGCGCACGAGCTCGATCGCGGCGGCGGCGCGCGTCCGCGCGGCCGTCGTGGCGGTGGCGCTGGTCGTGGTGGTGGTGGTGGTGGCCGTGCCGCCGGTGTTCACGCGTTACCTCCGAACAGGCGGTCGAGATCGTCTTGCGAGACGACGGCGGGGATCTGTGCGGGCGCGGGATCCGCGGCCCGACCGAGCAGGCTCGCGAGCTCCGCGGCGCTCATCGTGTCGGCGCTCGCCGCAGGGCGCGCCGCGACGGGCGCGGGCGCCGGGGGACCCGGACGCAGCACGACCGGCGGCGGCGCCGGCGAGGGCGGGCGGGGGGCCGCGATCGGGCGTGCCGGGG
>DDTA01000107.1:0-177 GCA_002344285.1 Myxococcales bacterium UBA2376
GAGGCCTCGTTCCTCCTGGCCGTGGGCTCCCGGATGCGGTACCGGATCGAGGGGGACGTCCCGGTCATGCTGGTGGAGGAGGCAGAGCGGCTGGAGGCCAAGGAGGTCGAGCGGTTGGCGAAGCGGGCCGAAAGCCTCGGGATCAAAGCCGGATCCGGCACGGGCACGGGCACGGGC
>DDTA01000107.1:189-10002 GCA_002344285.1 Myxococcales bacterium UBA2376
CCGGGTAGACCGACCCACACCTGACCTTCGGAGACCGGCGTGCTCAAGTCACTGTCGATTTTCACGGGGAACGCCAACCGGGCGCTGGCGGAAGAGGTGTGCAAGTTCGTCGAGATCCCGCTGGGCCGCGCGGATGTCACGCACTTCTCGGACGGCGAGATCTACGTCGAGATCGGCGAGAACGTCCGCGGCGTGAACTGCTTCGTCGTGCAGCCGACCTGCACGCCGCCCAACCAGTCGCTGATGGAGCTCCTCATCATGGTCGACGCGCTCAAGCGCGCGTCGGCCGGCTCCATCGTCGCGATCATCCCGTACTTCGGCTACGCGCGGCAGGACCGCAAGTCGAAGCCGCGCACGCCCATCACGGCCAAGCTCGTCGCGAACTTGTTGACGGCGGCGGGCGCCGATCGCGCGCTCGCGATGGATCTCCACGCCGGTCAGATCCAGGGCTTCTTCGACATCCCGTTCGATCACCTCTTCGCGATGCCCGTGCTCATCGACGAGCTGCGGACGCTCGGCTACGGCGGCGAGGACACGGTCGTGGTCTCGCCGGACGCCGGCGGCGTCGAGCGCGCGCGCGCNNGCCAACGTCTCCGAGGTGATGAACATCGTCGGCGACGTGAAGGGCAAGCGCGCGGTGATCGTCGACGACATCATCGACACCGCCGGCACGCTCGCCAACGCGGCGCAGGCGATCAAGGACGCGGGCGCCTCGCAGGTCGCTGCGTGCGCCACGCACGCGGTGTTCTCGGGCAAGGCGGTGCAGCGGATCAGCGATTCGCCGCTCTCGCACGTCGTCGTCACCAACACGATCCCGCTCTCGGACGCGGGTCATGCCTGCTCCAAGGTCCGCGTGAAGTCGGTCGGCCGTCTGCTCGGCGAGGCCATCAAGCGCATCCATCACGGCGACTCGATCAGCTCGCTTTTCATGTAGAGGAAACGTCATGTCAGCCATCGGACAGCTCACCGTCTCGCTCCGTAACACCACCGGCAAGGGCGCCGCCCGCCAGCTCCGCACCCAGGGCAAGGTCCCCGGCGTGTTCTACGGCGCGTCGACCGATGGCCCGATCGCGCCGTTCCAGATCGCCGTCGACGTCAAGGCGCTCCGCGCCGCGCTCGACCCGGTCCGCCGCCAGAACACCGTCATCTCGGTCACCGTCGAGGACGGCGGCCAGGCGGTGCGCACGCTGTCGGCGCTGCTCAAGGACTACCAGCTCGACCCCGTGCGCCGCGACGTCACCCACGTCGACCTGCTCGCGATCGATCCGCAGAAGGAGGTCGTCGCCACGGTGCCGCTCGAGTTCAGCGGCAAGCCGGCGGGTACGATCAACGGCGGCGTCATCCACACCGTTCTGCGCAGCATGGACGTGCGCTGCAAGCCGGCGGACATCCCGGTCAAGCTCGTGCTCGACATCTCGCCGCTCGACATCGGCGACGTGCTCCACGTCAGCGACGTCCAGCTGCCCGCGGGCGTGATCGCCGTGACCGGCGGCCGCGACGCGGTGATCTCGCTCCAGGCCCCGGAGAAGGAGGAGGTCGTGGCGGCGGCTGCCGATGCGGCGGCTCCGGCCGATGCGGCGGCGGCGGCGGCGGGCGCCAAGGGCGCGGCCCCGGCGGCTGCCGGCAAGGACGCCAAGGCGGCGCCCGCGGCGGCGGCGGCCAAGCCCGCGGCCAAGAAGTAACCCAGAGGCCCGGGCGAGGCGGTCGTCGTGCTGGTCGTCGGGCTCGGGAATCCGGGCGCGAAGTACGCGCGCAACCGCCACAACATCGGGTTTCGCGTCGTCGAGGCCGTGGCGGCGCGCCACGGCCTGGGCGAGCTGCGCTCCGGCGGCAAGCTCGGCGGGCACACCGCGACCGGGGTCATCACGACCCCGCGCGGCCGCAAGAAGGTCGTGCTGCTCGAGCCGATGGAGTTCATGAACCTGTCGGGCTTCGCCGTGCAGCGCGCGATGAAGTTCTACGGCGTGGGGATGGACGAGATCCTGGTCGTGCACGACGAGATCGACCTCGAGGTCGGCGTGGTGCGGGTCAAGCAGGGCGGTGGCCACGGCGGCCACAACGGCCTCCGGTCGATCATCGAGCAGTGCGGGGGCAACGGGTTCGCCCGGGTGCGGGTGGGCGTCGGCAAGCCGCCGCATCACGTGGCGGGCAAGGACGTGAGCGGCTGGGTGCTGGGGGACTTCCCGGCGGCGATGGCGGGGCTGGTGGACGGCATCGTGACGAGAGCCGTCGAGGCCGTGGAGGCGGTCGTGGGCGTCGGGGTCGGGCCGGCGATGAACCAGGTGAATGGGCTGGGTATCGTCACGGGTTAGGGCCCCGGATCGGGCACGGGCACGGGCACGGGCACGGGCACGGGGACGGGAGGGCTTGCGCGGGACACATGGGGTCTGCTAGAAAGCGCCCCTTCCCTCGCTCGTCCCTTCGTGGACGGGCATTTCCCGAGAGGCACACATGGCAAGACTGGAAAGCCTGCGCGACGCGCCCGGCACGGCGCGCGAGTACGAGACCGTGTACATCCTGCGGCCGAACACCGCCAACGACGGCGTCGCCGAGGTGAACACCAAGGTCAAGGGCATCATCGAGGGTCTGGGCGGCAAGATCCTCAAGGTCGACAACTGGGGCAAGCGGCGCCTCGCGTACGAGGTGTCGAAGGAGCGCAAGGGCATCTACCTGTACTGGCGCTACCTCGCGAGCCCGGGCGTGGTCGAGGAGGCCGAGCGCAACCTGCGCATGCTCGATCTCGTGATCCGGTACATGACGGTGAAGGTCGACGAGAACGTCGTCGCCGACGCCCGCCCGACCGAGATCGACGAGACCACCTACGAGCGCGCCGCCGCCACCGCCGCCGACGAGGAGGACATGTTCCTCTCGCGCGGCGCCGAGGAGCCCACGTCCTCCGACGACGACGAGGACGACTTCGTCGCCCCCGGCTTCGAGGACGAACCGGCCGAGCCCAAGGAGAACTGATCCATGTCCCGCATCGAAGAAGACATCGACGACAAGGGCGACGACCGCGGACGCGGTGGCAAGGGTGGCCGTGGCGGCCCGTCGCGCCGCAAGGTGTGCCGCTTCTGCAGCGAGACCACCACGCTCATCGACTACAAGAACCCGCAGCTGCTCCGCAGCTTCATCACCGATCGCGGCAAGATGGTCCCGCGCCGGATCAGCGGCTCGTGCGCCAAGCACCAGCGCGCGATCTCGGTCGCCATCCGCCGGGCGCGCATGCTCGCGCTCCTGCCGATCTCGGTCACCGGAGAGTGAGGAGCCCGCCATGCCCATGCAGGTCATCCTGACCCAGGACGTCGCGCACCTCGGCAAGGCCGGGGAGCTCGTCACCGTCCGTCCCGGCTACGGCCGCAACTACCTCGTGCCGCGCGGCATGGCGGTGTCGGCCACGGCCGCCAACGTCCACCGCCTCGAGCACGACAAGCGCGTCATCGCGCGTCGCGTCGCCAAGGAGCGCGAGGTCGCCGAGGCGCAGGCCGAGCGCATCAACGTCGTGACCCTCCAGTTCGACCGTCAGGTCGGCGACGAGGACAAGATGTTCGGCTCGGTCACGAGCCGCGACCTCACCGAGCAGCTCAAGAAGGCGGGCGTCGACCTCGACCACCGCCAGATCGAGCTCGACGCGCCGATCAAGGCCCTCGGCAAGTACGAGGTCCCGGTGCGCCTGGCCGCGGGCGTCATCGCCCAGCTCAAGTTCTTCGTCGTCGCCAAGGCGAAGTGAGCGCGGGCTGGGCGCTGCCCGGCCAGCTCGACGGATCCGGACGGCGCCTGCGGGAGCAGGCGCCGTTTCTGTTTGCGCGCCGGGCGCGGTACGTTCCGGCCGTGCAGCACACGATCGAGCTGGTGCCGGCGCCCGCGGACATCGACGACCTGGGCCACGTGTCCAACCTCGTCTACCTCCGCTGGATCCTCGAGGTCGCGCTGTCGCACTCCGCGGCGGTCGGCTGGGACAACGTCGCGTACCGGCGCCTGGGCGCGATCTGGGTCGTGCGCCGCCACGAGGTCGACTACCTGTCGTCGGTCTTGCCCGAGCAGCGGGTCGCCGTGACCACGTGGGTCGAGGCGGTCAAGGGCGTCTCCTCGATCCGCCGGACGGCGATGCGCCGCGTCGCCGACGGCGTGGAGGTGTGCCGCGGCTCGTCGACGTGGGCCTTCATCGACCTCGCGACCGGCAAGCCGCGCAAGGTGCCCGACGAGCTGCGCGCCGCGTTCCCGGTGGCGACCAGCGTGGCGGCGACGGCATGACCGACGGCCCGGACGACGGCGCGAGCGACGGCCCGAGCGACGACGAGCGCGCCGAGTTCGCCACCTCGCTCGCCGAGCTGGTGCGCGCCGATCCGCGCGTCCTCGCCGTCGAGGTCCGCGCGGACGAGTTCGCGCTGGAGGTGTCGTTGGGCGACGGCAAGAACCTGCGGCTCTTCCTCGACAACTACTTCCACGAGACCGCCGAGCTGCCACCGGGCGAGCGCGAGGTCGAGGTGCTGCGTCGCGTGTCGGCGGCGCTGCGGCCCACGGAGGCCGCGCCCACGTGGGAGGCCGCGCGCGCACGCGTCCTGCCCGTCCTCCGCCCGCAGGGGTTCTTCCGCCTCGACGCCGTCGTCGCGTCGCAGAAGACCCCGGTCGTCGCGAGCCAGCCCTTCCTGCCCTACGTCGATCTCGCGCTCGTCCTCGACGAGCCCGATCGCATGAGCTACGTCACCGTCGACGATCTCGGCGGCTGGGGCGTCGACCCCGAGCGCGCGCTGGTGCAGGCCGTCGAGAACGCCGGTCGCCTCCCCGCCCCCGAGCTCGACGAGGAGACCGACCTCTACACGGTCGAGGCCAGCGACACGTACGAGAGCTCGCGCCTCGCCATCCCCGGCCTGCTCGCCTCGTTCGCCGATCGCGTGGCCGGCCGCCCGATCGCGATCATCCCGACGCGCTCGCGCTGCGTGATCGCCGGCGACGCCGATCCGGTCGCGCTGCAGGCGCTCGCCGAGATGGCGCAGGAGGAGTACGAGAGCTCGAACCGCTCGCTCTCGCCCGCGGTCTACACCGTCGACGGCGCCGGCGAGGTCGTCCCGCTCGAGCTGCCGTCGGATCATCCGGCGTGCAACGCGGTGCGCCTCGGCCACGTGAAGCTCGCGCTGACCGAGTACGCGAACCAGAAGGACACCCTCGACATCGTCCACGAGCGCGAGGGCAAGGACGTCTTCGTCGCCTCGCTCACCGGCGTCATCCGCCGCGACGGCTTGCCGCTCACCTGGACGATGTGGGGCGAGGACATCGACTCGCTCCTGCCCGCGGCCGATCTGGTGCGCTTCATGTTCCAGGGCGGGGACGACGAGGACGGCGAGGACGCCGAGGACGCCGAGGACGCCGAAGACCGCGGCCCCGCGCCCGGCTTCATGGTGCCGTTCGCGCGCGTGTGCGCCGTGCTCGGCGCCGGCTTCGCCCCTGCCGACGGCCACCGCCCGCGCCGCTACCGTGTCACCTCGCACCCGCCGCCCGAGCTGCTCGCGCGCCTGCGCGACGAGGCGGTCGAGGTCGACGCCTTCACGCCGGCGTGACCGATCGATCGGCGACGACGCGGCCGTCCTCTAGCTCGATCACGCGATCGCACCCGGCGGCGATGCGCGGATCGTGGGTGACGACGAGGACGGTNNTTGCCGGTCGGCTCGTCGGCGAGGACCAGCGCGGGCCGGCGCACGAGCGCGCGTGCGATCGCGACGCGTTGCTGCTGCCCGCCCGACAAGTTGGTGGCGCGGTAGTGCATGCGATCGGCGAGCCCGACCGCCTCCAGGATCGACTCGGCGGCGGCGCGCAACTCGCGGTCGACGCGCCCGCGCTCCCCCCACGCCGGCAGCATCACGTTCTCGAGCGCGGTGAACGATGGCAGGAGGTGGTGGAACTGGAACACGAAGCCGAGCGTGCGGGCACGCGTCGCCGTCAGCTCGCGCTCGCCGAGCCCGGTGGTGTCCGTGCCGGCGAGGAAGACCCGACCCGAGGTCGGCCGGTCGAGCAGGCCGATGATGTTGAGCAGCGTGCTCTTGCCGGAGCCGGACGGTCCCATGAGGGCGGCCAGCTCGCCGCGCCCGAGGACGAGATCGACGCCGTCGAGCGCACGCGTGCGCATGACGTCGCCGTACTCCTTGACGACGCCGTCGACCACGAGGACGTCTTCGCGCTCAGCCATTGCGGATCGCCGTCGCGGGATCGAGCCGCGACGCCCGCCGGGCCGGGATCATCGCTGCCACCAGCCCCACCCCGATCGCGAGCGCGATCGAGGACAGGAATAGCGCCGGCGTCAGCTGGACGGGGAACCTCGGCGCGCCGCCCGGATCGCGTACGAGCCCCTCGAACAGCTTGGCGAGGAGCGCGCCGAGGCCCGCGCCGGCGATCGATCCGATCAGCCCGAGCACACCGCCCTGGATCAGGAAGACGAGCACGATGCGCCGCCGCGGCGTCCCGACCGCGCGCAGGATGCCGATCTCGCGCGACTTCTGGACGACCGACACGATGAGCACGCTCGCGATCCCGAGCGCCACCGCGACGACGACGAAGAACTGGATCAGCCACTTGCTGCTCGATTGCGCCGACAGGCCGGCGAGGAGCTCGGCGTTGACCGTCATCCAGCTGTCGGCGCGCAGGCCGGTCGCGCCCGCGACCTGGCGGGCGATGCGCTCGGCGGCGAACACCTCGGCCACCTTGAGCTCGATCGTGGTCACGCCACCCGGCAGGGCGTAGAGCGCCTGCGCGTGGCGGAGCGAGGTGAGCAGCCACGTCGCGTCGACCGCCCGAGCGCCGAGCGAGAAGATCCCGCGGATCGTGACCACGTCGTCGACGCCCTCGCTCGACGACACGCGGAGCTTGTCCCCGACCGCAGCCCCGAGCTCCGACGCGAGCTGGGCGCCGATCACCACGTCTCCGCCGCCGACGACGAAGCGACCGGCGACGAGGCGCTCGCGGATGTCGATGATCTGGAGGAAGCGCTCGGGGTCGACGCCGCGCACGACGATCGGGCTCCTGGCCTCCCCGCGCACCGCGAAGCCCGCGCCGGAGATCGACGGTGCCGCCGCGATCACGCCATCAATGCGCCCGGCGGCGACGACGACCTCGGGCCACTGATCGATCGAGCGCAGCCGCTGCGGGCTCTCCTGGGTCGCCCGGGCGATCGCCGTGGTCGGCGTGGCGGCGGCGAGCGGCCGTGGCACCTCGCGGGGGACCAGGAGCGTGATGTGGGGCTGCGAACCGAGGGTCTTGTCGATCAGCGACGCCTGCAAGCCGCCGATCAGCGCGGAGAGGAACACGATCACGGTGACGCCGACCGCGACGGCCGCGAAGATGAGCGCGGTCTGGCCCCGGGCGTCGCGCATGTAGCGCAGGGCGACGAACCACTCGAACGGCATCACTCGGGCTCCGCGCGCACGCGCGCACCGGGCGCGACCGCGACACCGTCGGGCACGATCACCTCCGCTCCCTCCGCGAGCCCGTCCACGATCTCGGTCGAGCCGTCACCGCGGATGCCGAGCGTGACGTCGCGCCGGACCGCGCGCCCTCCCTCGACGGCGAGCACCCAGGGGATCGCCGTCGACGCATCGCGGACGACGTCGCTCGGCAGGACCAGCGCGCGTGATCGGGACGCCACGAGCAGATCGATCGACACCGTCATGTCAGGCTTGAGCTGGGCCGGCGGCGACGCCACGGTGAGCCGCACCTCGACGGTGCCACGCGCCGGATCGATGGACGGGGCGATGTAGCCGACGACCGCCTCGAACACCTCCTGCGGGTACGCGTCGGCGGACGCGCGCGCCGTCTGCCCCAGGCGCAGGAGCGCCAGGTTCCGCTCGTCTGCCTGGAAGACGAGCTCGACCCGCGCGTCCGCCGCCAGCACGAGCAACGTCTGCGACGGCTGGACCACGTCCCCGGGCTCGACCGAGCGCGCGAGCACGGTGCCGTCCTGGAGCGCGGTGATGCGGGTCTGGCTCAGCCGCACGTTGGCGCCCGCGAGCTGGGCCTGAACCTGGAGGAGCGCGGTCAGCGCGACACGCGAGTCGGCGCCCATGGGCTGGGCCGCGAGCTGCTGCGCCTCGGCGGCCGCGCGCTGCGCCCGGGCGATCTCGAGCGCGCGCCGTGCGTTCTCGAGCTCCACACCCGGGACCGCCGCCGCCGCGACCAGCTTCTCGGTGCGCTCGAGGTCGCCCGCCGCGCGCTCGAAGCCGGCCTCGGCCTCTCGCAGCGCCTGGGTGGCGACGATGGCGCCGACGCGCCGCAGCTGGTCGACGCGCGCGTTCGCCTGCTTGACCGCGGCCTCGGCCTGCGCGACGGCCGCGCGCTGCTCCCGGTCGTCGATCTGGACCAGCAGGTCGCCGGTGGCGACACGCTGGCCTTCGACGACCCCCACCGCGACCACCAGCCCTGCGGTCTGCGCCGCGATCTGGACACGCGTCGGCACCCGCACGCGTCCGCTCGCGACGACGTGCTGTTCGAGATCCTTCCGCACCGCACGGGTGGTCTTCACGGCCGTCCCGCGCGCCTTCAGCGCGATCGCGACCGCGACCCCCACCACGAGCGCGACCGCGATCCAGAAGCTGGGTCTCCGCAGCAGCGTTCGCATCGTCGCCATCGGGGCCTATTCTGGACCATCGGACCGCGAACGCGCAGCCTGGCGCGCGACGTGCATCATCTCGCCTCGGTGATGCCATGAGAGCTCTGGTCGTCGGTGCCACGGGGTTCGTCGGTCGTGCGCTCGTCGGCGCGCTGGCCGCGGTCGGCGACGAGGTGACCGCCTCCTCCCGGAGCTCGCCCGCGTGGCTGCGTGGCGACGGCGTCTGGCGTCACTGCGACCTCACGCGCCCCGAGACGATCGGGCCGGCTCTCGCCGGGCACGACGTCGCGTACTACCTCGTGCACAGCATGGGCAAGGGTGAGCGTGACTACGCGGCGACCGACCGGGCCTCCGCGCAGGCGTTCGTGCGGGCGGCGGCGGCGAGCACGTGCCGCCGGATCGTGTACCTCGGCGGCGTCGCGCCACGGGATCGACCGAGCCCACACCTGGCCAGCCGACTCGAGGTCGGCGAGATCTTGCGCGGCGGCGTCGTGCCAGCGATCGAGCTCAGGGCGTCGATGATCGTCGGGAACGGCAGCGCGTCGTGGCAGATCATCCGCGACCTCACCGCGCGCCTCCCGTTCATGGTGTTCCCGCGCTGGCTGGAGTCGAAGAGCTGCCCGATCGCGCTGACCGACGTCATCGCCGCGCTGCTCGATGCCCGGCACGTCACCCTCGCGCGCAACACCTGGTGCGATATCCCCGGGCCGGACGTCCTGAGCGTGCGCGAGATGATCGAGATCGTCGCCGCGCTCGAGGGTCGACGCATCCCGGGGTTCAGGGTCCCGGTCCTCACGCCGCGGCTCTCCGCGATGTGGCTGAAGCTGATCTCGGGTGCCGACTACGCGCTGGCGCGCGAGTCGTGCTCGGTCTCACCGAGGATCTGCTGCCGCAGCGGAGCTTCGCGGACGTCACCGGTCGTCCGGCTCGGTGCCGGTTTCGAGACGCGGCGGCGGAGGCGCTGGCGAGCGAACCGCCGTTGCCGTCACCGCTCGCGCGGGTCGTCGAGCGCGCGGTCCGGATCAGCGCGGGGGGCCGTCGTCGCGGTGGGCGAGGTTCTCGAAGCGCGTGAACCGGCCCTCGAAGTGGGTCTCGACGGTGCCGATCGAGCCGTGGCGGTTCTTGCCGAGGATGATCTCGGCGATGTGCGGCGTCTCCGAGTCCTTGTTGTAGACGACGTCGCGGTAGATGAAGAGGATGACGTCGGCGTCCTGCTCGAT
>DDTA01000331.1 GCA_002344285.1 Myxococcales bacterium UBA2376
CCTTCTCCCTCTCCCTCTCCTTCTCCCTAGTCCATGATCGTCTTCCCGACCGCGATCGACAGCGTCACCCCACCAAGATCCTCCCCCGTCCCCGGCACGATCGCCCCGAGATACTGCGCGCTCGCCCGCCACACCCACCCGCCATCGTCGTCATCGTCGTCCCCGATCCGCCCCATCAACCCGACGTGTCCGCTCAGCCCGATCGTCGAGCCGCGCACGCTGCGCGTCGGCTCGTGCGTCGTCACGTGCAGGATATCCAGCCCCACCCCCACGTACGGCGAGAACGACTCGCACCGCTCGCACAGCCGCAACCCGACGTTGAAGTCGACGTCCATGACGTCGCGCCGCCGCATCGCAGGCGCCCGCCCGACCAGCGCCCGCGCGCCGAAGCCGATCGTCAGGTGATCGTCGGCCATGCGCGCCTCGGCGCCGCCGCCGTACGACTCGCCGACGTCACCGCGCGGCATCATCCAGGCGCCGGTCGCCATGAGGGCGAGGTCGTCGTCGGCCTCCGCCGTGCCGGCCATGCCGGCAACGGCGGCCATTACCAGGGCGAAGGGCGTGACGTTGGTGGTGCGCATGATCATCTTCCTGCGGCTCACTTGTCGATCACCCAGCCGAGGCCGAGGTCGCCCGAGAACGTGCCGATGCCCGCGCCGACGAAGCCGGCGGACGCGCGCCAGTAGACGCGGTGCGAGAGGAAGCCGTGGAGCCCGATCGCGCCCGACGGCCCGATGCCGAGGCCCGCGGCCACGCCCTTGTCGGCGTCCTCGTCGAGGCGCGCGATCGCGAACGCCGGACCGAGCGCGAGAAACGGCCGCGCGAGGTGCGTGCGCTCGAGGCGCGGCGTGAGGATCAAGCGCGCCGTCAGCGTGTAGCTGCGCCCGCGATCGCCGCCGTTCATCCCGGCGATCACCTCGAAGCCCGGCTCCTTGCGGTGCGAGACGTGGACGATGCCCATCGTCGCCTGCGGCCCGAAGCGCTCGAGCGGCGTCATCTCGTCGCCCGCGTAGCTCATGCCCGCCGCGGCGAAGCCCATGCTCGCCTTGCGCGGTCGGGGCCGCGGCGGAGGCTCCTCGCGCGGCGCGGGAGGGCGCGGCGGATCGCCGGCGATGACGATCGGCCGCTCGACGTAGTCATCGTACGTGTCGTACGTGTCGTGGCCGTCACCGCCATCCGGCGGCACCGGGCGCGCGTCCGCCGCACCGGCGAGCGCCAACAGCGCGAGCCCCGAGATCCATCCAGCGCGCGGCATCTGTCCCATGACGCATGACAAACGCCGCGGGTCTGGGTTGCTTACGATCTGTCGGCCGCGACGCGCGCCGCGCGCGTGGCACGCATCAGCGCAGGACCACGAGCAGCCGCGTCACGAACGGGCCGTCGGACCAGCGCTCCTTGTACTCCATGGTGGAGCCGAGGTCGTACCCGCGGACGCCCTCGGCGCACAGCCGCTCGATCTGCTGTCGTTGCAGCACGTTGCCGAGCGACAGGTGGCGCAGCTCGACGTCGTGCGAGAACTGGAGCCCGCGGTAGGTCCCGGCGAACACGCCGCCCAGGACGAAGCCCACATCCTGTTCCCCGCGTCGCGCCATGATCAGGCGCATCCGGCCGCGCGGCGCGAGCAGCCGCACCATCGCGGCGTAGAAGTGGTGCATCGGTCCCTGGTCGACGCCGACCCCCGCGAGCCCCTTCCAGCTGCGTGACTCGATCGCGACGATGCGCGCCATCGCGGCGTCGGCGCCGGCGACGTCGCGCACCACCACCTCCTCGAACGTGATGCCGGCGCGCGCGCAGTCGCGCTCGGCGGCGCGCAGCGCCTTGCGGAAGTTGCGGCTGCGCCGCGAGAGGAAGCCGTCGACTCCGCCCTCGAGGCTCGCGATGTCGCGCGCGCTCTCGGCACCGTGGCCCTTGCGCCAGCGCGCCGGCATCGCGCGCACCAGCGCCCGCTCCATGGCGCTACCCGGCGCGAGCCCGGCGAGCAGCATCCCGTCCCACCGCCGGCTCGTCGCGGCCGCCGCGACGAACGCGTCGGCGAGCGCGTCGGGATCCTTGCCGACCAGCGGGCACGCGAGCCCCCACGACAGCTCGAGCGGCTCCAGGAAGCGGCCGTCACCACGTCGTGCGATCGCGCACGCGCCCCAGCCCGTGTCGCCGCGCACGATCCATGGCACCCGCTCGCCCATGAGCGCGTCGTGGGCAGGTACGACCCACGCCGACGACGAGCAGAAGTGGTCGATCTGGGCCGTGGCGGCGACCGCCTCGTCGAAGGCGTCGGCCTCGGCGCGCAGCTCGTCGAGATCGACCGTTCGCATGCCCGGCGGAGTAGTCTACAATCCCTCTGCCGACCGTCCTCTCACCAGGACACTTCATGCGGGGAATCGCCCTCGTCGCCGTGGCCGCCATGCTGGGCGGCTGCCTGACCAACACCTACAAGATCCCGAGCACCGAGCTCCAGCGCCTCGCCGCGACCTCGCCCGAGGTGCGCGCCGAACAGGTGCGCGTGATCCAGGAGTTCGAGGGCGAGAGCCCGCCGTCCCAGCCGCGGGTGACGGGCGAGACCCAGATCGTCTTCGTGCCGCGCACCGTGATCGTCGTCGGTGACGGTCGCCGGCCTCACGGCCGCGGGGGACGTGGCGGCGGCGGCAAGCTCGGCGGCGGCGGCGGCGGCAGTGGCGGCGACGGCAAGGGCGCGGTGATCCTCCTCGTCGCGATGGCGGCGGGCGCCGGCATCGTCCTCGCGGCGACCGAGGGCAACCGCTTCGACGGCTGGGTGCGCCTCCACCCGATGCACCCGGTGCACCTCTGGGGGCCGTGGGGCTACGGCGTCGTGCCGCTCGCGCAGCTCGATCCGCAGACGGCGGCCGTCGCGACCAAGGCGGTCGTCCGCGACGTCGAGGGTCCGTGGCAACGCCTCGCCCGCGCGCCGCTCGATCGTCAGGGCTGGACGTACAGCGTGCTCGGCGGCGCCGGCGAGATCGACGGCCCCGACGGGCGCGGGCTCGGCCCGCAGTTCCACATCCAGTTCGGCTACTACCCGGTGCACCAGCTCGGCATCCAGTTCGCGTGGACGCCGGCGTGGCGCGACGACGCGATGGGCGACACGATCCTCGACCTGCGCGCCGGCCTCGAGCTCGACCTCATGCCGCTCGACGCGGGCAAGCTGCACGGCGGCGGCTACGGCAACCTGTCGCTCGGCTGGCGCACGTCGTCGACGGGCACCGACGAGGCCGGCTTCACCGGCGCCGGCGTCAAGCTCCAGTACGAGCTGACGACGCGGCTCGCGATCACCGGCCGCTTCGGCATCACGCGCGCCTACGACGAGATGGCGCGCGACGCGACCTTCGGCCTGTCGATCTACTGAGCCGCGCGCGTCGTCGCAGCTCCTACTTCTGATATTTCGTCTTCCATTCTCCGTACGGCATCCCGTACACGATCTCGCGCGCCGCCTCGTCGGAGAGCGCGACGCCGCGCTCCTCCGCCGCCGCCCGGTACCACTTGGCGAGGCAGTTGCGGCAGAAGCCCGCCAGCTCCATCACGTCCTTGTTCTGCACGTCGGTGCGCGCGCGGAAATGCTCGACGAGGCGGCGGAAGGCGGCGGCCTCGAGCTCGGTGCGGGTGCGGTCGTCGAGGGCTGGGATCTCGGCCATGGCTGCTCCTTCGCCCCACCGTACCACCGTCGTGTTCCCGGGCTCGTGTGCTAGAACCCCGGCACGTGTCCACGTCGTCGGTGACCCAGCTCGAGAAGGACGGCACCACGTTCCACGTGGTCGGAACCGCGCACGTGTCGCGCCGCTCGGTCGAGGAGGTCACGCGCGTCATCGAGGAGCTGCGCCCCGAGGTCGTCTGCGTCGAGCTCTGCCAGGGGCGGTACGACGCGCTCACCCAGGAGAACGCGTTCCGCACGCTCGACGTGTTCAAGGTCGTGCGCGAGGGCAAGACCCTCTACCTCCTCGCCCACCTCGCCCTGGCCAGCTACCAGCGCAAGATGGGCAACGCGCTCGGCGTGAAGCCGGGCGCGGAGCTGCTCGCGGCGATCGAGTCGGCCAGGAAGGTCGGCGCCCGCGTCGAGCTCATCGACCGCGACATCCACACGACGCTCAAGCGCACCTGGTCGAACCTCGGCCTGTGGAAGCGCTCGATGCTCCTGTCGTCGCTCCTCGTCGGCTTCGGCGATGACGATGACGATGACGCGCGCGGCAAGAGCGGCAAGAAGGAGCTCACCGCCGAGGACATCGAGCAGCTCAAGGAGGGCAAGGCGCTCTCCGAGATGCTCGACGAGCTCGCCCGGGCGCTGCCCGAGGTGAAGAAGCCGCTCATCGACGAGCGCGACGCCTTCCTGGTGAGCGGCATGGAGCACAGCGCCAACGGCGCGCGCGACGTCGTCGCCGTCGTGGGCGCCGCGCACGTGCCCGGCATGCGCCGCCAGTTCGGTCAGACGATCGATCGCGACGCGCTCGCAAGGCTCCCGCCGCCGTCGCTCCTGTGGACGATCGTGAAGTGGGCGGTGCCGCTCCTGCTCGTCGCCGGCCTCGTCTGGGGCGCCTTTCACTCGGAGAACGTCTCGGCGCAGGACGTGGTGAAGGCGCTGGTCCTGCCCACGTCGATCGGCGCCGGCGCGCTCACGCTCCTGGCCGGCGGCCGTCCGCTCTCGGTGCTCACGGCGATCGTCGTCGCCCCCGTGGCCGCGATCCATCCGCTGCTCGGGACCGGCATGGTCGTGGGCGTCGTCGAGGCCTGGCGGCGCAAGCCGACGGTGGTCGACTGCGAGCGCTTGCCGGATGATGTCACGACGTTACGAGGGTTCTGGCGCAACCCGGTCTCGCACATCCTCCTGGTCGCGATCGCCTCGGGCCTCGGCACCGCGCTCGGGATGTGGCTCGGCGCTGCCTGGATCGTCACGCTCCTGTGACGTGACCCGGTATATGGTCGGACCATGACCATGAAGCGGCGCGAAGCGCTCAAGACGATCGGGGCGATGGCGGGCGCGGCGGGCGCGGCCAAGGTGCTGCCGGCGTGCGGCGACGGCGGCTCGAGCCTGCCGCCGGGCATCCACCACATGGTGGTGGTGATGATGGAGAACCGGTCGTACGACCATCTCCTCGGCGCGCGCAAGCTCGTGGGCCTGCCCGGTGACGGCCTCGACGCGACGATGAGCAATCCGAACCTCGCCGGGACGATGGTCCAGGTCTACGAGGCCGGGTTCGGCGACACCTGCGTGCCCGATCCGCCACACGGCTGGTCCGCCTCGCGCGACCAGTTCGCGGGCGGCTCGAACGCCGGCTTCCTGACCGCGCATCAGGCGCGCCACGGCGGGAACGCGATCGAGGCGATGCAGTACCTGACGCGCGATCTCGTGCCCGTGTCGTGGGCCCTCGCCGACGCGTTCGCGTCGTGCGATCGCTACTTCTGCTCGGTCATGGGCCCGACCTGGCCCAACCGCATGTACTGGCACTCGGGATCGTCGAGCGGGATCATGTCGAACGACTTCCCGACGACCTTCGACTGGCCGAGCGTGCACCACCGCCTCGACGACATCGGCGTGCCCTGGAAGTACTACTACATGGACATCCCGGTGCTCGCGCTGGTCGACACGCTCGACCCGAACGGGCGCATCTTCCTGGTCGAGGACTTCTACCGCGACGCGCTGGCGGGCAACCTCGCGCCGGTCACGTACATCGATCCGGCGTTCGGCTACAACGACGACCACCCGCCGCATCACCCGATCTTCGGCCAGCAGTTCATCGCCAGCATCTACAACGCGCTCGCGAACAGCCCGCTGTGGGAGCACTGCCTGCTCGTCGTCACCTACGACGAGAACGGCGGCTTCTACGATCACGTCGCGCCGCCCACCACGGTCGACGACTTCGCGGCGACCGGCTTCGATCAGATGGGCTTCCGCGTGCCCACGCTCGTGGCCGGCCCCTACGTCAAGCAGGGCCACGTCTCGAGCGTCGTCATGGACCACTGCTCGGTGCTGCGCCACATGCAGAACCACTTCGGCTTCGCCGACCTGAACCAGCGCGTGACCGCGGCCAACGATCTCTCGGATTGCCTCGATCTCGCGGCGCTGGCCGCCGGCACACCGCGCCCGCCGGTCACGATCCCGGCGATCGAGATCGACGAGTCGCGCATCGGCGACGAATGCCGCGGCGTGGCAAGGCTCCACCACGACGTCCTCCGCATGGCCGACGAGCACCCGCGCCTCTTCGCCAGGTGGGACAGGCGCGACAAGCTCCGCGACAGCGCCATGGTGGTCGGAGACTTCCTGGAGAGCGTGAACGCCGGCCGGATCATTCGCGGGAAATAGCCGCTTGGCGGCGCCGGTTCATCGTGGCAAAGTCAGGACCCAAGGAGCACCCCATGAAGAAGATCGCCACCATCGCCGCCGCGACCATCGCGCTCGCGTTCGCCACCCCCGCCTTCGCGTGTCCGCACGGCGAGAAGGGCCAGGGCGAGAAGACCGCCGCCCCGAAGAAGGAAGAGAAGAAGGAGACGCCCAAGACGGCGGCCCCCAAGAAGGAGGAGCCCAAGAAGGAAGCTCCCAAGACCGCCGACAACGGCAAGGTCTCCCAGAAGTGATCCAGACGGCCACGGGATGACCCGTGCGCCAGTCGTCATCCGGTCCGCCTGCGGGCCGGGTCGAGACGCCGGGCCCCGTGCCCGGCGTTCTTTGTTTTCGGGTCAGACGAGGATGTCGAGGAGCTGCACGCGCGTCAGGTAGCCCTCCAGCGCGGCCGCATACTCGTCGATGAACAGGTCGAGCTCGTACGTGACGCGGCGCGCGTCCGCGCGGACCACCTTGCCGCTCGCCGGGATCTCGGTGCCGGCGAGCTCGAGCACGCCCGCGTGCCAGGCGCCGGGCGCGGGGACCACGCCTTCGCCCGGCCACGCGATCGACAGGTGCGTCCGCGACAGCTCGAGCACCTCCGCAGCGCCGGTGTCGAGACGGAAGTGAGCGCGGAGCGCTTGCGGCGGCTCGACGCGATAGTTGACGCGCCGGTTGTGGGTGATGAGCCGATCGACCGAGTCGTGGATCGGCGCCGACAGCGGGCTCTCCGGGCTCTCGAGGATGAGGTCGCGGATCTGCTTGAGCGACTTCTGGGTGCGCACGAGGTTCTGGCGCATGTCGCCGATGCGGCGCTGATCGCGGTGCACCTTGTCGGCGACGACCTCGAGCAGGTTGGCGAGGAAGCGGACGCCGAGCTCCTGGTTCTCGCCGAAGTACGCCTGCAAGCGGCGGGCGTCGAGGCGCCACAGCTCGGCGTCGGCCGACGCGACGGCGCGGCACGAGCGCGGCAGGCCGGTGAGCCCGCCGAGCTCACCGATGAGCGCGGGCGGCCGCAACCGGTACGTGTCGTCGGCGGGGCGCACGAGCGTCACCTCGCCCGACGAGAGGAGGTACAGGTCGGCGGCGGGCTCGCCGGTCTCGAACAGGGAGCCGTCCGGACGCGCCTGCGCCGGGGCGAACAGCGCCGCCAGCTCGGCCAGCTCCTCGTCGGCGAAACCGCGGAACAGCGGGATGAGACGCAGGTGTTCCAGCCTCGGCGCCATGGCGTGACCATACCCCAGACGCAACCGGGTGGGCGGCGTGGTGTCGACGTCTTCGTGCCGGGACCCTGGTATCGTCCGCCCATGACCGCTGTTCGGCGCTCCTCGGTCGCGGCGTGGACGCTGGCGATCGCGTCGCTCGCTTGCGGCAGCAAGAAGCCCGAGCGCGACGACGCGCCGGTGCCGCCGGCGCAGACGGCGCCCGGGGACGCCGTGCCATCGGTCGTGGGCGACACCGACGCGATGGCCCTGCCCCACTCGGTGCACGACGATCTCGGCGGCGCGTTCGCGCACATCCTGCGCGACCAGCCGCGCGTCCTGGGTGTCGGGGAGCTCCACCTGCGCACCGACAAGGCAGGGCCGACGACGTCCGCGCTCGCGCGCTTCACGACCGAGGCGATGCCGGCGCTCGGCACGCGCGTGTCGGATCTCGTGATCGAGACGTGGCTCGTCGATCCGGCGTGCAAGATCGGCGGCGCCGCGACCCAGCGGGTCGAGAGCGCGATGAAGCGCCCCGAGTCGACCAAGGACGAGATCGGGGCGCTGGTCGGCGTGATCAAGCAGCACGGGATCAAGCCGCACGTGATGCGCCTCTCCTGCGACGACCTGGCGGCGGTGGCGCCGCCGACGGGCGTCGACGCCGAGAAGCTGCTCGACGTCGTGACCCGCGAGCTCGACCGGGTGACCCGCAGCGCGGTGCGCTACCGCGACGAGCACGCCGAGCCGAGGCCGCTCATCGTCGTGTTCGGCGGCGCGCTGCACAACGATCTGTACCCGTTCGAATCGACCAGGCAGTGGACCTACGCCCGCAGCGTCGACCAGGCGACCAGCGGACGCTTCGTCGAGGTCGACCTCTACCTGCCCGAGCTCATCGAGGGACAGGCGCTCTACGAGGCCGAGGACTGGTACCCGCTGGTCGCCAAGGCGCCGCCGGGCAAGGTCCTCCTGGTCGAGCGCGCGCCGCACAGCTGGCTCGCGATCCTCCCCCGTTCCTGAGCTGCGCGAAGGCAGATCCATGAGCAAGCTCATCGTCCTCGAAGGCCTCGATGGCGCCGGCACCACCAGCCAGGCGCGTCGCCTCGCCGACGCGCTCGCGGCGCGCGGCCGGAGCGCACACGTCACCCGCGAGCCGTCCGACGGCCCGATCGGGCGGCTCATCCGCGAGATGCTCACCGGCGGCCACGCCATCCCCGGCGCGTCGATCTCGCAGGCGACGTTCGGCCTCCTGTTCGCCGCCGACCGCCTCGACCACGTCCAGCGCGAGGTCGAGCCCGCGCTCGCCGCCGGCCACGTCGTCATCTCCGACCGCTGGTACCACTCGTCGCTCGCCTATCAGGGCACCGGCGCCGAGCGCGACTGGATCCGCGCGCTCAACGGGCGCGCGCGCAAGCCCGACCTGACCGTGTTCCTCCGCGTGCGCGCCGCCGTCGCCGCCGAGCGCCGCGTCGCGGCCGGACGGACGCAGGAGCTGTTCGAGGATCTGCCGATGCAGGAGCGGGTCGCCGCCGGCTACGAGGCGGTGCTCGCCGAGCTCGCCGACGCGGGCGAGGCCATCACGATCCTCGACGGCGAACAGCCGCTCGATGCCGTCACCGAAGCAATCGTGGCCGCGGTCTTGCCGTGCCTCTCGTAGTTGTTACGATGCGCGCGTGACCCAAACCGGCATCGTGGTCCAGAAGTACGGCGGCTCCTCCGTCGCCGACGTCGACAAGCTCCGCCTCGTGGCCGAGCGCATCGCGCGCACCAAGGCGGCGGGCAAGAAGGTCGTCGTCGTCGTCTCGGCCATGGGCAAGACGACCAACTCGCTCATCGAGAAGGCGAAGGCGGTGAGCCCGTCGCCGTCGCGGCGCGAGCTCGACATGCTGCTCACCTGCGGCGAGCGCGAGGCGATGGCGCTCCTCGCCATGGCGGTGAGCGAGCAGGGCCTCGAGTCGATCTCGTTCACCGGCTCGCAGGCCGGCATCATGACCAACGACCGCCACTCGGGCGCGCGCATCGTCGAGGTGCGCCCGTTCCGGATCGAGGACGAGCTCGAGCGCGGCAAGGTCGTCATCGTCGCCGGCTTCCAGGGGGTGTCGTACAAGCGCGAGGTCACGACGCTCGGCCGCGGCGGCTCCGACACGACCGCGGTGGCGCTGGCGGCGGCCTTGCGCGCGGATTACTGCGAGATCTGCTCCGACGTCGACGGCGTCTACAGCGCCGACCCGCGCGTCGTGACGGCGGCCGAGCTGCTGCACGCGATCTCGCACGACGAGATGCTCGAGCTGGCAGCCCAGGGCGCCAAGGTGCTGCACGACGCGTCGGTCGAGTTCGCGCGCAAGAGCGGCATCGCCGTGTACGCGCGCGCGACCGCCAAGGACGGCGGCGGCACGCGCATCGACTGGAGCCCGGAGCGCGAGCGCCAGGTCGCCGCGGTCACCGGCCAGGGCAACCTGGTGCGGCTGAAGACCTCGGGCGGCGCCAGCGTCGAGAACTGCCTCCAGATCCTCGAGGCCGCGTCGATCCCGCTCACCCACCTCGATCTCGAGGGCAAGGAGCTGCGCACGTGGTTCACGATCGCCGACGTGCCCGACTGGGCGGCGGTGAAGCACAAGCTCGAGAACGTGCTCGGCGAGTCGCTCGAGATCGGCGAGGAGGGCGCGGTGACGATGGTCGGCCACGGCATCGGCGGCAACCCCGGCATCATCGTGCGCGCGCGGCAGACCGCGATCGGCGCCGGCGTGCCGCTCAACGCCGTGAGCGTATCGCCCTTGCGCATCACGCTG
Organism: Myxococcales bacterium UBA2376; assembly: GCA_002344285.1. Classification (GTDB taxonomy): domain Bacteria; phylum Myxococcota_A; class Polyangia; order Haliangiales; family Haliangiaceae; genus UBA2376. Next base: position 10,314 of record DDTA01000331.1, read on the forward strand.
TGGTGCGATCGCCAGCACGTCGACGAGCTCACGCGCGCGCTGCACAAGGCGTTCGTCGAGTCGGTGTGAGCGCCGGCGCGAGCCAGCATCCATGATCGCGAGGCTGTTCCCGGCGTGGGGCCGGCGCCGGCGCGGGCCATGGCTCCAGCGGGGCGCGCGGCCGCGGGTGTGGGCGCACCGCGGGGCGAGCGCGCACGCGACCGAGAACACGCTCGCGGCGTTCGCGCTGGCGCGGGCGCACGGCGCCGACGGCGTCGAGCTCGACGTGCTCCTGTGCGCGAGCGGCGAGGTCGTGGTGTTCCACGACGA
>DDTA01000287.1 GCA_002344285.1 Myxococcales bacterium UBA2376
CCGGCGCGCACCACCCACTGGATGGTGCTGGCGTGGAGCGGCGCCGAGCCCGAGCCGCTCTCCCACTACCGCTCGTACGAGCACCTGCGCGCGACGCGGCGGGCGTGGCGCGAGTGGTCGAATCGCCTCGGCTACGACGGGCCGTGGCGCCACCACGTGATGCGNNGCGCTCGGCCCTGTGCCTCAAGCTCCTGACCTACGCGCCCACCGGCGCGATGGTGGCGGCGGCGACCACGTCCCTGCCCGAGTGGATCGGCGGCGTCCGCAACTGGGACTACCGCTATGCGTGGGTGCGCGACTCGTCGTTCGCGATCCGCACCGAGAACCTCCTCGGGTACACGGCCGAGGCCCGCGACTTCTTCTACTTCGTGCGCGACGCGATCGATCTCGATCGCGGCCTCGACGTGATGTACGCGATCGACGGCCGCCGCGTCCCCGCCGAGATCGACCTCGCGCACCTCGCCGGCCACCGCGGCTCGCGGCCGGTGCGCGTCGGCAACGGCGCGCGCGACCAGCTCCAGCTCGACACGGTCGGCGCGCTGGTCGACGCCGCCCACCTGTACGAGCGGTTCGGCAACTCGCTGACGCTCGCCTCGTGGCGGAAGATCCGCGCGGTGATCCAGACCCTGCGCCAGCGCGTGGGTGACCCCGACGACGGCATCTGGGAGCCGCGCAGCGGCCGCCGCCACAACGTGCACTCGAAGCTCATGTCGTGGGTGGCGCTCGATCGCGGCGCCGGGCTCGCGGGCGCGTTCGGCGAGGCGACCCTGCGCGGCGAGCTACTCGACGAGGCCGAGGCCCTGCGCACGGAGATCCTCGCGCGCGGCCTCCACCCCGACGGCGGCCACTTCGTGGCGGCGTACGACGAGACGCGCGTGGACGCGGCGCTCCTGACGCTGCCGCTCTACGGCCTCGTCGACGCGCGCGATCCGCGCATGGTCGAGACCGTCCGCCACATCCGCAACGAGCTCGGCCGCGGCTCGTTCCTCTACCGCTACCGCTACGACGACGGTCTGCCCGGCGACGAGGGCGCGTTCGTCCTGTGCGGGTTCTGGCTGGCGGAGGTGCTGGCGATGATGGGGAGGGTCGACGAGGCGCAGGCGGTCTTCGTCGACCACATCAACGCGTCCAACCACGTCGGCCTGCTGGCCGAGGAGCTCGATCCGGGCACGCGCGGCCAGCTCGGCAACTTCCCGCAGGCGTTCAGCCACCTCGGGCTCATCAACGCCGCGATGCGCATCGACCTGGCGCTGCGCCTGCGCGACGAGGGCTCGCGCGACACGCCGCACCTCGTCAGGGCGCGGCGAGCGTGACGACGAGGAACGGGCGTTCGTCGACGACCGTGTACTCGCTCGACCGCAGCTGACCGCCGCGGCCGTCGGGCGAGGTGGAGACGATCGCGAAGCCGTGGTTGGTGGCCGGCGACGTGACCCAGCCCTGGACCAGCGCCGCATCGAGCGCGGCCGTGGCCGCGCCGGCGACGCGCGGCGCGAGCTCGCCGAGGAGCGCGCCGGCGTCGAGCGTCGGCACCCCCATCCCGGTCGCGGTCCACGGCACGCCGGGCTCGCGCTCGACGAACGTCGCGCCGTCCTCGGTCCACGACTCGGTGAGCGGGTAGAGCTGGAACGTGCCGTTCTCGAGCGGGTCGAACACGGTCGCGCCGAAGCTCGCGCCCAGCACCTGCGCGTCGGCCGCGATCGTCGTGAGGTCGACGAAGACGAGCGACACCTTGCGCGGCGACGCGTCGATCTCGAGGAACTGGAGCGGGCCGTCGTTGACGTTCGGCTCGTTGGAGCGGATCGACGTGTCGTACGTGACGTCGACCCGCACCGGCAGCGTGTCCGGCGCCGCGTCGACGTCGCCCGCGCCGGTCGTGCAGCGCCCGTCGACGCACACGAAGCCGGGCGGACAGCGCTCGTCCGGCGGCGGACACGCGTAGCTCGTGCCCTCGAACGCCGGCGCCTCGAACCGACACGCGCCCCCGACCGCGACGGCCACGACGGCCGCGGCGACGGCGAGCGCGCGGTCGGCCGGGCGCACCTTCACCCCGCCCTCACCCAGTGGCCGCTACGCCCGCCGCGCTTCTCCTCGAGCCGCACCTCACCGATGACCATGCCCTTGTCGACCGCCTTGGCCATGTCGTAGATGGCGAGCGCGGCGACGCTCACGGCGGTCAGCGCCTCCATCTCCACCCCGGTGCGATCGACCGCGCGGACCACCGACCGGATCCTGGCGACGCCGACGCCGCCGCGCTCGACGCTCACCTCGATCTCCACGTCGACACCGCTCACGCGCAGCGGATGACAGAGCGGGATGAGCACGTGCGTCTGCTTGACCGCCTGGATGCCGGCGAGCCGCGCCACCGCGAGCACGTCGCCCTTGGCGACCTTGCCGGCGCTGATGAGCGTCGCCGTCGCCGCCGCCATGCGCACCTCACCCGTGGCCACCGCGACCCGCTCGGTCTCCGGCTTGCCGCCCACCTCCACCATGCGTGCCCGCCCTCGCTGATCGAGGTGCGTGAGGACCGGTGCCTTCGCGCTGACTTTCCGCCGGGGGGGCATCGCCCGGCATTGTAGCGCGCACGCCCGCGCTACTCGACCGTGACGCTCTTGGCCAGGTTGCGCGGCTGGTCGATGTCCGTGCCCTTGAAGTCGGCCACGTAGTAGCTGAGGAGCTGGAGCGGCAGGACCGTGAGGATCGGCTGCAGCTCGACCGGCGTGTCGGGCAGGAGCACGACCTCGTCGGCGGTGCCGCCGATGTCGACGTCGCCGCGGGTCGCGATCGCGAGGATCTTGCCCTGCCGTGCCTTCACCTCGCTCAGGTTGGACACGACCTTGTCGTAGTTGGGTCCGCGCGGGACCAGCACCACGACCGGCAGGTGCTCGTCGATGAGCGCGATGGGCCCATGCTTCATCTCGCCGGCGGCGTAGCCCTCGGCGTGGATGTACGAGATCTCCTTGAGCTTGAGCGCGCCCTCGAGCGCGATCGGGTACTGCGCGCCGCGCCCGAGGAAGAGGAAGCCGTGCGCGTTGCCGTAGCGCCGCGCCAGCACCTGGAGCTGCGCGCCGCCGTCGATCACGTCCTTCATCTTGATGGGCAGCTGCACCAGCTCGGCGAGCAGCTCGCGCGCCCGCGCCGGCGGGAGCTTGCCCGTGCGGCGGCCGAGGTAGATGGCGAGGAGCGCCATCGACACCAGCTGCGTGGTGAACGCCTTGGTCGAGGCCACGCCGATCTCGGGGCCGGCGTGCGTGTAGAACGACCAGTCGGCGAGCCGCGGGATCGACGACTCGACGACGTTCGAGATGGCGAGCACCTGGGCGCCCTTGCCCTTGGCCTCGCGCACCGCCGCCATCGTGTCGGCGGTCTCGCCCGACTGGCTCACGGCGACGACGAGATCACCGGGGCCGACGATCGGATCGCGGTAGCGGAACTCCGACGCGAGCTCGACCTCGACCGGGATGCGCGCCATCGCCTCGATCATGAACTCGCCGACGAGCGACGCGTGGTACGAGGTGCCGCACGCGACGAAGATGATGCGCTTGACCTTGCTGCCGTCGAGCTTCACGTCGTCGAGGACGACGTCGTCGCGCTCGAGATCGACGCGCCCGACGAGCGTGTCGGCGACCGCGCGCGGCTGCTCGTGGATCTCCTTCAGCATGTAGTGCTTGAAGCCGCCCTTCTCGGCCTGCATCGCACTCCACGTGATGGTCTTGGGCTCGCGCGCCTTGGCCTTGCCGTCGAAGTCGGTGATCTTCACCGCCTCGCGCGTGACCGTGACGATCTCGCCCTCCTCGATGAAGAGGATGCGCCGCGTCTCCGACAGGATCGCGGTCACGTCCGAGGCGATGTAGTTCTCGCCCTCGCCGAGGCCGACGACCATCGGCGAGGCGTTCTTGGCCGCCACCAGCGTGGTCGGGTCCTGGTCGTTCATCACGACGAACGCGTACGCGCCGTGGACCTTCTGCAGGGCCTGGCGCACGGCGGTCGTCGTGTCGGTCGCGCCGCCGCGGAGCGCGCGATCGATGAGGTGCGCGAACAGCTCGGTGTCCGTCTCCGAGGTGAACTTGGAGCCGCCGGCGGCGAGCTCCTGCCGCAGGGCGAGGTGGTTCTCGATGATGCCGTTGTGGATGACCGACACCGAGCCGACCTTGTGCGGGTGGGCGTTCTCGTCGGACGGCCGCCCGTGCGTCGCCCAGCGCGTGTGACCGATGCCGGTCGAGCCGGGCGCGGGCTCCTTCAGGAGCTTCTCCTCGAGCGCGCTCAGCTTGCCGCGACAGCGCACGACCTTGCTGGCGCCGTCGGACCAGACCGAGACGCCCGCCGAGTCATAGCCGCGATACTCGAGCTTGCGCAGCCCGCCGACGAGGATGGGCGTCGCCTGTCGCCCTCCGACATAGCCCACGATGCCGCACATCGTTCAATCCTCGGAGCCGAAATCTTCGCCGCCGCCGTCGTCCGGGCCGTCGTCGGTCTCGGTCTCGTCCGGGAACACGTCCTCGCGATCGGGCGGCGTGAACGTCACGATCGGGTTGGAGACCGGGGGCGCGCCGGACTTGCCGGTCTTGCAGCCGAAGCCTGCGACCAAGAAAGACAGCGCCAGAGCACCGATAAGGAAGCGAGACACGTGCATGGGCTGCGACGCTAGCACAGATCGGGCCCACGTCTCCTCGGTCGAACTCCGAGTCCGCTTCGGGTAACATCGCGACCGATGGCGACTGGCGACGCGCCGGGCGGCGGGAGCGGCTTGATCGGCCGGCTGTTGCCGACACGGGGGTTGTCGGCGGCGGAGGCCGCCGTCGTCGAGCGCGAGCGCGTCGCGCGCAACCTCGCGCGCACGACGGCGGCGGCGCCGCTGCTCATGGTCCTGCTCTTCGGGATCTCCATGGCGATGCTCTTCGTGTCGCCGCGCAACGAGGCCCAGGCCCAGTGGCAGCGCGGCATCACGATGATCGATCTGTGCGGGGCGCTGGCGCTCGCCGTGGCGACCGGCGTCGCCCGCGGCACGGAGAAGACGGGCGCGAGCGCCGTCGTGCGCCGACACATGGGCGACGTGATGGTGGTCCTGGGTGTGCTGATCGGCGCGGCGCTGGTGGTGAACACCCTGCACTACCAGTTCAAGATGATCGCCTGGGTGGCGGTGGTGTTCCTCACGGCGGTGCTCTTCCACCCGCGCTTCGTGCCGTTCCTCGTGGCGCAGACCGCGGGCCTCGTGGCCGTCCTGATCGCGTCGTTCGAGGCGACGCCGGAGGGCGCGGCGCGCCTCGGCCACCTGACGACGGCGCTCGGCTCGTTCGTCGCGGTGATCGTGGTCGAGCGCCTGAGCTTCGCGGCGTTCGTGCGCGAGACCGTGATGCGCCACCAGCTCAAGGAGATCAACCGCGACCTCGAGCACCGCGTGACCCAGCAGGTGCGCGAGATCGTCGCCAACAACGAGCGCATCGAGGCGCTCAACCGCCAGCTCGCCGGCAAGGTCGCGTCGCGCTCCGAGGAGCTGGCGATGGCGCTGCGCCGTCTGGCCCTGGCCGAGCACGGCGGCGAGACGCTGTCACCGGGGACGGTCCTGGGCGATCGCTTCGAGATCAAGTACGTCGTCGGCGTCGGCGGCATGGGCGTCGTCTACGCGGCGGTCGACAAGCTCGCGAGCGAGCGCGTGGCGGTGAAGGTCGTGCGACCGCAGAGCGGCGACGTCTCGGGCGGGGTGCGCTTCCTCCAGGAGGCGACGGCGGCCGCGTCGCTCTCGCACCCGGCCATCGTGCGCGTGCTGCACGTCGACGTCACGCCCGACGGCCGGCTGTACCAGGCCCTCGAGCTCGTCGAGGGCCAGACCCTGGACGCGTGCCTCGAGCGCGGCCGCGGCATCCCCAAGCCGATCGTCGCGCGCCTGGGCGCGGTCGTGGCCGACGCGCTGGCGGTGGCGCACGCGCTGGGCGTCGTCCACCGCGACGTGAAGCCGCAGAACATCATGATCACCGCCGACCGCCCCGGCTGCCGCCTGCTGGATTTCGGCCTGGCCAAGGTGCGCGAGACCCTGTCGGCGGGGTCGCTATCGGAGCACGGCCAGGTCATCGGCACGCCGCAGTTCCTGGCGCCCGAGCAGGTCTCGACGCCCCTCAACGTCACCGGCTCCGCCGACGTCTACGCGCTCGGCATGGTGCTCTACCTGTGCCTGTCGGGCCGCCTGCCCTTCCAGGCGACGGCGCCGATGCAGTGGCTCTACGCCCACGTCCACGAGACGCCGCGCCGGATCACGACCGACTCGACCCCCGCGCTCATCGCGCTCATCGAGCGCTGCATCGCCAAGCAGCCCGCCGACCGGCCGACCGCGCGCCAGGCCGCCGACGAGCTCGCCCAGATCGCCGACAGCATGGACGCCCCGGAGCTCCAGACCTGGGCCAAGACCATCGACTACGTCGACACCCGCCCCCTCCACGGCGCCGCGGCGGCGGTGGCCGGCAAGGGCACCAGCGGCCCCGGGACGACGTCCGCCGGCGTCAAGGGCTCCCCCGCCGCGGAGACCGCCCCCCTGGTCCTTCCGTCCATCGTCGCTCCCGCCCCCAGGTTCGGCGGCGCCCCCGCCGGCCCCGCCGCCATCACCAGCGCCGGCTCCGTGGAGAAGCCCGACCCGCCCGCTTGACAGGTTGCGGGGGTCTGGCTACAAGAACCGCCTCGAACCACGCGGGAGTAACTCAGTGGTAGAGTGCAACCTTGCCAAGGTTGACGTCGAGGGTTCGAATCCCTTCTCCCGCTCGATAGTTAGGTCGTAGGCGTCGGCGTTGGCCGCGCGGGTTGCCCACTCGCCGGGTGGATCACAGGAAGTCGGCAACGGAGGGCGCGAGCTCGCCGCGGTTCATGGCGTCGGCGAGGGTCGTGAGGATGCGCATCCGCTCCGCATCGTCGAGGGAGCGGAAGAGCGGGCCGTGGTGGGCGCGATCTTCCTCGGTCCACTCGCCGCGCGCGAGCACACCTTCGACTGCCGACCAGGCTGCGGCGCGCGCCTGCACGACACCGGGTTCCTCGAGGAGCGGTGTCGGCGCCGCCGGTTCCGGAAGCGCGTCTGAATGCGTCGCGGACGCGCCGACCACGGCCTGCGCCGGCGCACACACGGTAGACGCGGTCGACGGCGTTGGTCGGCGCGCCATCGCGACCTCCAGCGAGGCGGCGAGCTGGCGCTGCTGCGCGATGACGATCTGAAGCGCACGCTCACTCGCATCGGCACGCGCCGCGAGGCGATCCTGGCCACGCCAGCTCGAGATCGTGACGCCGACCAGCGCGAACAGCGCCGCGGCGGCGAGCCAGCGCGACCCGCGACCAGTCACGGCAGCCTCGCCGAGTCCATGTGCACCTCGATCATGTAGCAAGCGCCGCCGTTGGCCTGGAAGTACAGACGCGACTCGGGCTGGACGCTGCGGATCGCGGCGATCATGCGGGGCTCCTGGGTCATGCAGGTGACGTAGTCGCCCTCGGGGTCGCGCGCGCTGCAGCGCGCCTGATCGAAGGTCGCGTACGAGTAGACCGTGCACGTGATGTAGGCCGTCGAGTCCGGCGAGTTGCGGGTGGTGCGGACCACGCCGTCGGCCCAGGCGCCGGCCGAGACGCGAACGACGCTGTTGGACGCCGGGATGCTCGTACCGGCGAGCGCCGGGAGCACCGGGACGGCGACGGCGACGGCCAGGGCGGCGCCGAGGATGCCGACGGCGGCGAGACCGGTCTTCAGAGTCGACTTCAGCTTCATGACGATTCCTCCTGCCTCCCCGACGCGACCGACGTCGATTCTTCCCGCGAGAATGCGGCCGGGCCCGAGCGACGGCGCGGGGGGGCCGGGCGTGCGCCGGCGGCGCGGGCAACCAGCCGGCGCCCAAGGCCGCGAGCTGAGACGCGCGAAACGCGGCTGTCACGGGCACGCGGTCGCGTCCGACCGCGTGCTGCCCTTCGACCTCGTCTTCCCGGACCTCGCAGGCCGCGAAGCCGTCGCGGTTCATCCCCTCGACGAACACGCGCGCCCGATCGGCACGCTCGTGTTCCGCGAGTTCTACTGCAACGATCCCGGCTGCGACTGCCGCAGGGTCGTGCTTCATGCGGTCTGGGTGGAGAAGCGGCGCATCGTGGCGGGCATCGGCTACGTCTTCGAGCCAGCGCGTCCGCCGTTCGACGACGAGCCACAGATCATGCTCGACCCGCTCCCCAACAATCGGCCAACCATGCCACGAGGGCCGACCGGCTGAACAGCAACCGCCGCCCGAGGCGACGGTGCGGGATCTGGTTTCGATTGGCGTAGTCGTAGACCGTCTTCTGGTCGACGCGGAGGAAGACCGCGACCTCCTCGGCGTTCAGGACTTCGTGGTCACCGGACGCCGCGGTGCTGCGACCCTTGCCGTGTGAAGGATCCCACACGATCGGCGCCGTCGGCGAGGCGTACGGAACGCTGCTCGGCTGGGCGGTCCTGATCTTCGGCGCGTTGAACCACTCGCGGTCGAACTGCCCGCGGCGCGCGTTCACGGTCGGCTCTCGGGCGACAGAAACGGGACGGGTGCCGAGCGGATTCGCTCGCCGAGACGTTGACGTCGCACCGACGGTGTCACGTTCGCGTCATCGCACTTGTTCAAGGAGAAGTCGTCCTTATGTTCAGCGTCCACCAAGAGGTGGGCTTTGGCTGCGGCTCGTAGATGTTCTCCGCCGCGCCAACGAGAGGACCTCGATGCTTCGCTCACTCGTGTTGCTTCCCTTTGCGCTCTTGATCCAGGCTTCGTGCGGGGACAACGGCGACGATGCCGCAGCCGACGGCGGCGTGGACGCCGTCCCGAACAATCCCCCCAATCCGCTCGGGCTCGGACCGGCGCCCGTGGCGCTCGGTGCCACGGATGATCCGCAAGCCGCTGCAAGCTACGTCCTTCTCGCGAAGACCGGCATCACCAACGTCACCGGCTCGTCGATCACCGGCGGACACGTGGCCCTGAGCCCGGCCGCTGCGACCTTCATCACTGGCTTCTCGCTGATCGCGGACTCGACCAACGTGTTCGCCACGTCGGCGTCGGTCGTGCCTCCGGCGAAGGTCTACGCGAGCAACTATGCCGCACCGACACCATCAAATCTGACCGTCGCGGTCCTCGACATGCAGGCTGCCTACACCGATGCGGCGAGTCGAACCGATCCTGACTTCCTCAACTTCATGAGCGGCGAGATCGGGGGCGAGACGCTGGCTCCTGGCCTCTACACCTGGGGCACCGGCGTGACCATCCCGACGGATGTCACACTCTCCGGAGGCGCCAACGACGTCTGGATCCTCCAGATCGCCAACGACCTCGATCTCAGCACGGCGACCAGCGTGCTCCAGAGTTCATACCGGCGCTGACGAACCGATCGGATGACGCGGGG
>DDTA01000174.1:0-4467 GCA_002344285.1 Myxococcales bacterium UBA2376
TGGGGCACGCGCGTCTACTCCACGCTCGTCGGCGACTACCAGGAGAAGTCGCTCTGCATCGCGCAGATCACCGAGTTCGCCGAGCTCATGGGCGTGCGCCGCAAGTACCGCGAGGCGATCGAGCAGTGCGTCGACGAGATGCTGATGAACGCGCTCTACGACGCGCCCGTCGACGATCAAGGCAAGCAGATCTTCGCCGAGATCCCGACCAAGAGCCGCATCCAGCTGCGCATGGAGCAGAAGGTCGTCGTGCAGTACGCGTGCGACGGATCGACGTTCACGGTCTCGGTGCGCGACAGCTTCGGCACCCTCGAGCGCGCCACCGTGCTCCGCTACCTGTGGAAGTGCCTCCACTCCGAACAGCAGATCGACCGCAAGACCGGCGGCGCCGGCCTCGGCCTCTACCTCATCGCCAACAGCTCGACGCGCTTCCTGTTCAACGTGCTGCCCGGCGTCGCCACCGAGTGCGTGTGCCAGTTCGATCTCGAGACGCCGAAGGTCCAGCTCGAGGGATTCGGCTTCTTCAGCGAGAAGATCGACGCCGCCGGCCGGCTCGCCGCCGGCCCGTCGCGGCTCCTGCCCCAGGGCGTCGGCCATCCGGTCGAGCGCCGCTCCGGCAGCCGCGGCGCGGCCGTGGCCCGCACTCCGCGCGGCATGATCGGCGCGCTGTCGGCGGCCATCGTGCTCTTGATGGCGCTCATCGTGATGGTCGCGTGGCCACGCTTCGCGCGCACGCCGACGACCTCGGTCACGATCGCCACCGAGCCTGCGGGCGCCACGATCGAGATCGACGGCAGCGTGCGCGGCGTCGCCACCGACGGCGCCCTCAGCGTCGGCAGCCTGCAGGTCGGGCGCGCGTACCGTGTGGTGGCCCGGCTCGACGGACACAGCCCCGCCGAGACCGTCTTCCAGCCGGCGGAGGGGCCTCCGACCAACCTCCAGCTCCGCCTCGTGCCGCGGACGTCGACCGTCCTCATCGACAGCGATCCGCGCGGCGCCGCCGTGATCGCCGGTGGTGTCGAGGTCGGCATCACCCCGGTCACCATCACGACGTTCACGCCGTCGAGCGAGGTCGCCGTCACCTTCCGTCACGGCGGCTACGCCGAGGTCACGCGTTCGATCCGCGTGCCCTCGCCCGGTGGCGAGGCGCAGGTGATGCAATCGCTCGCCATGGACCCTGCGTTCGCGACGCTCGTCGTCACCTCCGAGCCCGCCGGCGCCGACGTCTGGATCGACGGCCAGCGCCAGATCGGGGTCACCACGCCGACGCGCGAGCTGCTGGTCGAGGCCGGCAAGCGCCACACGGTCGGCCTGCGCATGCCCAAGCACGCACCGGTGACCGTTTCGGTGTCGCCGGGACAGGGCGCGCGCAGCGTCCCGGTGCACGGCCGACTCGTCCGCGGCGCCGCGATCACCGTCTCCGCCAACCTCGACGCACGCGTGACGGTCGACGGCGTCAAGGCGTGCGTCAAGCGGCCCCTTCCCTTCGACTGCCCGGTGCCGGCCGGCAAGTACGAGGTCGAGGTCGAGACCACGAAGATGTCGGGCAAGGTCCGCCGTACCGTCGAGGTGATGGACGACACGGTGGAGCTCGACCTGCAGCTCGGGTGGGTCGAGGCGCCGAGCGGCAAGCAGCTCGTGTTCGGCGGGCGCCAGACCTCGCGCGTCGCCTACGAGGAAGGCAAGCGCTCGGTCGCCGTGTTCGACGAGGCCGAGGGCACGACGTCGATGGTGGACGTGCGCGTCCAGACCGGCCGCGCCACCGCGATCCCGTAGACGTCGGGCGGTAGCGGCGTTACCGGCGGGGCACGAGCGTCGCCGTCGGCAGCTTCGCCGGCGCGCCACGCGCGTGGACGCGCAGGACCGCGCCGACGAGGTCGGCGAGGATCGCCGCGGCGACCAGCCCGGCGCCCCATCGGTCGCCGGCGGCGACCCGCAGGATGCCGACCAGCTCGATCGCGGCGAACGCGACGCCGCGCTTCCAGGCGCCGGTCGACATGTGCGCGGTGCCGAACGTGATGACCAGGGCGAGGAGGACGGTCGCGCCCATGCGCACGCGGCGATCGACGGTGACGGCCACGTCGGTGGTAGCCAGGGCGCCCTCGTCGTCGCGCTCGTCCTCGTCCTCGTCCTCGCTGTCCATCTGCCCGCCGCCGTCGCGGAGCTGCGCGATCAGCTCGGTCGCCGTCTCGGCGTCGCCGGCGTCGACGAACACGTGGGTGCGAAACCCGACCACCGCGGTCCCGAGCGACGCCGACTGCTCGCCGGGGATGATGGCGTCGATGCCGTGGGCCTCGAGCACGGACCGGATCACGGTGGCCTCCGCCGGGTCGTGGCAGGTGGCGACCCGCACGGTGCGCTGGTCCGACATCTCGCCAGGGTACGTCAGGAACCCGCGCTCGGGTACTATGGGCCCATGCGTCGGCAGTACGCGACCGCGACGGTGATCGGTGCGGCGATCGTTGCCGCCCTGGTCGCGGCCACCGCGGCGGGCGCCGGCGCCGCGACGCGGACCTCCTCGACGACCCCCTACCCCGGCGTCGACCACGAGGAGTGGAGCGAGGGTGCGATCCCCGCGCTCATCCACCTCGTGCGGGTCGACCTGACCTCGGCCGAGATCACGGTGCACGCGACGCGCGAGGAGGATCGCGGCCGCACCGTCTCCGCCTTCGCCGCCGGGATCGGCGCGCAGATCGCGGTGAACGGTGACCTCTTCGCGCCGGCGGGCTACGTCCCCGCCGGCCTGGCGATGGGCGCCGGCGCCGCGTGGAGCCAGACCGCCGACGACGCGGTCTCCGCGGTGTTCCGCTTCGGCAAGGTCGCCGGCCGCACCGACGGGCTCATCATCGCCCCCGAGTCGGTGGTCGCGCTCGGCGATCTCCCGTCGTTCGTCACCGGCGTGGTCGGCGGTCGCCCGATGCTGGTGCGCGCCGGCCTCGCGGTCACGAGCTACGACTGCGCCGACACCGGCGCGATCGCGTGCGTGCGCGCGCCGCGCACCGCGCTCGGTCTCTCCGACGACAACCGCACCTTGTGGCTCGTCGTCGTCGACGGCTGGCAGGCCGGCTCGGTCGGCATGACCGCGGCCGAGCTCGCCGCGTTCCTGCGCGACCGCGGCGTGCGCGACGCGATCGCGCTCGACGGCGGCGGGGCGTCGGCGATGGTGATCGCGAACCAGGGTGGCCTGGTCAGCTCGCCCTCCGACGGCGTCCAGCGACCTGTCGCCAATCACGTCGGCATCACCTTCGGCGCACAGCCGCCGGTGTCGCTCATCGGCAACGTGTTCGATAGCGTCTTCGGAGGGCCCGCGCTCGCCGGCGTGCTGGTGCGGCTCGACGACGGCCGCACCGACACCACCGGCACCGACGGCAGGTACACGTTCAGCCTGCCGCCGCGCTACGCGTGCGTGACCGCATCGAAGACCGGCTACAACACCGTCACGCAGTGCAAGCAGCTCGAGGCGGGCGTGATGAACTTCAACTCGATCGTGATGTTCCCGCTGGGTCAGGGCGTGGACGCCGGCGTGATCGATGCGGGAAATCCCGACGGCGGGAACGGGGGCGACGACGCGGGGAGCGGCGACGGCGGCGGCGGCAACGACGGCGCCGGGATCGACGCGGGCGACGGGGATGGTGGCGGCGACGGGTGCTGCGCCACCGGCACCCGCGGGCGTCAACCCGTGGGGGTGGCGGTCCTCGCGCTCGCCGTGGTATTCGGCGTGTGCGGGATCACGCGGACGCGCCGTCGCAGCCGTACCTGACGTCGTAATGAGCTCCGTCAACACCAACATCTACACCGACGCCGGTGGTCACCTCATCGAGCGGAGCTACCGGCTCGCGGTGGTGAGCGGGCCGGACGCCGGGCTCACCCACACGGTCGAGAGCGGCACCACGATGATCGGCACCCACGCCGACAACGACGTCGTGCTCACCGACTCGACGGTGTCGCGCTACCACCTCGAGCTCCAGGTGAAGCGCGAGGGGCTGGCGGTCAAGGACCTCGACACCACCAACGGCACGCGCTGGGGCGGCGCGCGCGTGCAGGCGATCACGTTGACCGAGCCGGGCCGACTGCGCCTGGGCAAGCACACCGAGGTCGCGATCGAGGCCGAGGACGTGCCGGCGCGGCTGGGCGACTACGCCGGCGAGGCCTTCGGCCGCGTCATCGGCGCGGCGCCGCCGATGAAGAAGCTGTTCGCCCTCCTCGCCCGGGTGTCGGTCACCGACGCCACCGTGATGCTCGAGGGCGAGACCGGCACCGGCAAGGAGGCGATCGCCGAGGCGCTCCACACCGCGAGCCCCCGCGCGCGCGGGCCGTTCGTGGTCGTCGATTGCGCATCGATCCCGCGCGAGCTCATCGCGTCGGAGCTGTTCGGCCACGCCCGCGGCAGCTACACCGGCGCGATCAGCGACAAGCGCGGGCTCGTCGAGTCGGCCGACGGCGGCACCCTGTTCCTCGACGAGATCG
>DDTA01000174.1:4556-4726 GCA_002344285.1 Myxococcales bacterium UBA2376
CTCTACTACCGGCTCGCCGTCGTGCGCTGCGAGGTGCCGCCCCTGCGCGCGCGCCTGGGTGATCTGCCGGCCCTGGCCCGTCACTTCGCCGAGGCCTTCGGCCGCTCGGGATGGGACGTCTCGCCGGCCTTGCTCGAGCAGCTCACGCGCCACGCCTGGCCGGGCAACGT
>DDTA01000078.1:0-9000 GCA_002344285.1 Myxococcales bacterium UBA2376
GTACATGTCCCCGGAGCAGTGCCGCGGCCTCGCGCTCGATCGCCGCAGCGACGTGTTCGCCATCGGGATCCTGCTCTACGAGCTGGTGACCTGTCGTCGCCTGTTCGGCGGCGGCGGTGAGCTGGTCACGCTGCAGCGCATCGTGCGCGACGACGCTCCGCCACCGTCGCGCGATCGCCCCGCGTGCCCGGCGGCGCTCGACGAGATCGTGGCGCGCGCGCTGGCTCGCGATCGCAACCGCCGCTACCCGTCGGCGCGTGAGCTCGGCCGCGATCTCGAGGCCCTCGCCCGCACCGAGCGACTGGCCATCTCGCCGACGGAGATCGCCTCCTTCGTCACGCAGATGATCGGGCTGCCATCGGTGCCGACGGGGGCGCGCCTCGGCACCGAGACCAACTCCTTCGATGGCGAATCGAAGGACGAGGCGGACGGCATCATCTCCGTCGAGGTCGTGCCGTACGAGTCGGCGCCGGTCGCGGCCGCACCCGAGGTGAAGCCGCCGCCGCGCCGGCCCACGGTGCACGCCGGCGTCAACGGCCTCGATCGCATCCTCCGCTACGCGTCGCTCCTCTTGATCGGCGTCGCGCTCGCGACCGTCTTCTTCACGACGCGGGGCCACGACGCGCCGCCGCCGCCGCCGCCGCCCGCCGGCGGGTCGTTCGAGCCGCCCCCGGCGGAGCTGCGACCGCGCGCCGCCGCGGCTCCCGTCGCCGCCGCCGCACCCGAGGCGCGGTTTCCCGAGGCGGCGCCGGCGCCTGCGCTCGCGCCCGACGCCAGCGTCGATCGCGCCGCCCCCGAGTCGCGGTCGCGTCCCCCCCGCGAACGCTTGCCGCGCATCACGGTCGAGGGCGGCGAGGACGCGTCCGTCGGGCACGATGACGACCTCGTCGATCCGTTCGTGCCCACACCGACGCCCAGGGCGTCCCCGCCGCCCTCGCCGGTGAGTCGCCCGCCGCCCGCCGCGACTCGCCCGCCCCCGTTGCCCCCGACGCTCGCGCCGCCTCCCGATCCTTCGCCGACGCCAGCGCCCAGGGCCGTCACCGGTCCCCGCGACGCCGTCGCGGCCCTCGCCCGCATTCACGTGCAGGGCCCGCTCCATACCTCGGTCCTGCGTCGCGCGATGGAGCGCGTGCTGCCGGCCATCCGTGCGTGCTACCGCACGGCCGCGACGCGCGCGCGCGCGGTGCCCCGGATCGAGCTCCGGGTGAGCTTCGAGATCGACGACGCGCGCGTCGCGCGGAACGTCCGCGTGGGCACCGCGCCGTTGCCGGGCCTGTCCGCCTGCGTCGCCGACGCGGTGGGCGGTGCCCGTACCCGGGTCGCGCCGGACGTGGGGCACGCGGAGGTCGATGTGGTGCTCACGTTCACCCCGACGTCTCCGTGACCCGGCAACGCCGCACCTCGTTGGCGAACCCAGTCTTGCTATCATGGACCGATGGGCCCCGTCCGCCTTGCGGTCCTCGCGCTGGTCGCGGCGGGCTGCGGGTCCCTGCGACCCGAGCAGGCGGAGGACGGCGGCGTGCCCGCGGACGCGCGCGTCGACGCCGCGCCGGCGGCGCGGATGTGCGATCCCGACCGCCCGATGCCGTCCGAGCCGACGACCGCCGGTTCGATGCAGGGCAAGTGGAAGGTGACGTGGACCTGCGTGCGCGGGTGCGGGCTCCGCCGTCCCGGGCTGACCTACTCGCCGGAGCTCGAGGTCGTCGGCGCGACCCAGATCTGGAGCAACCTGCGCTGCGCCGAGTGCGCCGCGACCCACTTCGGCGAGGTGACGGTGCCAGGGTGCATCGACGTCCACGGCAGCACGGACTTCGACTCGCAGTGTCGGTTCAGCTACCGCATCTGCGAGATGGACGGCGAGCTGCGCGGACAGGTGACGTGGAAGGAGCCGGGCGTGTCGGCGATGACCTGGCAGCTCACGGGACGGCGATAGCCCACGCGGTATAGTCGGCGCGCGTGGCGCGGCGCTTCTACCAGTCGATCGAGTCCGCGGCGGTGGCCGCCGAGCAGGCGCTGGCCAACGGGCGGTACCCCGAGGCCGAGCGCGCGTACCGCGAGCTGATCGGGCAGACCCACGTCGTCGACTACGAGTACGACGACTGGCTGCGCTCGCTCGCCGACGTGTACCGCCAGCTCGGGCGCGGGCGCGAGGCCGGCTACATCTACCTCTACCTCCACTACTTCGACCTGGCGCGCGCGTGCTTCGGGAACGATCCGGCCCTGCGCGGCCGCCTGTTCGAGGTCGAGAAGCGCTGGGCCGACGCGGCGGCGGCGTACCAGGAGGCGCGGATGCCGGTGCACGCCGCGCACGCCTGGGAGAAGGCCAAGGCGTGGGACAAGGCGCGGGCGGCGTGGGAGTCGCTCGTACCGCACCCCGGCCTGCGCGACCGCGACTACGAGCTCGCGCTCGTCCACTTCAACGTCGGGACCGCGATCACGCGCGCCGATGCGGCGTCGCCGGCGGCGCGGCGGGCGCTGGTCGAGGCGCAGCGCCGGCTCGAGCAGGTCGCCGACGACTTCGAGACCCGCGGCGAGCTCGAGCGCGCTTTCGACTGCTTCCAGATCCTCTTGAAGCTCGGCAAGGACTCGGGCCAGTTCGAGAACCTCGCCGAGGGCTACGTCAACTGCATCCGCGTGCTGCGCGAGGACAACCTCAAGTTCTACGTCCTCCAGTACTACGAGGACTTCATCAAGCTCGCCCTCGAGCGGGGCGAGCTGCACGCGGCGGCGACGCTCTACCAGGAAGCCGCCGAGTACGCGCTCAAGACCGGCCTGCCGTACGACCGCCGCTACCAGGCCAAGAGCGGCGACACCTGGGTGCGCTGCGCCGACCGCTACGCCGAGCAGGGGCTGCCGGTCGAGATGGTGGAGAACGCGTACCTGGCGGCGGCGCAGCAGTTCTCCGCCGTCGGCGACTACGGCGCCGTGCGCAAGGTGTTCGAGAAGCTGGCCACGCTCGATCTGTCGGAGCGCCAGAAGGCGCGCTTCGACGCGATCGCGCGCCGCTACGGCGACAGCCCCGACGAGCTGCCCGACGCGCCGGCCTTCCCCGACTACCTGAAGCAGCAGCACGCCTACGCCGACATCTGGTTCGTCGATCTCCTCGAATGGGAGATGAACGGCGATCCGGCCTCCGTGGCGTCGGCGATCGTCGGCGACCTCCGCTACCCCAACGGCATCCGCCGGCGCGCGCTCGTCGTCGTGCTCACCGCCGCCGACGCGGCCGCGCGCGACGCGCAGAACGACGTCGAGACCCTGGCCGCGCTCGCCGAGCAGCTCGGCGAGCTGCAGAGCTACGCCGCGCTCGCCCCGCTCGAGCGGCTCTACACCCACGCCGATCCGCAGGTGCGGCGCGCCGCCGTGCGCGCGCTCCGCTTCCTCTACTTCAAGCGCAGCTTCGCCATCGTCAAGCAGGCGCTCGGCGACGGCGACGCCACGGTGCGTGAGGCCGCGCTCGTCGCGATCGGCGGCCTCCACTTCCCGCACGCGCTCGGCCCGCTGTCGCGCATCTACACCGAGGTCGGCGACGCCCGCGTGCGCGCCGCGGCCCTCGACGCCATCGGCAAGATCCAGACGGTCGAGGCGGGCGAGGTCCTGGTCAGCGTCCTGCGCCAGGAGCTCGGCCCCTTGCGCGACGCCGCCCGCGGCGCGCTCCTCTCCCTCGACAACGCCGACATGATCCCGATCCTGCGTCAGCACTACGAGATCGAGCCCGACGGCGCGACCCGCGACGTGCTCGGCGAGATCCTGCGCCGCGCCTGATCGGCCTCGGTGTGCCCCGCGCGTCTCGGGAACCAGGCGCACGGATGGTGGTACCGTCCCGGCCGTGAGCACCAAGGGTTCGGTCCTGGTCACCGGCGCCAGCGGCTTCATCGGGCGGCGGGTCGCGGCACGGCTGGCGAAGGAGGGCAGGGCGGTGCGCGCGCTGGTCATGCCGGGCGAGGACGTCACCGCGATCCCCGAGCTCGCGGGCGCGGGCATCGCCATCGCACGCGGCGACATCACCGATCCGCGCGCGATGCAGGACGCCGTCCGCGGCCTCGAGCGTGTCGTCCACCTCGCCGCCGTGGTCGGCGACTGGGGGCCCGACGAGCTCTTCGATCGGGTGAACGTGGGAGGGACCCGCAACATCGTCGACGCGGCCGCGCTCGAGGGCTGCCGGCGCCTGGTCATGGTCTCGTCGATCGTGGTCTACGGCGAGCGGCTCGCCGCCGGCGGCTGCGACGAGGACGCGCCGCGGGCTGCGGGCGTGGGCCCGTACAGCCGCACCAAGCGCGAATCGGAGGAGCTCGCGCTCGACGCGCACCGCCGCGGCCGCCTCCCGGTCACCGTCGTGCGCCCCGGCAACGTCTGGGGGCCGGGCTCGCAGCTCTGGGTCGACGAGATCGCCCGGCTCGCGCGCAAGGGGATGCTGATGACGATCGACGGCGGCCGCGGCGACGCGACCCTCGCGTACGTCGACAACGTCGTCGACGTCATCGTCCGCGCCCTCGATGCCCTCGACGCGGCGGGCCGGGTCTACAACGCGATCGACGCCGGCGGGATCACGTGGAAGGACTACCTCGGCGACATCGCGCGGCTCGCCGGCGGCAAGCCGCCCCGGCGTTCGCTCTCACCGCGGGTCGCGGCCTTCCTCGCGGGCGGCATGGAGCGCGTCTGGCGGCTCGCACGTCGCCCCGGGCGCCCCCTCATGACCCGCGAGGCGGTGCGGCTCCTCGCCTCCGGTCCGCCGGTCCCGATCGCCCGCGCGAGGGCCGAGCTCGGGTACGATCCAGCTCCGTACGATCGTGGCCTCGCCGCGGTCGCCCGTTATCTCGAGGGACGACCATGAAGCACGTCTGCTTGTTGTTGCTGCTCCTGACCGCGTGCGACACCCGCGCCACCGCCGCCAACGGCGGCAACACCGTCCGGCCCGACCAGCTCTCGCGCGAGCTCGAGAGCTGCGGCACGACCGCGCACTGCGTTGAGGGGCTGCGCTGCTGGGAGCGCGTGTGTCAGCGCCCCGAGCGCTCCGCGCTCGGTGACTACCAGGCCGCCCGCGGCGCGCGCCTCCTGGCGTCCGCCGACGTCGACGGCGCGATCGCCGCGTACGCCGAAGGCCTCGCCGCGTACGAGTCGGCCAAGCTCACGACGCCGCCCGACGTCGACTGCGCCTACGGTCACGCGCTGGCCCGCGCCCGCGGCAGCAAGGACAAGGCCGAGCTCGCCGCGCGCGTGCTCCACCGCTGCCTGCTCGCGGTCCCCGTCGTCGGGCCGCTACGTAGCCAGGCGCTCGCGGCGCTCGCCGAGCTGGGCCAGGTCGGGCTCGATCCCAACCAGCTCGCGCGCCCGCAGCTCGCCGACCTCTACCTCACGCGGGCCCCGGCCAAGCCGCCCGTCGACAAGCTGCAGCTCACGGTGACGTCCGACCCGCCTCCGCGCGGCCGTTCGTTCGCGCTCATCCCCGAGCGCCTCGCGCAGGACGACGCCAAGGCCGCGCTCGTGCCCTGCTGGGAGCAGCACTTCGCCGCCAAGCAGGCCAAGGAGCTGACGGTGAAGCTGCCGCTCGAGGTGAAGTATCGCCCCAGCGAGTACGACGACGAGCCGGGGACCTACAGCATCAACTGGGGCCCGGCCGGCGGCGCCGACGCCGAGGCGTGCGTGCGCGGCGCGGTCGAGACGCTGGTGGCGCCGCTCAAGCTCCGCGACTCCCTGACCACGACGCTCACGGTCACGATCAAGTAGGTGCACGAGGGGCGTGCTCGTGGTAGCTCATCGGGCTGCCGTGTCCGCCGCGACCCCTGACGAGACGCCCGATCTGCGAGCCCTGACGCTCGACGAGGCGCAGGCGCTCGCCGTGTCCCTCGGGCTGCCGCGGTTCCGCGGCGAGCAGGCGTGGCGCTGGGTCCACGGCAAGGGCGCGACGTCGTGGGACGAGATGACCAACATCGGCGCCGACGTGCGCGCCCGCCTCGCCGCCGGCGCGCGCATCGGGACGCTCACCCTCGCCGAGGTCCAGCGCTCCCGCGACGGCACCAAGAAGCTGCGCTTCACGACGCGCGACGGCTACTCGATCGAGAGCGTGCTCATCCCCGACGGCGACAAGACCACGCAGTGCATCTCGTCGCAGGTGGGGTGCGCGGTCGATTGCCAGTTCTGCGCGACCGCCAAGCTCGGCCTCACCCGCAACCTGGATCCCGGTGAGATCGCCGACCAGGTCTACCGCGCCCGCGCGCTGCTGGCGGCCGAGGAGCCGGACCGCCGCATCACCAACCTCGTCTACATGGGCATGGGCGAGCCGCTCCACAACTACGACAACGTCATGCGCTCGCTGCGCATCCTCACCAGCGATCTCGGCGTCGGGCTCTCGCAGCGCCGCATCACGGTGTCGACGGCCGGGATGGTGCCGCGGCTCGAGAAGCTGGGCGCCGAGGACGTGCGGCCCAACCTCGCCGTCTCGCTCAACGCGTCCAACGACCGGGTGCGCGACGAGATCATGCCGATCAACCGCAAGTGGAACATCGGCAAGCTGCTCGCCGCGCTGCGGAGCTATCCGCTCGAGCACCGCCGCCGGGTGACGTTCGAGTACGTGCTCCTGGCCGGCGTCAACGACGCGCTGGCCGACGCCGCCGAGCTCGCCAAGCTGCTGCGCGGCTTCCGCTGCAAGGTGAACATCATCCCCTGGAACCCGCACCCCGAGGCGCCTTACGAGCGGCCGTCGCCCGGGGCGATCGAGGCGTTCCAGAACGAGTGCAAGCGCCTCGGCCTGCCGACGTACCTGCGCACGCCGCGCGGCGACGACATCGACGCCGCGTGCGGTCAGCTCGCCAACCGCTCGAACGGCGAGCTGCTCGTCCCGCTGCGCAAGCGCCCGGTGAAGGCGCCCGCGCTGGATTAGGCCGCGCCCGCCGCGCGTTGTCCCGGGTGCCATGAAGTCGACGGGACGCTGGGCCGCGGCGGTCGATCTCGACGCCCAGCGTGTGCCCGCACCGGTGGATCGCGGGTTCGCCGCCGGCGTCGGCGCCGGCGTCCTCGCCTTCGCCGTCGCCGCCCAGCTCGCCCTGGCGCTCCACGTCGACGTGCTGGCGATGTTCCTGCCCGAGGACGACGAGCTGCGCACGCTCTCGCGCCTCGCCATGTCGCCCCTGTGGCGCTACGGCCTGCCGCTCGGCTTCGCCACCGCGCTCGTCGTGCTCTGGCGCCTGCGCGTGCGCGCCGCCGCCGTGTGGGCGACCGTCGGCGGCGTCGCCGTCACCGCCCTCGTGCTCACGTACGTGTGGACGCTGGCGGCGCTCGCCTGACGTCAGCGCGCGAGCGACGCGAGGTCGGCGCCGCTGAAGAAGAACGCGATCTCCTGCGCGGCGGTCTCGGGCGCGTCGCTGCCGTGGACGGCGTTGCGCTCGATGTTGGTGCCGAACAGCTTGCGGATCGTGCCGGCGTCGGCCTTCTCCGGGTTGGTCGCGCCCATGATCTCGCGGTTGCGCAGGATCGCGTTCTCGCCCTCGAGGACCTGGACCACGACGGGGCCCTCGGTCATGAACTTGACCAGGTCGCCGTAGAACGGGCGATCCTTGTGGACGGCGTAGAAGGCCTTGGCCTGCGCCTCGGTGAGCCGGACCATGCGCGAGGCGATGACGCGCAGGCCGCCCTCCTCGAGCTTGGCGGTGACGCCGCCGATGGCGTTCTTCTTGACGGCGTCGGGCTTGATGATGCTGAAGGTGCGTTCGATGGCCATGTCACGTACTCCGAAGGATCCGGTGGCTTAGAGGATGGAGGCCAGGGTCTTACCCATTTCCGCGGGCGTTGGCGAGACCTTGATGCCGGCGGCCTGGAGCGCCGCGATCTTGTCCGCGGCCGCCCCCTTGCCGCCCGAGATGATGGCGCCGGCGTGGCCCATGCGCTTGCCGGGGGGCGCCGTCTGACCGCCGATGAAGGCGGCGACCGGCTTGGTGACGTTCTCCTTGATGAACTGCGCGGCGCGCTCCTCGGAGTCGCCGCCGATCTCGCCGATCATGAAGATCGAGCTCGTGCCCGGGTCCTCGGCGAACAGCGCCAGCGCGTCGATGAAGTCCATGCCCTTCACCGGGTCGCCGCCGATGCCGATGGCGGTCGACTGGCCGAGGCCGAGCGTCGAGAGCTGGTGCACGATCTCGTAGGTCAGCGTGCCCGAGCGCGACACGACGCCGACGCCGCCCGGCTTGTGGATGTAGCCGGGCATGATGCCGATCTTGCACTGCCCCGGCGTGATGACACCCGGGCAGTTGGGGCCGACCGTCTGCACGTACGGGTAGTCGCGATCGAGGACGGCCTTGACGCGCACCATGTCGCGCACCGGGATGCCCTCGGTGATCGTGATGATGAGCTCGATGCCGGCGGCCGCGGCCTCGAGGATCGCGTCGGCGGCGAACGGCGGCGGCACGAAGATGACCGACGTGTTCGCGCCCTGCTTCTGCACCGCCTCGTCGACGGTGTCGTACATCGGGATCTGCTCGAGCCCGGCGACCTTGGTGCCGCCCTTGCCCGGGGTGACGCCGGCCACGACCTTGGTGCCGTAGTCGACGGCGCCCTTGGCGTGGAAGGCGCCGGTCGAGCCCGACATGCCCTGGACGACGAGACGCGTTCCGAATCCGACGAGGACGCTCACTTGGCGCCTCCCTTCACAGCCGCGACGGCTTTCTGGGCGCCGTCGGCCATGTCGGCCGCGGCGACGATGTCGAGCCCGCTGTCGGCGAGCATCTTCTTGCCGAGCTCCACGTTGGTGCCCTCGAGGCGCACGACCAGCGGCACCGCCAGCCCGACCTCCTTCACCGCCGTGATGATGCCGGTCGCGATCGTGTCGCACTTCATGATGCCGCCGNNGATGCCGCCGAAGATGTTGACGAAGATCGCCTTCACCGCCGGGTCGGTCGTGATGATCTTGAACGCCGCCGTGACCTTCTCGGCCGTGGCGCCGCCGCCGACGTCGAGGAAGTTCGCCGGCTGGCCGCCGTAGAACTTGATGATGTCCATCGTCGACATCGC
>DDTA01000078.1:9024-17194 GCA_002344285.1 Myxococcales bacterium UBA2376
GTTGACCATGCAGCCGATGTTGCCCTCGAGCGCGATGTACGAGAGGTCCCACTTCTTGGCCTCGGTCTCCTGCGGATCCTCCTCGTTGGGGTCGCGCCACTCGGCCAGCTCGGGGTGGCGGTAGAGCGCGTTGTCGTCGAAGTTGATCTTGGCGTCGAGCGCGAGCACCTTGCCGTCGGTGGTCTCGACCAGCGGGTTGATCTCGAGGAGCGAGCAGTCCATGTCCTCGTAGCAGCGCGTGAGCGCGCGCAGGAACTTGACCAGCTCGTTGGTCGCCGGGCCGCCGAGGCCCAGCTTCTTGCCCAGCCGGCGCGCCTGGTAGTCCTGCCAGCCGACCGCGGGGTTCACCTGCTCCTTCAGGATCTTCTCGGGGTGCGTGGCCGCGACCTCCTCGATGTCCATGCCGCCCTCCGCGGACGCCATCACGGTCACGCGGCCGACCGCGCGGTCGAGCAGCATGCCGAGGTAGTACTCCTTCTTGATCCCGAGGCCCTGCTCGATGAACAGCCGCTGGACCTTCTTGCCCTCGGGGCCGGTCTGCGGCGTCACGAGCTGCATCCCGAAGATCTGCTCGACCGCCGCCTCGGCGTCCTTGGTGGTCTTCGCGACCTTGACGCCGCCGCCCTTGCCGCGGCCGCCGGCGTGGATCTGCGCCTTCACGACCACGACCTCGCCCCCGGACTCCTTCTGCACGCGCGGGATCGCCGCCAGCGCGTCCTCCACCGTCAGCGCCGGGATGCCGAAGGGCACCGGCACCCCGTACTTCCGGAACAGCTCCTTGCCTTGGTACTCGTGGATCTTCATCGCGCTCCTCTATGACCCTCGCGGGGGGCGAGAGGACGCGGTTTTACTGCGGGGCTCGTCGACGTGAAAGCGGTAACGCGGGTTTCTCGTCGCTCACCAGCTCCAGCCCGCGTTCAGCCACGGTTCGAGGAGGAAGTACGAGGGCCATTCGTCGTCCATGGCCTCGAAGCTGTCGGGCCGGCCGACCTCGATCGGCCACCAGTTGCAGGCGATCGACGGCTCGACCCACAGGCCGCGTGTGCGCGCCGGCGTCCATCGCCAGCCGGCGCGCGCCTGGAGGAACAGCTGGTAGCCGGTCGTCCGCGGCTGGCCGTCCTCGTGGTACAGCTGGAGGAAGTGGAGCGCGCGAGCGCTCACGTTCGCGCCGCGGTGAAGGTATCGCCGCCACCCGACGCCGAGCCCGATCGAGCGGACGAAGCCGGGGTAGTCGTGGGCGTCGTCGCCGAACGACGATCCGTACGGGATGCCGATCGGGCCGTCGTAGGTCCAGGTCGCGGCCTCGACGACCAGCTCGTCGTGCGCGCCGAGGCGACGGTCGATCTCGAGGTAGTAGAACTGCGGCGGATCGGGCAGGGCGTTGGCCAGCATCCACGCCGAGGTGCCGATCGACCAGGACACGGGGGGCGCGGCGGGCTCGGCGCGAGCGAAGGCCGGGGAGGCGAGGGCCCACGCGAGCGTCACGAGGAGGTGGCGAGCGTGCATCCGGCCAGGCTAGGTCGCCTTCGAGGAGGGACCAGGGGCCGGGCGCCGTTCTTGATCCGGATCAACGGCCGGCGTCGCGGCGGGTCAGCCGGCGGCGGATCCGGCTCAGCGTCTCGGGCTGGATGCCGAGGAAGCTCGCGATGTGGTACTGCGGGACCCGCTGGAGGAGATCGGGGCGGCGCGCGACGAGGTCGAGGTAGCGGTCCTCGGGGCGGCGGGTGACGGTGTCGATGTGCACCTGCTGCATGCGGGCGAGGAGGACGTCGCCCATCACGCGGCAGAACGACTCGAACGCCGGGTGCGCGGCGAGGGCGCGCGCTTCCTCCGCCGGGGTGCTCGCGCTCGCCACCACGTCCTCCAGGCACGCGAAGCTGACCGGCGAGGGCGCGTCGGTGCCGAAGGTCGGCGGGACGGCCGGGTGGAGCTCGGTGTGGAACGCGACGGTGCGTTCGCCGCCGCCGTCGCCGCGGCGGAAGACGCGCACGCAACCCTCGATCACGAGCCAGCTCTCGCCGGCTGGAGCGCCTTCCGCGAGGAGGATCGTGCCGCGCGGGTACCGCTCGATGCGAGTGACCGCGCGGACCGCCGCGCGCTGCGCGTCATCGAGCGCGACGAAGCCCGCGAGGAAGGCGAGGATGCGCTCGACGGGGGGCGTTTCCAAGACGCGGCCTCGAGGGCATAGGTAACCTCACCCGGGCCTCTCCCGGAAGGGGCAATCGCGATCGTGCGATTCATGCGTCGGGAGTGTCCAACCGGCCGCGGTTCGCGCGTCTACTGGACATGGCGATGAAGAAATACCTCTTGCTCCAGCGAAGCACGCCCGAAGCCCACACGCCGCCTTCTCCGGCGGAGATGCAGGCGATGTATGCGGCCTTCAACGCATGGAAGGAAAAGTTCAACGACAGCATCCTCGACATGGGTGGAAAGCTGACGCGAGGCGGAAGAGTCCTGAGCACTGCCGGCGTCAGCGACGGCCCGTTCGTCGAGGCCAAGGAGATCATCGGCGGCTTCATGATCGTCGCCGCCGACAGTTACGAGCGCGCGCTCGAGGTCGCGCGCGAGTGTCCCGGACTCATCGCGCCCGGCTCGAGCTGCGAGATCCGGGAGCTGGCGGGGCCCTGACGACGCCGGCGCTCGTCGAGCACGCGTTCCGCCACGACTACGGTCGCCTGGTGGCCACGCTCGTGCGTCGCGTGGGGCCGGGTCACCTCGCGCTCGTCGAGGACGCCGTGCAGGCGGCGCTCGAGGCCGCGCTCGCGACGTGGGTCACGCGGCCGCCCGCCGACCCGCGCGCGTGGCTGTACCGCGTCGCGTACAACCGGCTGGTCCAGGAGCTGCGCCGGGACGCGGGGCACGCTCGCGTCCTCGCGCGGATCGAGGCCGAACCGGTCGACGACGTCGGCGCGCCGGCGGGCCCGCGGTTCGCCGAGGAGCTGCGCGACGATCTCCTGCGGATGCTCTTCGTCGCGTGCGACGACGCGATCCCGTGGGAGTCCCAGCTCGTGCTCGCGCTGAAGACGCTGTGCGGCTTCAGCACGGCGGAGATCGCGCTTCGCCTCTTCACGTCGGAAGCGAACGTGCACAAGCGGCTGGCGCGGGCGCGCGACCGGCTGCGCGCGATGCCCGACGCCGTCGTCGACCCGCCGCCGCTCGACGCGCTGCGGGCGCGCCTTGCGGGCGTGCACGGCGTCCTCTACCTCCTGTTCAACGAGGGCTACCTCTCGGCGCACGCCGCGCACGCGATCCGGCGCGAGCTCTGCGACGAGGCGCTGCGCCTGACGACGCTCCTCGCCGGGCACCCGGTCGGCGCCGTCCCCGAGACGTTCGCGCTGCTCGCGCTCATGCACCTCCACGTCGCGCGTCTGGGCGCACGCCTCGACGCGACGGGTGGCCTCCTGCTCCTCGAGGAGCAGGATCGCTCCCGCTGGGATCGCGGGCAGATCCAGCAGGGCCTCGCGTGGCTGGCGCGCTCCGCCGAGGGCGACGTCTTCTCGCGCTTCCACGCCGAGGCCGGCATCGCCGCCGCGCACGCGATGTCGCCGTCCTTCGCGGAGACCCCGTGGCAGGAGATCGCCGGCCTCTACGCGCGGCTCGAGCGCGTGACGCCGTCACCCTTGCACACGCTCAACCGCGCCGTGGCGGTCGCGGAGTGGCAGGGCGCCGAGGCCGCGCTCGCCATCCTCGACGGCCTGGTGCCGCCCACGTGGCTCGCGGGCTCGTACCTCTGGGACGCCGTCCTCGCCGACCTCCATCGCCGCGCCGGTCACGCCGAGCTCGCCGCGCAGCACCGCGAGCGCGCCGACGCCTCGGCGCCCACCGACGCCGTCCGCGACCTGCTGCGCAGGCGGCTGCGTTCGCCCTGACCGCATCGCGGCGCGGTTCAGCGCCGGCCGGGGCGGTGGTAGAGCCAGCTCGTGGCGAAGAGCGTCACGCCCAGCACCAGGAACGACGCGACCCGGTAGATCTGCTGCACGCGGGCCAGGTCGACGATCAGGAGCTTGGCGACCGTGACGCCGAAGAGCGCGAGCGCGAAGAGGCGCAAGGTCGGCGCGCGCAGGCGAAACCCGACGGCGAGGGCGGCGGCGGCGAAGGCGCTCCACGCGCAGGTGAGCGCCATCTGCCCGAGCCAGCCGGCGCGCAGCGGATCCTCGACGCCCAGGCGCGCGTGCTGCCACGCCTCGCTCGAGACGGCGATCAAGAGGCCGACGACGACGAGCGCGGGCGTCGCGTCGCCGATCCAGCGGCGGAGCTCGCCGACCGACGCGTCGCTGCTCGGGGGGAGGCGTCGCGCGACGACGCGCACGCCGAGGAGCGCAGCGCCGGTCGCGGCGAGCAGCAGGAAGCGCGGGTTGGCGAGCACCAGGCCGGTCGGCGCCGCGCAGGCGACGGCCATGGCCAGGAGCAGCGCGACGCCGGTGGAGACCACGGCGGCGGTCCACGCGATCGGGTCGCCACGGCGTGCGACCGCGAGCAGCGCCGCGCTCACGAGGAGCTGCCAGGCGAGGACCGCCATGCGCCCGAGGTCGCGCTCGCCTTGCTGCACGGCGCTGCCCCAGAGCTCGGCGTGGACCAGGCCGAAGGCGAGGAGCGCGCCGAGCATCGCCGAGGTGACCCCGAGCCCGGCGCCGAGCGCGTCGAGCGCGCGCCGCCCGCTGCGCCAGGCGAGCCAGCCGTAGAGGAGGGCCGCGGCCGCGACGGCGAACGCGCTCGCGAAGTCGGCGTTGAGGAAGGGCGCGAACGGCGCCTCGTGCAGCGGCACGTGCGTCGTGAGCAAGCTGCCGGCGGCGAGCAACACGACGACGGCGCCGGCGTGGCGCACGATCGCCAGCCGGTGGCGCGCGCCGAGCCAGGCCAGGACCGGCGCCTCGAGCGCCCAGGCCAGGGCGATGCCCTCGTCGCGCAGCGCGAGCGGCGCCGCCAGCGTCGCGAAGCCGGTGGCGACCACCGCGAACGCGGCGTACGCGAGCTGGTCGCCGCGCAGGCGCCGGCGCACCACGGCGGCGAGCGCGACGTGCACCGCCGCGAGCCCGAGCGCGACCCAGGCCAGGCGCACGCCGTCCCCGTCGAGGATCTCGCACGCGAAGCCGAAGCCGAAGCCGGCGTCGAGCACCACGAGCGCGAGCCGATCGCGCGACAGCGAGATGTGCCGGCGCAGGTGGTAGACGAGCGGCACCGCCAGGAAGATGGCGAAGAATCCGGCGCACCACGCCAGCGTCGTCGCCTGCACCGGCTCGGCCGTCTTGTGGTACCAGCCGGCGAACAGGATCCACGTGCCGGCGAACGCGAGCCACTCGAGCGGCCGCCAGCGCCGCGCCAGCGCGACGCCGAGCACGCCGAGGTCGAGCACGGTGAGGTACGCGAACAGGGCGTCGCGCTTCTCGCCGGCGTCGCCGCCGGTCGACGCGAGCACGGGCGTGAGGTAGCCGCCGAGCACGGCGAGGATCGCGATCGCCGCGGCGTCGCGGCGTACGGCGATCCCCATCCCGAGGGCGGTCACCGCGACGAGCGCGCCCGCCGCCACCTCCGCACCGTAGAGGCCGTAGAGCGCGTGTCCGGCGTAGAGCGCGCCGAACACCGCGCCCAGCCCGGCGCCGGTGAGCCCCTGTCCGAGCACGCGCGCGTCGCGTCGCAGCGCGCGATCGCCGAGCGCGATGCCGACGAGCCCGACGCCGATCGCGATCGCGATCTTCGCCGTCGGTCCGATCCAGCCGCGCCCCGACGCCAGCTGCAGGTAGAAGCCGACGGCGAACAGCATCGCGACCGCGCCCGCCCACGTGCTCCAGCGCTTGCCGATCCACTCCTCGAGGCTCGCGCTTCGTTCCGGATCCGGTGTCGGATGGGATGCCGGAGGGAATGCCGGATGGGATGATCGTCGCTCCATGCGCCGCTGCCGCGTGCAACGCGCGGGCCGCGCGACCCGCGTGCGTGCTCTCGCGCGCTTGCGCCGGCACCGTCAACGCGCGTGCGCCGGGTCTTCACCAGCTGTCGATCGAATCACCACCGCACGCGTGATCGCGCCGGCGATCGTTCACGCCTTCTTCACGCTCGCGCGGGAATATCGCGCGAGAGCTTGTCGGGGTTGACGACGATGAACACGGTGTCGACCCGTTCGCCGTCAGGGGTGCTCGCGAGCGTGAGCGCGGCCCGGATGCGGCCGCGCAGGCGGAAGAGCAGGCCGGTCGTGCCGTTGATGGGCGTGATCTCGACCTCGCCGGCGCGCCGCCACTT
Organism: Myxococcales bacterium UBA2376; assembly: GCA_002344285.1. Lineage (GTDB taxonomy): Bacteria > Myxococcota_A > Polyangia > Haliangiales > Haliangiaceae > UBA2376. Next base: position 15,259 of record DDTA01000078.1, read on the forward strand.
GGCCACCACCGCGACGACGAAGCGGGCGACGCGCTCGCGGCCCGTGACCGGGCGCCGCGCGGCCGAGAACTTGCCGCCGCCGTCGGCCCACGCGACCGCGCCGGTCTCGAGGAGCCCGAGCAGGTCGTCGAGGTCGCCGCTCGTGCACGCGACGAGGAAGCGCTCGGCGAGGCGCTCGGCGTCTCGCGAGGTCGCGGCGAAGCGGGGTCGCCCTCGCTGGAGGTGTCCCCGGGCGCGCGCCACCAGCTGCCGGGCGTTCGTCTCGGTCGTGTCGAGGATCCGGGCGATGTCGAGATGGTCGTAACCGAACACCTCGCGCAGCAGGAACGCCGCCCGCTGATCGGGGGTGAGTCGCTCGAGCATCACGAGGAACGCCGTCGAGAGGGACTCCGCCAGCGTCATCGCGGCGAGCGGATCGTCGGCGGTCACGCCGACCAGCGGCTCCGGCAGCCACGGGCCGACGTAGACCTCGCGCTGGACGCTGGCGAGGCGGAGATGATCGATCGCGAGCCGGCTGACCGTGGTGACGAGGTAATCGCGCGGCGACCGCACCGCCTCGAGGTCCGTGCCTTCCCAGCGCAGGTAGGCCTCCTGCAGCACGTCCTCGGTCGCGGCGGCGCTGCCGAGCATGCGGTACGCGATCGAGAACAGGAGGGTGCGGTGGGCCTGGAAGAGCGCCGCGCGGTCGAGCGGCTCAGGCGGCACGGCGGTCCCCTCGGAGCGGCGGATAGATGAGGCGCGTGTTGATCGTCTGCTTCATCTGCTTGCCCCAGAAGCCTTCGAGGGCGAGCGCGCCGTCCCAGCCCTTCAGGAACAGCGCGCCCGCCGTGCCGAGATCGACGCACAAGACGTGGTGGGGCTGCTGATACGGCTCGAGCGGGCGGCCGACCAGGTCGGCCACGGCGTTGCGTCCGGCGCACTCGCCCATCGGGATCGCGTGCTGGCACGACATCGGCGCGACGTGCGAGGCGTCCGCCATCGCGTGGGCGGCGTCACCCGCGGCGAAGACGCCGGGGAGGTCCTGGACCCGGAGCGCCGCGTCGACGAAGAGCCGTCCCAGCGGATCGCGGGGCGCGTCGACGAGCGACTGCGCTGCGGCGCGCATGCCGCCGGTCCACACGACGGTCGCGGCGTCGATGCGCTCGCCGTCGTCGAGCGTGGCGCCTTCGCGATCGATCACGGCGGTGGATCGCCCGAGGCGGACCTCGACGCCGAGCGCGGCGAGCGCGGCGGCGACGCGCTCGCGGGCGGCTCGCGTGATGTCGGCCGCGAGCACGGGCGCGCGCTCGACCAGCACGACGCGGGCGAGCGTGCCGGCGAGCTCGGTCGCGACCTCGAGCCCCATCGGTCCCGCCCCGACGACGACGGCGGTCGCGCCTCCCGGCGCGCTGCGGACGGCCGGCGTCGCGAGGTGCGCTCGCAGCGCGCGCCCGTCCGCGTACGTGCCGACGGTGAACGCGGCGTCCAGGCCCGGCGGCCGGGCGACCACGCTTCCGGTCGTGACGATCAGCCGGTCGTAGGCGAGCTGGGCGCCGGTCGCGAGGACGACGCGGCGTGTGGTGGCATCGATGCGGGTGACCTCCGCCTCGATCCGCGCGAAGCCGCCTTCATGGGCCACGTCGGCGAGCGGAACCCGCACGCCGTCGAGCGAGGATTCGTAGAGTCGAGGGCGGATCGTCAACCAGCCGTCCCGGCTGACGAGCGTGACCTCGACATCACGTGGCGCTGCGCGCCGGGCGGCGAGCGCGGCCCACACTCCGGCGAAACCACCACCGACGATCACGAGCTGTTTCATGGTGCCTCCACACCGGAGACGGACGAGCCCGCGCGCGTGTGACAGGTGTCGTGCGGATTTCGACCCCACGGTCCGCGCGAGCGCTCACATGAGGACGCCGCCCGAGGGCAAGGTCGAGCGCGGCGCGGCGTCGGGCTCGTC
>DDTA01000078.1:17265-18012 GCA_002344285.1 Myxococcales bacterium UBA2376
GAGAGGGCGGCGGCGGTGTCGCGGGCGAAGCGGGCCCACTCGGAGGCGTCGGAGGCGTGGCGCGGGCGCGCGGCGGCGGCCTCGTCGAAGCGCGTGGCGGCCTCGTCGAGGGCGGCGGCGGCGGACTTCACCTTGGCGGCGGCGCGCCAGTAGGTGACGTCGCCGAGGAGGCGCTCGAGATCCTTGCGCTGATCGCGACGCTCGGGCGAGCGGGTGAGGAGGAGCGCCTGCTCGAGCTCGGCCTGCGCGGCGTCGACGTCGCCGGGCGCGGTGCCCGAGAGCTTGTTGGTCGCCTGATCGACGAGCGCGTTCAGGTAGAGCGTCTCGAGCTCGGGGAGAGAGTCGGTCGCCTGCGGCGTGCACTCGGCGTTGGGCGGGATCGAGATCGGCTTGAAGCCGGCGGCCTCGATGCGGGCCGTGCCCCAGGGCGGGAAGGCGCGCCCTTGTTCGGCCGTGACGTGCTTGGCGGAGCAGCGCAGGTAGTAGCGCCTGGCGTTGGCCTGGCCGAGGAGGACGAAGGCGGCGACCACGGCGCCGAGGAGCGCGGAGAGGGCGACGACGATCGGCCACTTGCGCCTGCGGGTGGCGCCGGAGGCGTCGTCGGGGTCGTCGGCGGTGCCGTCGGCGTCGGAGAAGGTCGAGGCGGCCGGGCGGCGCGGCGGTGGCGGAGTCGGGGGAGAGGCAGAGGGAGGAGGAGCCGCGCGACGGGTGATGGAGGGGCGCGCCGGAGAGGGAGAGGGAGAGGGA
>DDTA01000074.1:0-144 GCA_002344285.1 Myxococcales bacterium UBA2376
CTCGTCGTCGAGGCCGTCGTCGAGGTCATCGTCGCCGTCGGCGGGCCCCTCCTCCACTGGCCCCTCGTACAGGGCGGCGAGGTGAGGCGCCAGGATCTCGAGCAGGCCGGTCTCGGAGAGCAGCTCGATCGAGCGGCGGGGGGG
>DDTA01000074.1:242-4917 GCA_002344285.1 Myxococcales bacterium UBA2376
ATGCGCACCGGGTCCTCGCGGAAGCGGACGTCGGGATCGCCGATGGTGCGGACGAGCCCGGCCTCGAGGTCGGCGAGCCCGGCGACGTGGTCGATCACCTCTTCCTTCTCGACGTCGTAGAAGAGGCCGTTGATCGTGAAGTCGCGCCGGACCGCGTCCTCCTCCTCGGTGCCGAACACGTTGTCCCGGCGGATCAGGAGGTCGGGCGCATCGGCGTCTTCGTCCTCACGCGGGTTGGCGCGGAAGGTCGACGTCTCGATGATCTTGGGTCCGAAGAAGACGTGGGCGAGGCGGAAGCGGCGGCCGATGATGCGGCAGTTGCGGAACAGCGCCTTCACCTCGTTGGGCGTGGCGCTGGTGGCGACGTCGAAGTCCTTGGGGCGGCGCCCCACGAGGAGGTCACGGACGCAGCCGCCGACCAGGTATGCCTTGTACCCGTGCCGGGCCAGCCGCCGCACCACCCGATCCGCATCAGCGTCGATTCGCGAGCGATCGAGAGCGGGCATCGTTTACGAGTCTGGGTAGCATGGTCGCGGATCCGGGCGCACGAAACTGGCGCCCCGAAAACGCACGCCGAAAAAAAAACCGCAGCGGCCTTCGGGGGGGGTGAGGCCTGCTGCGGTCGCCAGCGAACGCCGTAGCGTGCGGCTGACACCATCTATAAGGCTCTCTGGTCGTGCGCACAAGCACTATTTCATCATCACGGAAAAAAGCTTCTTCAGAAGGTGCCTGCGCTTACATGTGAACGTTGACTGAAACCGTAACTATATAAAACTGCTTTGTGAATGGTGCTTGGTCCGGGATCCAGTATGAGTGGAACTGCCATCCGGATGGACCGGGATCACTCCGCTTCTAGCCGGATCTCGCCCCAAGGATCGAAGTACGCGGGGGTGGCGTCGGTCAGCCGGAGCGCGTCGGTGCCGATGAGCGGGACGTACCGGTCGACCACGACCATCACGGTGTACGTGCCGGGCGCTGGCACGGGCTGCTTCAGGAAGACCTCGCCGGTGGCCCCGGACCTGCCCCACGCGATGACCATGTCGTCGAGCCGGTTCACGTCGACCTTCTCGGCGGTGACGCCGGGGCGGAGCACCATGACCAGGGCGCCGGGGACCGGCTGGTCGTTGGCGGCGTCGACGACGCGGGTCGAGATGCGGATGCCCTCGGCCTCGGCGTCGATCGCGGTCGGCTCGATCTCGACCGACGTCCGACCCTCGCGCGGCACCCAGCCGGCGCGCACGATCGCGAGCAGCGGGCTCGCCGAGGCGAGCGGGCGCACGAGGCCATCCTTGATGAGCGTGCCGTTGTTGCCGATGCGCCGGCGCTGCGCGGTGGCGATGCCGATGAGGTCGCCGGCGTCGTCGACCACCGGGCCGCCGGAGCTGCCGAGCGAGAGCGCCGCGTCGGTCTTGATGTAGTCCTTGCCCAGCGTGCCGTCCTCGCTCGTGAACCCTTCGACCAGCCCCTGCAGCACCGTCAGCGAGCCACCGCCGACGTCGGGGTAGCCGAGCACCCACAGCCGCTGCCCCGGCGAGAGATCCGTGCGCGGCGCGCCGACGAGCGCGGGCCACGTGGGACCGCCGGACGCGGGCGCCCACGGGCGTCCGTCGAGGTCCATGTCGCACTTGAGCAGCGCGAGATCGACCTCGGGCTGGAGCTTCGATGCCGACGGCCGGCCGGCGCACACGAGGCGCGGTGGCCGATCGATGCCGACGAAGCGGCCGATGACGAAGATGTCGTGCAGCCGGTCCTCCGTGCGATCGAGGACGTGGTGGTTGGTGAGGATCGAGCCGTCGCCGCCGACGATGACCCCCGAGCCGCCGCCGACGGCGCGCAGACGGCCGTCGATCACGTCGGCGACGAGCACCATCACCGTCGAGCTGAACGTGCGCGCGACCGAGGCGGGGTAGGCCGGCTGGAGCCGGCTCGACTGGGGCACGAGCGGCATGCCGGTGTGTGACGAGACGCGCAGGGTCGGCGCGATCTGCTGCTCGAGCCGCGAGACCCGCAGCGGCGAGCCGTAGATCGTGACCGCGTAGAGGCGCGTGCGATCGACCGTGGCGAGCTCGACGGCGTGGCCGATGCGCGGCTCGTCGCCCTTCTCCGGGGCGTACGCGTAGCGGAAGCGCGTGCGCAGCCAGTCGTGGCCGGCGATCGTGCGCACGCGGCTCGTGTCGGCGCCGTAGAGCTCGCCCCAGCGCGTACGGCGATCGAGCTCGAGGCCGGCGATGATGTTGCGCCACGTCGGCGCCGCCTCGATGCGGACCTCCATGCGGACGTCGGGATCGAGCGTCGACGTGTAGACGACGTGGTAGGGCAGCTCGGCGTCGGGCGCCCGGGGCAGGGGCGGCTGGGCGGTCACGAGGCGCGGGGTCTGGAAGGGCACCTCTTCGGGGGCGAGCCAGGTCGCGGGGCGCGTGAACTGGAGGCCGCGGGTCTCGAAGACCTCGACCGCCGGCGCGACCATGCGGCGATGGCCGAACGCCGCGGCGGCGACGACGATCGCGGCGAGCGCGACGACGATGAAGTCGTGACGGTGATACGGCGACGTCGGGCCGAGGGCGTAGGCGACGTCCTTGGCGACGTCGACCATCACCGGGCCGATCGTGGTGGCGCGCCGCCAGGCCCGACCGACGACCGTCTCCTCGTCGTCCTCCTCGGCGGCGAGCGGCATGCTCCCGGCGGGGTCGAGGTCCTCGGGCTTGTCGACGGGCTTGTCGTCGGGGGCGCTCACGGCTCGCCGCCCTCCTTGGGCTTGAACGGCGACTCGTGGAGCAGCCGCTGCACGAGCACCATGAGCAGCGCGAAGACCGCGACCGCGACCGCGGCGGCGTAGAGGACGCCGCGCCAGGCGTGGCTGGCGAACCCGCTCGTCGTCACCCATTGCTCGACCAGCGCGAACTGTCCGTTGAGCACGGCCGCGCCGAGGAGGCCGAAGAAGAGCAGGACGCCGCGCGACACCGGGCGCCGCCGCGTGAACTTGGCGCGGCCGAGCACGTAGCCGAGCCAGCCGGCGAACGACGCGTGCGCCAGCGTGGTGACCACCGTCTGCGCCGCGCTCGTCGACAGGTAGACGTTGCCGCCGAGGCCCTGGAGCCGGTGGTAGTTGATCCACACCGCGAACCCGGTGCCGACCGACATCATGTAGACGACGCCGTCCATCGGCTCGTCGAACTCCGGCGACGTGTAGATCGTGTAGCGGACGGCGACGTACTTGCAGAGCTCCTGCGCCAGCCCGATCACGAGCACGGCGTGCACGGCGCGGTCGAGGGTGAACGGCGAGAGCCCGTGCTGCCCGAGCTGCACCGGCGGGGCGACCTGGTAGATGAGGAAGTCGGCGACCGGCGCCGCCACCAGGGCGCCGAGGAGGAAGACGCCGAAGACGAAGTGCATCGGCTCGGGCTCGTGCCGATCCTGCAGGTAGAAGAACGCGAGCCACAGGCTGGCCGGCACGCCGGCGACGGCGAGCGCGAGCGGCGGCGACAGCGTCACCGGCCCGTCGAGCCCGAGGAGCCGTTCGACGATCCAGGTGAGCCCGACGAAGGCGAGGAGGCCGCCGACGAGCGCCAGCTTGGACCCGACCAGCAGGCGAGCGCGGCGCAGGGACCATCGCGGCAGCGCGCGGCGGGCGGGAGCGGACACGCCGATATTGTAGAACGACGCGGCCCGCGCGCCGAAATCCCGGCCAGCGGGTGGTAGATTTCACCGGCCGATGGCCAAGAAGTCCGCGTCCGCCGCCGACGAACCGCTGATGTCGCTCCCCGAGCTGGCGGCGTACCTGCACCTCGACGAGAAGACGGTCTACAAGCTGGTGACGACCGGCAAGCTGCCCTCGGTCGGGGGGGACCGGAGCTGGCAGTTCCGCAAGAAGGACGTCGAGGGCTGGCTCGAGCGCGAGCTGCTGGGCGAGGACGAGGCCTTCGTCGACATCCCCGACGGCATGAAGCTTCCGCTCGAGGACCTGCTCCCCGATTCGGCGATCATCATCGACCTCAAGGCGCGCACGCCCGTGGCCGTGATCGAGGAGCTCGCCGCGCGCGCCTACGGCAACAACTGGCTCACCGACAAGCCCTGGTTCGTCGGCGCGGTCGTCGAGCGCGAATCGCTGTCGTCCACCGCGATGGAGGGCGGCGTCGCCTTCCTGCACACGCGCGCCAAGGACAAGGGCAAGATCGTGCGCCCGTTCCTCATCGTCGGCCGCTCGTGGGAAGGCATCGAGTTCGGCGCGCCCGACGGCCGCCGCACCTTCCTCTTCTTCCTGATGGGCCTCAAGTACGACAAGCTGCACCTGCCCATCCTCGGCCGCCTCGCGCGCGCCCTGCGCAACCCGCAGACGATCGCCAAGCTGCGCGCCCTCTCCTCCCCCGACAAGCTGCGCGCGCTCCTCCTGCGCGAGGACGAGGCGGCGCGCCAGGGCGTCGTCGTCGACGTCCCGACCGACGCCTTCAAACCCAAGCTCGACAAGCAGCTCCGGCTGCGCGCGATGCGCCGCCTCCAGGCCCAGCGCGTCGCCGACGAGGTGAAGGCCGACGAGGCCAAGTCGCCGGGCAAGGGCAAGGGCAGGGCGAAGAAGAAGCCCGCCCCGAAGAAGAAGTAGCCTCCGGTCAGGCGGCGGTCGCGACGGCCGCGGCGGGCTGGCGGTCACGGCGGCGGGCGAGGTCGGCGGCTTCGCGCG
>DDTA01000074.1:4977-17649 GCA_002344285.1 Myxococcales bacterium UBA2376
GCGGGCCCACGCGGGATCGACGTGCGACTTCTTGTGGACGCGGTGGTAGTTCCAGATCGACCACCAGACGGCGCCGGTGAAGAAGGGCGCGACCGGCAGGAGCGGCAGGTGGAGCGCCGCGGCGGCGGCGAGGCCCACGACCTCCTTGGTCTGCGGGTGCCAGCCACGCAGGCTGCGGTGGTAGCCTGGATCGGCGCCCCCGTGCTTGCGCACCGCCTGGTGGTGATCGTGGAAGTGCCACGAGAACGGCGCCCCCTTCTTCATGCCCATCCCGTGCAAGAGGTACTTGTGCGTGAGCCACTCGCCGGCGTTGGCCCACAAGAGTCCGAGGGGGATTCCGAGCATGGGTACGGCCTTTCGTCTGCCTTTCGTCCGGTCTCGTGAAATTCTGACTATCTAGTCATAGTATAGATCCATGGCCCCGTCCAGCACGAAACGCGCGGCAAAGCCCCCGCGCGCGGTGGCGATCGGTACCCCGCGGGTGCCGCGCCGGGCCGTGCCCAAGCAGCGCCCAGGGCAGCCGGGCGGGCGGCGCGACGAGGTCCGCCGCGAGCGGGTGCAGGCGCTGTGCGCCGCGGCGGCGCGCCTGTTCCTCGAGCGTGGCATCGACGGCGTACGCGTCGAGGACATCACCGCCGCCGCCGGCGTGGCCAAGGGCGCGTTCTACTACTACTTCGACGACGTCGAGGCGATGACGACCGCGCTGTTCGTCCCGGTCGGCGAGGCGACCGAGATCGCGTTCCGCCGCTGTCGCGACGGCCTGGCCGAGCCGAGCGCCGACCTCACCGCCGTGTACCAGCGGCTGGCGATGGACCTGGGCATGGTGCTGGTCCAGCACCTCGACGTCGTGCGGCTCTACCTGCAGGAGCGGCGCGGGCCGGACCGAGGGGCGCGACGCCCGGTGCGGGCCTGGGCCCGCCGCCTGGAGGAGGGGGCCCGCTGGCTGACCGACGAGGCCAGGCGGTACCGGGTGATGCGGGACCTCCCCACCCCGGTGGTCGCCCACGCGGTCCTGGGCGCCGCCGAGCAGGTGATGATCGCGGCGATGGCCGGGGAGAACATCGGCGACCCGGCGTCGGCGGTCCGCCACCTCATCTCCCTCGTGCTGGACGGCACACGCGTTCCTCCCGCATAGACACGCCGACCTGCTACGTTGGAACCATGGGCCCTCTCCATGCCGAGTAGCCCGCTCTACCGGGACATGTCCTTGTCGCCGAGCCCGCGCGCGCAGGTGGCGCTCGAGTGGTCCGAGCTGTCCTTGTACATGCCCGACGGTCGCTGGCGGCAGATCGAGCTCGACGGCTCGAGCAACGTCATCGGCGACGCGACGGCGCGGCGTCGCTTCGTGCGCATGATGACGATCGAGTGGGGGTACGAGTCGGCCGCGGTGATCACGCCGCCCGATCGCGGCGCCATCGCGCCGCGGGTCGCGTACCTGCCGGTCGCGCCCGAGGACGCCGCCGTGGTCGAGGCGTCGGTCTGGGAGACGCTCGCCGACTGGGTGTCGTCGAGCGGTCGGCTCGCCGGGCGCACCGTCGAGGAGCTGGCGCGGCTCGCGTCGATCGCGACGGCGCCGTTCGCGGTGGCGATCGGCGAGGTGGCGGCGCAGGTCGCGCGCGATCTGGCGCGGCTCGCGCGCGGTCCCCTCCGCGGCGCCGCCGACGTGATCGAGTGGCTGCGGCCGCTCCACATGGCGGCGCGCGAGTCGCCGCGCGCCGAGGACGCGCTGGTGGCCGCGCTCGCGGCGTGCAGCGAGTAGCGCGCGGCCGCCGCCGCCACGGGTGGTACACTGGAGCCGTCGTGACGACGCTCGCCGAAGCCAACGCCATCCTCGAGGCGCAGCGCGCGTACTTCGCCGAGGACGCCGAGCTCGAGCGCGAGGCCGCGATCTGGCGCGACGCGACGCCCGAGGAGTGCTTCGCCACGATGCTCGCGCTCTGCGCCGAGGCCGACCACTTCCTTTCGCTGCTCGATCCCGACGAGCTCGAGCGCGCCCTGCGGCGCGAGCCGTCGCCGCACGACGTCGCGCTGATCCACCCGACACCGATCGCGTCGTGGGGCCGCTAGGCGCGCTCGCCGTCGCGGGTCGTGTAGCCGATCGTTTCGACGAGGCCGGGATCGAATACGCGATCGGTGGTGCGCTCGCGCTCGGGGTGTGGGGCGCGCCCAGGACGACGCAGGACGTCGACATCTCCGTCTACGTCGACCTCTCGCGGCTCGGCGAGGTGATCGACGCGCTCGAACGCGCCGGCGTGATGGTGCCCCGAGACGCTCATCGCGACGCCTCGCGCATGGGCTTCTTCCGGGGGATGCTCGGGCGAACGCCGGTCGACGTCTTCGTGGCGTTGCACCCGTTCCACGTGGACGCTCGTGCGCGGCGGCGAGCGGTCGAGGATCCGGACGGCGTGCCGCGCTGGTTCCTCTCGCCCGAGGACTTCGTCGTGCTGAAGGTCTACTACGGCCGCGAGAAGGACGAAGTCGACCTGCGTCGGTTGCTGAACGTCCGCACCGATCTGGACTTCGCCTACATCGAGGGCTGGCTCTCGAAGATGGTGCCGGCGAGAGATCCACGGCTGGAGATGCTCGGGCGGCTGCGCGCGCGCGCGCGAGCCGTGCCACAGTGACGCCGTGTACCAGCACGCGACGCTCTACCTGACGCGACCCATCGATGCGCGCACCGCGCGCGCCGTGCTCGGCGACGCGGCCCGGATCGTGTCCGAGGTCGTCGCCGACAGCGAGCGGCTCGTCGGGCTGCGCGGGGGCGGCGTCGAGCTGCGCCTGAGCGCGATGCCGGCGGCGGAGATCCCCTCGCACCTCGACGGGCTGCGCGGCTACGTGCAGGCGCGTTGCGCCGTGCTCACGCCCGAGCTCGCGTCGAAGGTCGACGAGACGCGGCAGGTGCTCGGGCTCGTGATCGAGCCCGGCTTCCGCCACGGCGACGCCGTGTGGCAGTGGCTCGGCGCGCTGGCCCGCGCGGGCAGCGGCATGATCTTCCTCGCCGGCGCGTTCCTCGACGACCGCAGCCGTCCGCTGGCGGCGCCGCCTGGGCTCCAGCTCGAGACCACGCGCGGACCCGAGGCGCGGCCGCGCACGCCGCCCGACGCCGCGCGCGTCCTCCGCCGCGCGTGGGCGCTGGCCGCCGTCGCCGAGCGCGGCTTCCTCGAGGCCGGCGCGCGCGCCGACGTCGAGCGCGCCTTCGGGCGCCTGCGCACCTGGCTCGATCTGTCCGGGACCCGGACCGAGCTCGAGCCCGAGGAGCGCGCCCTCGTCGAGGCCCCGCTCGGCTCGTTGCACCGGCAGCAGGTCGTCGACGCGACGTGGCGCAACGAAGGCGTCGCCGTCCTCGCCTGGGCGCTGGGCCTCGCCGAGCTGCCGGCGCACGACGAGCAGGCCGACTCCGAGCCGCTGGCTGCCGCCCTCGGCTTCACGCCGCTCGCCCCCGACGTCCCCACCCCGTCGCCCTCGCTCCGACCCGCCGACGAGCTCGCGCGCGCCGAGCGCCGCCTGCTCGCCATCCACTGGCGCGTCCGCGAGCTCCAGGTCTCGCCCGGCCCCGTCGACTTCGTCCGCTTCTCGCAGGAGGCGTGGTTCGGCGCCTTCGACCTCTTCGGCATCGCCGTCGCCGAGCGCGATCTCGCCGTCGGCGGCGCGCCGATCGTCGAGGCCGACGAGGCGGTGGTGCGCATCACCGCCTCGATCGCGGCCGAGCGTCACCAGGCCATCGCGTGGGTGTGCGGCGACGACCCGCGGTACTCGGCCGTCGTCACGTCGACCTGACCCGACGTGTCAGGTATCGCTCGGGTTGTCGGGCCCGCTGCCCCCTATCTCCTCGGGCGATGGGCGGGGTACCCTATGCACTTCGTGCCCGAGGTCCCCGAGAACACCGCCCTCGCCGAGCTGCTCGGCGCGATCGCGGATCGCCGGATCCGGCGCAAGGTCCAGAAGTTGCTCCAGTTCGGGGAGGAAGCGGTGCGCGCGCTGGGCGAGCTGGACCTGGCGCTCTATCTCCGCGAGGACGGCGAGGAGCAGCTCCAGATCGTCTCCGATGCCGTGCTCAGCCACTTCCGCCGGCTCATGGACTACCTCGCCATGGTCGCGCCCAAGGCGGAGGCCGCCGACGGCGGCGGCGGCGGCGGCGAGGTCGAGCTGGAGCTCGACCCCGGCGAGTCGGCGCCGGCGTCCCGGGCGTCCGGCCCCCTCCGTCCGAGCGGCATCATCGCGCAGCGCCTGAAGTCGGACGAGGACAAGTGGGGCGCGCTCGCGGCGGAGATGGACACGCTGCAGTACGGCCTGGGATCGGAGCTGCGCGAGTTCGACCGTCGCTTCTCGGTGGCGCTCAAGCACGACCGCAAGGAGCAGGCCGTCGCCGACCTGAACGACGCGACGACGTCGCTGATGGACGGCGTCTTCGCGGTCATGACCACCGTCTACGAGTGCTTCCTCGGTCACGCCGAGCCCGAGCGCATGGTCCCCGGCCACCGCGACACGCTCGGCAAAGCGCTCGCGGTGCGACGCGCCCTCGCCGAGCTCCGCCGCGAGGTGCAGGCGCTCAACCGTGCGATCCAGGATCGCTCGACGCCGCCGCACGTCGCGGAGATCAGCTACCGCCGCGTGGTCGAGGCCATGGTCCAGTTCATCGAGCGCGACGTCTTCTTCTACCTCCGCTCCGACAGCCGGAAGGAGTTCGATCGCTTCCGCGAGACCCTCGAGAACGGGACGGCGGCGCGCAACCGCAACGACTGCGAGGGCTTCGACAAGTACCTCGACTCGCTGGCCTTCGTCTCGAAGCGTGGCGTGCTCATCAAGCACGACACCGACCTGCAGGCGAAGATCACCACCGATCTCGAGCGGGCGCTCAAGTTCGCCGGCGTCGTGCCCGAGATCGCGATCGAGGTCATCCAGCAGTCGTTCGTGAAGGGCGAGCGTCTCCTCGGCCTCAACGACAACATCGACGCCGTCGTCCAGCGGTGGATGGAGCTCAACGAGGAGCAGCGCGCCGATATCGAGGTCGGCGTCACGCTGGGCCGCCGCCTGCTCGAGCTGGTGCGTCCCGCGGAGACGCCCAAGCCACCCGACGGCGACTTCCTCTGATCGTCAGATCGTCACCCGGGTCGCGTAGCCGTTCAGAGGCGCCGGGCGGAGCGCGTCGACAGAGCGGTCCTGTACACAGTGGGGATGGAACCCGCCGACGAGATCATGGAACCCGGGCTGTGGAAGAAGGGCGACTGGATCGCCAAGGTCGTCAGGAACGACGATGGTGACGGCTGGGCGGTCGAGATGACGCGCGTCGGCGCGACCGAGCCGTCGCTGGTCGGCCCGTGGACGATGGGGCGCGACAAGGTCAATCCCAAGCCGCTCGACGCCGGCGCCTTCGCGACGCTGGTCAAGGGCGCCTCCGAGGTGATGCGCCGTCACGAGGCGGCCGCCCGCGAGCGCCTGCACCGCTCCCTGTCGTTCTCGACCGATCAGGGCCAGCGCCTGCGCGTCGAGCTCGACATCGCCGAGGACGACGATGATCCGCACGCCGTCCTGACCGTGATCGACGAGGCGAGCGGCGAACCCCTGCGCGCCGGCCGCGTCGCCCCCAGCTTCAAGCTCACGGCGGTCACCGCCCAGCGCTTCCTGCGCACCGGCGAGTGAACGCGCTGCGCTCCGGCTGGCGCGGTCAGTTGCCGCCGGGCTTGCGCACGAGGAGGGCCTTGAACTCGTGGGGGACGAGGCCCATGAGGCGGTCCTCGATCTTGTCCCAGCGCAGCTCGCCGATCTGGTCCATGGCGAGCTTGTCGCCGAGGCGAGCGGCGAGGAGCTCGCGGGTGTAGCCGAGCTTGGGCAGGTCGACGCCGGCGTCGGCGCACATCGCGCGCAGCGCGCGGAAGTGGCTGCGCGTCGTGGCCAGGCCCTCGAGCGTGCGGTCCATCTCGAGGACGTCCATCACGAACTCGATCGAGCCGGTGAGACCCTTGGCCGTCGCCGCCTGGAGGAGGTGGCCGAAGTGGGTCGACAGCTCGGGGTGATCGAGGTGGGTCGAGAGCTTGGGCCACGTCGAGCGCTCGCCGAACTCGGTCACCACCGCGGTGCCGTCGGGCGCGAGCCAGCGCGCGATGCGCACGACCAGCTCGAGCGCGCCGGTCATCAGGTAGAACGGCTCGGGCGCGTCGAAGAGCGGGATGCCGAGGTCCTTCACCAGCTCGCCGGCGCGACCGAGCGCGGCCAGCTTGGCCTCGTCGACCTCGCCGCTGCCGTCGACCTCCATGCCGACGTCCGTGCGCGAGTGCTGCTCCGCCGGCAGATCGCCGACCATCTCGTTGGCGATGATCAGATCGAACGCGTCGCTGGGGAGCTCGGCGGCGAGCGCGTCGCCCTCGCGCACCTCGACGGGCAGGCCGGCCGTGCGCGTGCGCTGCGCCGCCGCCAGGGCCGGCGCGATCTCCTGGATCGTGTACGACACCTCGAGGCCCCTGGCCTGGAGCGCCTCGCACACGGCGCGCGCGACGTAGCCGAGGCCCGCGCCGATCTCGAGCACGCGCACGCGCTGGGCCGGCAGGCGGCCCTGGGTCGCGAGCGCGTCGACGAGCGCCGCGCCGTACGTCTTCCCGCCGAGCGCCGGGTGCGGCTCGCGGAAGAGGTGCGAGAGCGTCGTCTCCTGGTGATCGAACTGCGCGTCGGCGTCGGCGACGTCCTTGTAGTAGTCCTCGGTCCCGACGTCCGTGGTCGGGGTCTCGAGCGGATCGCCCGGCTTCCACGCGCGATACGGCATCGTCGACGTCAGGTAGCGCGGCGCCATCGCCGGGCGCTTGGCGTACATCGACTGCGGGAAGGCCGACAGCTTGATCGCCTGCACGTCGGAGTGGGCGAGGCGCTGCACCAGCGCCGACAGCTTCTTCGCGTCGTGCTTGGCGCGCAGCTCGTTGAGCCGGTTCTCGCCGTCGAACGCGTCCCACATCTTCGTCTCGGCGGCGTCGAGCTCGATCGTCTTCACCGGGCGATCGCCCCACGCCGTCCAGATCGTCACGCGGTCGCCGTGGCGACGCCACACGTTCCACCGGCCCTTGAACGCGATCATCGGCCAGATGCCGGCGAGCTCGTCGTCGTCGGGCTCCATCAGGCACGCGTGCTGGTAGAAGATGTCGACGAACTGCTGCGGGGCCTGGCCGTCGAAGGCGTCGGCGTAGCGCGTGCACACCTCGGACGCCTTCTGCGGCGACTCGAACTGGTCGAGGAACGCCAGGAGGTCCGGGCTCATCTGAAGTAAGTAGCCGTAAAGGTCGTGGTAGAGGTACACGGCGCCCTGGTGGGCGAACGTGGACAGGTGGTGTGAGCGGCGCAGCACCTCGGGCGACGCGGTCCCCTGGGTCATCGCCTCGTTGGTACCATGACCCCCGAGCGGAGGACGACGTTGCCATGAGTTACCTGTTCGAGACCGAAGAGCACGCCGCGCTCCGCGCCCAGGCCCGCCGCTTCGCCACCGAGCACATCGCGCCGTACGCGGCGAGCTGGGACGAGGACGAGGAGTTCCCGATCGAGCTCTACCGCACGATCGCGGCCGCCGGCCTCGTCGGCGTCGGCTATCCCGAGGAGGTCGGCGGCGGCGGCGGCGACCTCGGCCACGTGCTCGCCGTGTCCGAGGAGCTGGTCGTCGCCGGCACGTCGGTCGGCGCCGTCGTCGGGCTCGGCAGCCACGGCATCGCGGCGCCGCCGATCATCCGCTTCGGCAGCGACGAGCAGAAGCGCCGCTTCGTCGCCCCGGTCCTGCGCGGCGAGGCGATCTGCGCGCTCGGCATCACCGAGCCGGGCGGCGGCAGCGACGTCGCCGGGCTCACGACCCGCGCCGTGCGCGACGGCGATCACTACGTCGTCACCGGCGCCAAGACGTTCATCACGTCGGGCGTGCGCGCCGACTGGGTGCTCACCGCGGTGCGCACCGGCGGCCCGGGCCACGGCGGCGTCTCGTTCCTCGTCATCGAGAAGGGCACGCCGGGCTTCCACGTCTCGAAGAAGCTGAAGAAGACCGGCTGGTGGGCGTCGGACACCGCCGAGCTCGCGTTCGACGGCTGTCGCGTGCCGGTCGCCAACCGCATCGGCCCCGAGAACGGCGCCTTCCCGATGATCATGAGCAACTTCGCCGGCGAGCGCCTGATGCTCGCCGGGCAGTGCGTCGCGATCGCCGAGCTGGCGTACCGCGAGGCCAGGCGCTACGCCAAGGAGCGCGTGGCGTTCGGCAAGCCGATCACGGGGTTCCAGGTCATCCGCCACAAGCTCGCCGACATGGCGACGCGGCTGGCGGCGGCGCGCGCGCTCACCGGCGAGGCCGCCGTGCGCGTGGTGCGCGGCGAGCCGGCCGCCGGGCTGTGCGCGATGGCGAAGAACGCGGCGACCGACATGTGCTCGGCGGTCGTCGACGAGGCCGTGCAGATCCACGGCGGCATGGGCTACATGCGCGAGGTCACCGTCGAGCGCCTCTACCGCGACGCGCGCCTCTATCCCATCGGCGGCGGCACGCGCGAGATCATGAACGAGATCATCTCCAAGACCGAGGGCTACTAGTGAGCGAGCGGGGTGCGCCCGAACGACCACCTCCGGCGCCAGGGGCGCCGCCGCCCGCGTTCGTGATCGCGGCCGGCGTCAGCCTCGTCGTCGGCATCGCGCTCACGGTGTTCGTCTCCTACCTCATGTCCCGCCAGGCGTTGCCCGGGGAGGGCAGCTGGTCGTTCGGCTTCTTCGTCACCGGCCGCTCGCTCGTCTCGACCGCCGCGGGCTTCGCCGTGCCGGTGCTCCTGCTGGTCGGGTTCGCCGAGCTCGTGCGCCGCGCGGGCCCGGGGCTCGATGGGCGCGTCCTGCGTGTCGGGCTCGGCGCGATGGTCGTCTTCGTCGCGCTCGCGCTCGCGTCCGCGTACGTGACCTTCTGGTGGTGGCCGCGGGGTGGATCGTCCGAGGCTCGCGTCGAGACGCTCGAGACGTTCCTCCGGTGGCGCAGCCGGCTGGCGCTGCTCGCCGCGCTGGTCGCGTCCACGTCGCTGATCGTCGCCGGCCGACGGCACCGGCTGGTGCTGGGGCTGGCGGCGCCGTTCCTGATCCTGACCGCGCTCCAGCACCCGACGCACGGGCTCGACCAGCTGATCTCGTTCGAGCAGCCCGAGGCGGGGCAGTGGTGGATCCAGGCCACGATCGACATCTGGATCCGGCTCGGCTTCTACGGCGCGCTCATGGCGACCGTCGCCGTGATCGGCGGCGCGTTGCCGCCGGTGCCGGTCGACATGGTGCGTGCGGGGCAAGGGCTCGAGCGCGTCGGGTCGGGTCTCGTCGCGCGCGTGATCGTCATCCTGGTCTCGATCTTCACGCTCATCATGACGGTGGGCGCGCAGTCACCGTCGCTGCAGCGCGTCGCCGGCGTGATCTTCCCGGCGTGCCTGCTCGTCGCGAGCATCGCGATCGTCACCGGCATGTTGCAGGCCGGCGGGCTCTCGAGCACGGGGGCGCCCCGCAAGCGGCTCTACGCCGGCGCGGCCTTGACCATGAGCGCGATGGTCATCGACGCCGTCAAGGCGGTCTCGCTCTACCTCGCCCTCCGTCGCGGGGCGGCGAGCGGCCACTACGATCTCGATCGCGTGAAGCAGATGGCGGCCGCGCTCCCGTACGTGAGCCCGGTGCTCGCGCTCGCCGGGCTCTGGTGTGTGCTCTCGGCGGCGATGGTGCTGCGCCGCACGGTCCCCGACGCGCGTCTCGACGAGCGGAGCATCCGCGCCGCGGCGGCGTCGGTGACGATCTTCACCGCGGCGGCGGTCGCGCTCCTGCGCTGGATCGAGAGCGGCGTGCAGAGCCCCGCGGTCTTCGTCATCGTCTCCATCTTCGTCGGGTTCGCCAACATCGTCGCGCAGCTCGCGGTGGCGCGTGTGTGCCACCGGGTCGGGGGCGCGATGCGCGAGGTCGCCGCGTTACCGCCGGCGGTGGCGACCGTCAAGTGAGCGCGCGGTGAGCATCCCGGCGCTGCGCCCGCCGCCGCCGGCCCTGCCGGTCGCGGCGCTCGTCGCGGCGGTCGCGCATGCGGGGACCACGGTCGCGCTCAACCTGATCCGCGCCGGGACGTGGAGCTCCTACGGCCCGTCGTACCAGTGGCGCTGGCCCCTCATCGCGATGGGCGGTCGCGCGATCACGATCGGCGCGATGATCGTCGCGGCCGCGGCCGCGCTCGCGCTGGTCCGGGCCCGGCGCTCGGCGGGAGCCGCGCTCACGGCGGCGGCGTTCGTGACCTCGTCGGTCGTCCTGTGCGTCGAGCTGGTCGCCACGTGGATCTGGCCTTGGCACGAAGCGGGCGCCGGCTGGCGCGGCGACGTCCTGCACGTCACCGACTGGGTGATCGCCGCGCCACCGCTCCTGGCGGTGATCGGCCTGTGCGCCGCCGGCTGGGCGGATCGCGGCGTGCGGCTCGTCGCGCCGGGCGCGCTCGGCGCGGGCCTGGTCATGAGCTCGCCGCCGCCGCTCACGTCGTGGGCCTACGCGTGGGTGGAGCACGGGACGTGGCAGTGGAGCGTGGAGGCCGGCAGCTACGTGCAGCTCCCCGACACGCGCATGTGGATCGTCCCCGGCGTGCTCGCCTCGGCCAGCGTCGCGTGGGGCATCGGCGTCGCGCTGCTCGTCCATCGTCAGCCGCCGGTGCCGGTCGATACGGTGGCGCCGCGTCCGCCCGCCCCGGCGCTCCGTCGCCTCACCGTCGCGCTCCTCGTGATGGCCGCCGTCGCCGTCGCCGCCGGCATCGCGCTCGCGCTGGTGCAGGGCAAGCCAGCGGACGGCGCCAGGCCGCTCGAGCTCGTCATCCCGATCGTCGTCGGCCTCGCGTGCGTCGGCGTCGCCGCCGCGCTCGTGGACCTGGCGGTCACCGACGTGGTGCCGGTGGCCGCGCGCGCGGCCGCGGTCGCGGCGATCGCGGTCCTCTGGTGCGTCGCGGTGATCGCCGCGCAGACGATCGGCAGTCAGCGGCCGGATCCCGACGACAGGTTCGGCCCGCCGCTCTTCGCCGTGTTCGACCCGCCGTGGATGCCGGGCATGGTCGGCGCCGTGGTCGCCGTCGTCGCGATCCTCTCCATGGCCTCGGCGCTCAACGCGATCGCGCGTCAGGCCGGCCAGCGACCGAGCCGCGGCCAGACCGTCGTCGTCGTGCTCGCGCTCGTGATCGGCGCGCTCACGACCCCCTGGGTCCTCGGATTCGGCACACGCAGCCTGGAGATGAGCTCCCTCCGCGTCGCGACACTCGTATCCGCGGCCGTCGTGAATCTCGCCGCGTGGATCGCGCTCGCGCGTTCGGCCTGGCGGAGCAGCCGACCAACATCGGCTTACGCGCCGCCCAGGCGGGGGGAGGTTCCGGGATAGAGTGCGCGGGCGTATGCACGAGCAGCTCTACCCGGTCCTTCCAACGAAGATCGATCGCCGCTCCGCGGAGTACGCGGCGAACCACGCCGGCAACGCCGCCGCGGTCGAGAAGCTCTCGGCGGCGCTGCGCGAGGCGACGGTCGGCGGCGGCGAGAAGTACACGAGCCGGCACAAGGCGGCCGGCAAGCTCCTGCCGCGCGAGCGCGTCGAGCTCCTGCTCGATCGCGACTCGTACTTCCTGGAGCTGTGCCCGCTCGCCGGCAAGGACGTGCCCGGCCACACGCCGGGCGCGAGCGTGGTCGGCGGGGTCGGGCTGGTCTCCGGCGTCGAGTGCCTGATCACGGCGTCGGAGGCGACGGTGAAGGGCGGCGCGATGAGCGAGATGAGCGTGTGGAAGTCGGGGCGGCTCTCCGACATCGCCCAGCAGAACCGGCTGCCCTCGATCTCGATGATCGAGTCGGCGGGCGCCGACCTGCCCAACCAGTCGAAGATCTTCGTGCCCGGCGGCCGCGGCTTTCGCGATCTCACGCGGCGCAGCGAGGATCGCGTGCCGACGATCTGTCTGGTCTTCGGCAGCTCGACGGCGGGCGGCGCCTATATCCCGGGGATGAGCGACTACGTCGTCATGGTGAAGCAGCAGGCGCAGGTGTACCTGGCCGGGCCGCCGCTGGTGAAGATGGCGACCGGCGAGGAGACCGACCACGAGGAGCTCGGCGGCGCCGAGATGCACAGCCGGGTCTCGGGCGTGAGCGACTACCTCGCCGCTGACGAGCACGACGCGATCCGCCTCGGCCGCGAGATCGTCGCGCACCTGAACTGGAAGAAGGCGGCCGTGCCCGCGCCGCGCCCGGTCGAGCCGCCGCGCTACGACGCCGACGAGCTGCTCGGGCTGGTGCCGACCGATCCCAAGGTGCCCTACGACGCGCGCGAGGTGATCGCCCGCATCGTCGACGGCTCGCGCTTCAGCGAGTTCAAGCCGCTCTACGGCTCGACGCTGGTGTGCGGGTGGGCCCACGTCCATGGCTTCCCGGTCGGCATCCTCGCCAACAACGGCATCCTCTTCTCCGAGTCGTCGCAGAAGGGCGCGCAGTTCATCCAGCTGTGCAACCAGCAGAGCATCCCGCTGCTCTTCCTGCAGAACATCACCGGTTTCATGGTCGGCCGCAAGTACGAGAACGGCGGCATCGCGCGCGATGGTGCCAAGATGGTGACCGCCGTCGCCTGCGCCAGGGTGCCGAAGTTCACCGTGGTCATCGGCGGCTCCTTTGGTGCTGGCAATTATGGCATGTGCGGTCGTGCCTATTCGCC
>DDTA01000166.1 GCA_002344285.1 Myxococcales bacterium UBA2376
GTTGCGGGCGGTGTTCGGGGATCCGTTGCTGGTGCGGGCGGGGCGGGGGCTCGAGCCGACGCCGCGGGCGGAGGCGCTGGTGGCGCCGCTCGGACGCGTGCTGCGAGATGCGGCGGAGCTGTTGCGCGTGGAGGCGAGCTTCGAGCCGGCGCGGTCGCGGCGCACGTTCCGGCTCGTGTGTCCGGATCTCACGCTCACGGCGCTGCCCGAGGTGCTGGCCGCGCTCGTCGCCGCCGCCCCCCACGTCCGGCTCGACGTCCGGCAGCCGGGCGTCGGGGCGATCGAGGCGCTGGCGGCGGGCGGCGATGATCTGGCGCTGGCGGCCGCGCCCGCGGTGGCGGACGCGCCGGGCTACGTCCAGCGCGCGCTCGGCCAGGTCGACTGGGCGATCTTCCTGCGCGCGCGCCACCCGCTCGCGGTCGCGCACAAGCGGAAGGTGTCGCTCGCCGGCTGGCTCGCGCATCCGCACGTCGTGGTGCGCACCGGCTCGTCGTCGCCGAGCATGGTGGAGCGTGTCATCGCCGGCGCCGGTCATGCGCGCCGGGTCGGGCTGGTCGCGCCTGGCTTCCTCGCCGCCGCGCAGGTCGTGGCGCGCACCGATCTCGTGCTCGCCGCGCCGCGCCAGCTCCTCGCCGCCGCCGCCGCCGACCTCGGGCTCGTCGTGCGCGCGCCGCCGCTCGCGCTGCCCGCGGTGCGGACGGTCGCCGTCTGGCCCGAGCGCCTGCACCTCGATCCCGCGCATCGCTGGTTCCGCGGCGTCGTCGCCGACGTGCTCGCGCGCGTCCTGGTAAGGTGAGCCGTGGATCGCCAGCCGCCGAGGACGACCTCCAACGAGATCGATCTCTACATCCGCACCTACTACAGCCTCCTCCGCTCGAGCGGCGACGTGCGCGTGCGCGGCTTCGAGGAGGCGCACCTCTACTCGGCCTCGAGCCTCCACGCCGGCGCCCTCGCGCCCGAGCCCGATCTCGCCGCGTTCGCCTACAGCGCCGCGCGCCTGCCCGCGTGCTTCCACCACGTCCGCCGCATGGTGCTCGGCCAGTCGATCGCCCAGCTCACCCGCGCCGGCTTCCCCGTCGAGACCTGGGCCTCGGTGCGGACGCGCGGCCGCCGCCGGCCGCTGCGCTGGGACGGCGGCTCGACGCTCGCCGTCTTCGTCGCGTCGGCGTCGGACATCGACGATCTCGTGCCCATCGTCACCGCCTACCAGATCGAGTGGAACAAGCTGCACCTGCGCCTCGCCGGCAGCGGCCTCGATCCCGCGAGCTTGCCCGGGCTCGACGACGTGACGCTCTCGGGCGCGCTCGGCACCGACGCCGACGGCGTGCGCGTCCTGCGGGCGGCGCTCGGCGGCAGCTGGGCCGAGGGGCTCGCCGCGATCGCGGCGGGGGAGCTCGATCTGACGATCCGGCTCCTCGACGGCTCGTTCCGCGAGTACCAGCGGTCGGCGAAGACGTGGTGGGACGCGATCCAGGAGGCGCGCCCGGAGCTGATGCGGCGTCCGGTCTACTTCGTCTCGTCGAACACCCACTCGCTCGCCAACCTGCTCGGCGGCTACGCCTTCGCGCACCAGGAAGCGATCGCGGGGTTCCTGCGCACCACCAACCCCGAGGGGCTCGGCCAGCGCATCGACGACGCGCTCGCCAGGAACGACGAGCTCGTCGTCCCCAACCTCCTCTACTACGGCCTGCGGCTCTACATGACGGCAGCGCCGGGTGGACAGCGCGTGGCCGAGGTCCAGGCCCACGACGCGCGCGTCGGCATCACGACGATCGAGAGCCCGGCGCGCATCGACGTCGCGGCCCAGGTCTTCGAGCTGGCGCGCCTCGATCCGCGGCACATGGATCCGCGCCTGCGCGTGCCCGGCCTGGAGCAGCTCGCGCGCTCGAACGCGGTGATCGTCAACATCGACTACCCGCTGGGCATGGCCGCGTACCACCACCTCGCGGCGGTGACCTCCGGCCTCGACGAGATCCGCGGCATGTACATCATGGGCAAGGCGGCGACGCTCAACGCCCGCGTCGGCGACGTCATGATCTCGAAGGCCGTCCACGACGAGCACTCGGGCAACACGTACCTCCTGCGCAACGCGCTCCATGCCCGCGACGTGCAGCCGCTCATGAAGTACGGCACCGTGCTCGACAACCAGAAGGCGCTGACCGTGCGCTCCGCGTTCCTGCAGAACCGGAGCTACATGGACGTGTTCTACCGCGAGGGCTACACGGTGATGGAGATGGAGGCCGGGCCGTACCTGTCGGCGATCCACGAGACCGCCGCGCCGCAGCGCCATCCCAAGGGCGAGATCGTGAACCTGGCCGACGGCGTCGCCTTCGATCTCGGCCTCGTCCACTACGCGTCGGATACCCCGTACTCGCGGCGCCAGAGCCTGCTCTCGAAGAGCATGTCGTTCTTCGGCATGGAATCGACCTACGCCTGCGCGCTCGCGATCGCGCGCCGCATCCTGCGCCTCGAGATCGAGCGCGCGGGCACGATCACCTGACGCGCGGGCGCGCGACGGCGCGCGGCAACGGCGCGCGGGTCGGACGCGGCGGTCGCGGCGGCGATGGCGGTGGCTCGCGCGGAGGCTCCGCCGCCGCGGCGGCCTGGCGCTCGGCGCGGGTGACGAGGAACGCGATCACGAAGTCGATGACCAGCCAGGTCCCGATGAAGACGACGGCGGCCACGTAGGGCGCGGACACCAGGCCGCCGACGAGGTCGTCGCCGAGCACGAGCACGAGCAGGACGAACGCGCCCGACATGGTCAGGCACACGACGTCTTGCCATCGGGCCAGCCACGGCTCGCGCATCTCTTCATTGGTAATACACCGGCCGATGCGCGCAAGCGCGATCGACGGCGCGCTACGCTCGGAGACGTGAGCGAACGCACCCGCGCCAAGGGCGGCGAGGCCACCGAGCCCGACACCGCGCCGGTCGGCCTCACCTGGCGGGTGTACGTCGAGCGCCTCGCCGAGCGAGCCGGCGGCTGGACGGCGCTCGCGGAGGAGCTGGCGCGCACGGTCGGCGAGCGCGCCGAGCTGCCCGAGGATCTGCTCTCGATCGAGAAGGGGCTGCGGCGCCTGGCGCGGCGCGGCAACCAGCCCGGCGGGCAGTACGGGCGGTGGCTCCTGCGGCACCTCGGCGTGCCCGAGGACATCGAGCGGTGGGCGCGGTGGCTGTCGCAGTACCACCGCCGCTTCGCCGATCTGCCGCTCACCCTGCGGCTCGAGCAGCTGCGCCTCTGGGATCGCCCGCCGTTCGCCGAGTCGCGGCTCGCGGCGTGGACCCACGTGGGGCTCGCGTCGGTGCACCTGCGGCGGCGCGAGGACGCGGTCGCGCGCCTCCGGCTCGAGCGCGCGCGCGAGGCGGCGCCCAGGGCCGGCCCGGCGGCGCTGGCCGAGATCGCGCTCCTCGACGCGTACGTCGCGACCAACGACGGCGAGCGCGCCCGCGCCGAGGATCACCTCGACGTCGCCGAGCGGGCGATCGAGCTGCCCGATGTCGACGCCGACGATCGCGCGTGCCTGCGCGCGCGCCTCCTCGGTCAGCGCGCGTACCACCTGACGTCGCCGCCGCGGGGCGCCGCCGCGGACGTCGCGGGCGCCCGCCGTCTGTTCGAGGCGATCACGGACGGGCTCGAGCTGCCCTTCGTCGCCTTCCGCAAGGAGAACGGGCTCGCGTACTGCGCCTGGAAGCAAGGCGACACCGCCGCCGGCCTCGCGCTCGCGCGCCGCGCCGCCAGCCACGCCGGCGACGGCGGCTTCGTCCGCTTCCGCGTGCTCGCGCTCAACCTGATCGCGCGCATGACGCCCGACGCCGACGACGCGAAGGCCGTCCGCGAGCGCGCGGCTCGCCTCGCGCGCTCGATCGAGGACGAGGAGCTCCTCGCCGCCGCGACGCGCGGTATCGCGAACCGGCGCGATTGAGTACGATCCTCGGGATGTCCTCGCGCTGGCTCCACGTCGTGTCCGTCCTGCTCGTCGCGGTCGCGTGCTCGTACCAGGACGTCAAGGGCGACCGCCGCGTGCTGCGCACGTTCACGGTGTCGTCCGTCACCAGCGCGCCGCTCGAGCTCGTCCTCGTCCCCGAGGACTGCCCGACCGAGAGGATCGTCGTCAAGGCCGGCGTCACCGGCGCCCAGTCCCGGCACCGGGCCGACCTCGCGTGCCTGGGCGCGCTGCCGGCGGGAGGCGCGATCAAGCTCGAGCAGCAGCGCGAGAAGCAGGGCTGCATCCCGGGCAAGGTCTATTACGACCTCCTCGGGGACTGCGAGCTCGGCCCGCTCGTGCTGACCTCGACCGGTACGCGCTGCACCAAGCCGTGACGGCGCCGCCGGGCGTGTCCCGGATCGTGTCCTTCACCCGCGGCGCCATCGGGCGCATGGTGGCGGCGTGTCATGCGCAACGAACCGAACATCTACTTCACCTCCGATACGCACTTCGGCCACGCCAACATCATCCGCTACTGCAACCGCCCGTTTCCGTCGGTGCCGGCCATGGACGACGCGATGATCGCGCGCTGGAACGCGCGCGTCGGCGACGACGACGTCGTCTACCACCTCGGCGACTTCACGCTGTCGAACCGGGCCACGGCGAGCCGCGTGCTCGGGCGCCTGCGCGGCCGCATCAAGGTGCTGGGTTATCCCTGGCACCACGATCGCGGCTGGGTGCCGCCGACCGTCGGGCCGTCGCCGTTCACCAGCGCCAGCGGGCACGTGGTCGAGATCCTGCCGCCGCTCCTCACGATCTCCCCCGAGGTCGACGGCCGGCGCCAGCCGATCGCGCTCTGCCACTTCCCGCTCGGCGAGTGGGACCGGCGCCACCACGGCTCGTGGCACCTGCACGGTCACAGCCACGGCAACTACCGCGGGTCGGGCGCGATGCTCGACGTCGGCGTCGACGATCACGACTACGCGCCGGTGGCGCTGGTCGACCTGCCCGCGATCATGACGCCGAAGCTTGATCGGCGAGCGCCTCGGCCTCGAGCTTCCGCGTCATGACGGCGACGGCGCGGTCGTAGGCCGCGGTCTTCTTCTTGGCCTCGGGCTGGTAGCTGCCCATGTGACCGAAGATGTTGCCGGCGTTGGCCTTGGCCACCCCGGTGCGGCCGTTGCCGTCGGGCATCTGCCAGAACGCCGACGAGAACAGGAACGTGTGCTCGGGGTTCGCCGCCTGCTCGGGGTCGGCCTTCACCGCGTTGCACGAGCGGCGGATGCGCGCCGCGTCCTCGAGCGACACCGGATCGCCGGCGGCCTCGAGCTCCTCGGCGCGCTTCTCCATCACCGCGATCGCCTGCACGTAGTAGTAGCGGAACGTCACCTGGACGGCGCCGCGCCCGACGAAGCTGTCGTGCCAGTCGCCGTTGGGGTTGATGGCGCCGCCCTGGTGGTAGCCGCCGACGCCGGCGATCTGCCCCGCCGCCGCGCGGTTCAGCCAGCCCTCGTCCATGTCGACCTGCGTGGGGTCGGTCTCGTACCGCTGGCTCGCCTTCTGGGTCTCGGTCAGCCGGCGGAACTGATCCGACTCGACGTAGGCGTTGCCCAGCATCGCCGCCTGCGCCTCGATCGTGTCGAGCTTCATGATGCGGAACGCCGTGTTCATCTCGGTGACGAACTGCTCGACGCACGGGATGACCGCCGCGTCCTGCTGCATGTCGATGGCGAGATCGGGGAAGATCTCGCACAGCTCCGCCATGGTGAGCGGCGAGGTGAACTTGCGCGGCTTGCCCTTGCCCGGCGTGACCTGCTCGCTCGCCGACTTCACCGGCCCGAGCTGCGCCTTGTAGTCGTCGTACGCGAGGCCGAAGTGCGACTTCGCGCTGCCGTACATGCTGCCGAAGGCGCCGGCCTCGACCTTCTCGGTCGCGCCGTCGCCCGGCTTCTCCGACTCCGGCTCGGGCGGCGCGACGAGCTTGTGCTCGGCCGGCGTGGTCGTCGGCGGCTCATCGTCCTTCGCCTGCTTCTCCTCGGTCGCCGGCGGTGGCGCCGCGGGCGAACGATCGAGCGCGCCCCACGTCATCGGTCCGACGATGCCGTCGGCGGCGAGCCCCTGCTGTCGCTGGAAGTCCTTCACCGCCGCGGCCGTCATCGGGCCGAACGCGCCGTCCGCGCTGATCGCGGCGCCGTGCGTGACCAGCGCCTGCTGGAGCCGCACGACCGCTTCGCCGCGCGAGCCGACGCGCAGGGTCGGCTGCGGCTGGTTGCGCTTCGCCGCGGCGTCGACCAGCTCGGCGGCGACGGCGTTGCCGCCCTGCGGGTGCTGCTGGATCTGGGCGATCATCTGATCGGCGCGCGCCGGGTCCGACTGCATGAGCAAGGCGAGGGTCTCCGGATCGGGCATGCCGACGGTCGCGCCCCCGTCCACGGCGGGCGCCGCGCCAGGGGGCATCGTCGCGACGTCGGTCGTGACCTCCTCGTGAACCGCTCCCACGGGCTCCATCATGCGCGGGTCGAGACACGAGCGTCCAGTCGTGACCGTGCCGCGCGGCGTCATGCAATACTGTCGCGGACATGCAGACGGTCGAGTACCTCGTCGTCGGCGCCGGCATGAGCGGCCTCGGCTTCACCGCCTGGCTGCGCGCCGAGGCCGCCGCGCGCGGTCGTCCGCTCCCGGATGTGCTCGTGCTCGAGGCCGACGACGCGCCCGGCGGCTACTGCAAGACGGTCGAGCAGGACGGCTTCGTCTGGGACTACTCGGGCCACTTCTTCCACTTCAAGCACGAGGACATCGAGGCCTGGCTGCGCGCGCGCATGGACGGCGAGGTCCGCACCGTCGCGCGTCACGCCGCGATCCGCGTGGCTGGCCGCGACATCGACTTCCCGTTCCAGAAGAACATCCATCAGCTCCCCCACGACGACTTCCTGTCGTGCCTCCACGATCTCTACTTCCGCCACGAGGACAGCCCCGACGCGTCGCCGGGCTCGTTCAAGGAGATGCTCTACCGGCGCTTCGGCCGCGGCATCGCCGAGATGTTCCTCGTGCCCTACAACGAGAAGCTCTACGCGACCGACCTCGATCGGCTCGATCAGGACGCGATGGGCCGCTTCTTCCCCAGGGCGGACGTCGCCGACATCATCCGCAACTTCAAGCACCCGGACAGCGGCGGCTACAACGCGACCTTCACCTACCCCGCGCATGGCGCCATCGAGTACGTGCGCGCGCTGCTGCGCGAGGTGCCGTCGTCGCAGCTGGCGCTCGGCGAGCGCCTGGTGTCGATCGATCTGCGCCGGCAGCTGGCGCTCACGACGAAGCGCGAGCTCGGCTTCAAGCGCCTGGTGTCGTCGGCGCCGCTCCCGCGGCTGCTCGCCGCCTGCGGCGTCGATCACGACGCGGCCGCGTTCACCTGGAACAAGGTGCTGGTCTTCAACCTCGGCTTCGATCGCAAGGGCAGGGAGGGGCTGCACTGGATGTACTTCCCGGACCCCGAGGTCGTCTTCTACCGGGTCGGCTGGTACGACAACATCCTCGGCGGTGATCGCATGAGCCTCTACGTCGAGATCGGCGCCGACAAGGACGCCGCGCTCGACGTGCCACGCCTGCGCGAGCGGGTGCTCGCCGATCTCGAGCGCGAGGGCATCATCGACGGCCACACGCTCGTCGCCGAGCACTCGGTCGTGCTCGATCCGGCGTACGTGCACGTCACGCAGGCGTCGATGGCCGAGCACGCGCGGGTGCGCCGGCTGCTCGAGGCGGCGGGTGTCTACTCCGTGGGGCGCTACGGGGGATGGACGTACTGCTCGATCGAGGACAACCTGGTCGAGACCCGCGAGCTCGCCCGCACCTTCGGACCGCTCCTGTGACGACGACGCCCCTCCGTCAGACCGTGATGAACCTGGTGCGGCGCGCGCCGCCGCCGCTGCGCGTGGATCTCCGCGGCAAGACCGCGGTGGTCACCGGCGCGACGAGCGGCATCGGCAAGGAGGCGGCCTGGGAGCTGGCGCGCATGGGCGCGCGGGTCACGCTCGTCGGTCGCACGCGCGACAAGGCCAAGGCGGCGCTGGAGGAGCTCGTGGGGCGCGGCGCGACGCGCGACCAGCTCGCGTACGCGGCGGCCGATCTGGCGCGCACCGGCGCCGTGCGCGGGCTCGCCGACGAGCTCGCGGCGCGACACCCGCGCCTCGACATCCTCCTCAGCAACGCCGGCTGCTACCCCGCGGCGCGCACGATCACCCCCGACGGCTTCGAGGAGTCGTGGGCGACGAACACGCTGGCCTACGAGCTCCTGACCACGCGGCTCCACCCGAACGTCGCGGCGGCGGGCGGGCGCATCGTCTACGTCGGCTCGACGCAAGCCGGCGACCTCGACGAGACCGACCTCGACTGGGCCCGCCGGCGCTGGAACGGCGTGCGCGCGTATCGCCAGACCAAGCAGGCGAACCGCATGCTCGCGTGGGCCTGGGCGCGCCGCCTCGCCGGCAGCGGGGCGACGATCAACGTCGCGCACCCCGGCGGCGTCAACACCAACATCCCGGCGCGGCACCCGGGGCTCTACGGCGCGCTCGCGCGGGTGGCGTTCGCGACGCAGCGGACCCCGTCGCACGGCGCCGACGTGCTGGTGTGGCTGTGCGCGAGCCCCGAGGTCGCGGGCAAGAGCGGCGGCTTCTACAAGGACCGCCGCGAGCTCGCGTGCCGGTGGCAGGCCGACGTCGCGGCCAGCGAGCGGCTGTGGGCGACGTGCCAGGCGCAGATCGAGGAGCCGGCGTCGTGAGCGCCGCGAGCACGGGCGGCCCGCGCGAGCGCCGGATGTTCGACCCCGCGGCGCCGCTCGCGGACGCCGAGATCGTCGTCGGCGTCGGCGGCGGCATCGCCGCGTACAAGGCGTGCGAGCTGGTGCGCCTGTTCACCAAGGCCGGCGCTCGCGTGCAGGTGATCATGACGAAGCGGGCGACGAAGTTCGTCGGGCCGCTGACGTTCCAGGCGCTCACCGGGCGCATGGTCTTCCACGACCTGTTCTCGCTCACGCAGGAGTCCGAGATCGGCCACATCCAGGTCGCCGACCGGGCGGATCTCGTCGTGATCGCGCCGGCGACCGCCAACGTGATCGCGCGGCTCGCCGCCGGCATCGCCGACGACGCGCTCACCGCGGTGTGCCTCGCGACCCGCTCGCCGGTGCTGCTCGCGCCGTCGATGAACGTCAACATGTGGCAGCACCCGATCACGCAGGCGAACCTGCGCCGGCTGGTCGACGTCGCGGGCACGTTCGTGGTCGGCCCGGGCGACGGCTTCCTCGCGTGTCGCTGGACTGGCCCCGGGCGGCTCGCCGAGCCCGCCGACATCGCGGAGGCGGCGTGTCGGGTGCTGGCGCCGCAGGATCTCGCTGGCAAGCGGCTCGTGATCACGGCGGGGCCGACGTTCGAGCCGCTCGATCCCGTGCGCTTCCTCGGCAATCGGTCGTCGGGGAAGATGGGCTACGCGCTCGCGGCGGCGGCCGCGCGCCGCGGCGCCGCGGTGACGCTCGTCGCCGGTCCGACGGCGTTGCCCGATCCGGTCGGCCTCGACGTCGTGCACGTCGAGGATGCGCGCGCGATGGAGGCGGCGCTCGCGACGCACGCGTGGGGCGCGGATGGCGTGATCATGGCCGCGGCCATCGCCGACTTCCGGCCCGGCACGCCGAGCGAGAAGAAGCTCAAGCGCACCGAGATCGGCCTCGCGCCGGTGATCTCGCTCGACGCCAACCCGGATCTGCTCGGCGGGCTCGGCGCGGAGCGGGCTCGGCGCGGGAGCGGGCCGTTGCTCGTCGGCTTCGCGGCCGAGACGCATGACGTCGTCGGGTACGCCCGCGCCAAGCTCGCGGCGAAGCAGGTCGATCTCATGGTCGCCAACGACGTCACCGCGCCGGACGCCGGCTTCGCGGTCGACACCAACCGCGTCGTCCTGGTCGAGCCCGGCGGCGATCGCGAGCTGCCGCTCGCGAGCAAGCGCGAGGTCGCCCACCGCATCCTCGATCGCGTGGTGGAGCTGCTCGCGGCGCGGGTGTGAAGTGCGTCGGCGCGGAGGCGCTCAGCGCGAGACCGCGGCGATCGCGCCGGCG
>DDTA01000339.1 GCA_002344285.1 Myxococcales bacterium UBA2376
CGCCTTGTCGATGCCGCGCTTGAGGTCCATCGGGTTCATGCCGGCGGCGACGTACTTCATGCCCTCGGTCACGATCGACTGGGCGAGCACGGTCGCGGTGGTGGTGCCGTCGCCGGCGTTGTCGGAGGTCTTGGACGCGACCTCCTTCACCATCTGGGCGCCCATGTTCTCGAACTTGTTCTCGAGCTCGATCTCCTTGGCGACGGTGACGCCGTCCTTGGTGACCGTCGGCGAGCCCCAGCTCTTCTCGATGACGACGTTACGGCCACGAGGGCCGAGGGTGACCTTCACCGCGTTGGCGAGGGTGTCGACACCCTTCATGACGGCCGCGCGCGCGCGCTCGTCGAAGATGATTTCTTTGGCAGACATGTCTCTGGTCCTCCGTGCGAGAAGTCGGTTACTCGAGAACGCCGAGGACCTCGTCCTCGCGCAGGATGATGTGGTCGACACCGTCGATCTTGATCTCGGTGCCCGCGTACTTGCCGAACAGGATCCGGTCGCCCGCCTTCACGTCGAGCGTGACCAGGGTGCCGTCCTCGAGGCGCTTGCCCGAGCCCACGGCGATGACGTTGCCCTCGAGGGGGCGCTCCTTGGCGGAGTCCGGGATGATGATCCCGCCCTTGGTCTTCTCCTCTTCCTGTACCCGACGGACCAGGAGGCGGTCCTGCAGCGGACGAACGTTCATGATGTTCCCTCGTGTTTGAAGTGCGATGCGGTGCGTTTGTTAGCACTCACCTTATCCGAGTGCTAACGGGCGCCATCCTAAGCCCGGTCGCCGGCCGCGCAAGGGGCTACCTGGTGGATTTCGCTCGCGACTACATCGCTCAATACCGGTGGCTGACACCTTCACGGTCGGACACTTCCCTACCGTGTCACGGCGACACCCTAAGCCACGGAAACCACGCGGAAACTTGCAAGGCGCCGGGAGTGCCCGATAACGAGATCATGGGCATTGATGTACTCCCCCACGCGTCGGTAGATGCCTTCTTCCACGAGGTCCTGACCGACGCCCTGGAAAGCACACGCGTCGACGCCACCGAGCCGGCCGGCTGGTACCTGGTGAGCCTGCTGGGCGACTTCACCCGGGCCCGGCTGCCGGACGAGCCCCTGGCCGTGAAGCTCGCGCAGAGCGCCACCGCCGACCCCGGGGAGCGGGTGAAGACCCTCAAGGAGGTGGGTGACACCTCCCTCTACCTGGCCGGCTTCTTCGCCGAGTCGCTGTCGCGCAAGCTGGTCGACGCCGACTACTACATCGGCCTGGGCCGGGGCGCGTACGCCGAGCTGGCGGGGCGCCTGGGCACGACGCCCATCACCGAGGTCTACCGCGAGCTGGCCGAGGGCTTCCCCGGCTTCGTCGAGGTCCTGGGCGAGGTCCGGCGCCGGGTCGACTTCGCGGGCGCCGACGTGGTGAAGCTCTACGAGCAATGGGTGCGCACGCGCGACGCCTGGATCGAGAAGAAGCTGCGCGCCCTCGGCGTGCTCGTCGATCCCGGAGTCAAGGTCATCCAGTGAGTGGCGTGCTGCTGCGCCTGCAGCGGGGCCTCGAGGGCATGTATCGCGTCGCGACCGGCGTGTCGGTCGGCGACTTCGTGATCGACGACGACGCCCGCGCCGCGCTCGGCGTCGCGCGCGCGCCGCGCGAGCAGCTGCTCGTCCACGAGGATGCCGACGGCGTCGACATCGGGCTCTTCGTCGACGCCGCCGTGCTCGCCCGCCTGGCGACCCACGATCCGTCGGCGCGCCTCGACGACCAGAACGTGAGCGCGTTCCTCTACGCGCTCGAGGGTGTCAGCCACTTCGTCTACGCGGTCGTGTGCGCGCACGCCGCGCGCGCCGTGTCGCCGCTCGAGCTCGAGCTCCAGGCCGAGGTCGACAAGTACGTCGTCTGCCTGCTCGCCGACGGCAGCGGGGCGACGGCGAGCCCGCGCTGGCGGCGCCGCCTCTACGAGGAGTTCGAGCTCGAGCCCGACCTCGACGCCGAGGAGCGCGACCGCTACCGCGCCGCCAACGACGGCGCCCGCCGCTACACCGCGTCGCTCGAGCGCCGCTACGTGGCGCGCGGCGGCACGCTCGACATGCTCGCCGAGCTCCGCCGCTTCTATCGCCTGCCGCTCGCCAGCAAGCTCGACCACATCGCCAAGGCAGCCTGACGCCCGCGACGCCCGCGGCTCAGAAGCGGCCGCCGATCGCGAGGCCCGCGCGGTCGCGCGTGAAGGTCGGTGCGACCGCCCAGCCGCGGGCGGCGCGCTCGCGCAGCCGCGCGTTGTGCTTGTGCGCCGCGCCGGGTGCGGTCGCGATGTCGAGGATCGTGCCGAAGACGTACGCGGCGGCGCCGCCGTAGAGCAGGACCGCCCCGGGCGTCTCGTCGCAGTCCCCACCCTCGAAGCCGCATTCGCCGAGCAGGAGGAGCGCGCCGACCATCACGCCGCCCGCGCCGGCGAGCCGCAGCGTGAGGCCATCCGTCCAGGGGTCGCCCGCGTACCAGTGGCCGAACGACGGCGCGAGGAAGGCGCCGAGCGCGCCGGTCGCCGCCAGCCCTTCGCTCTCCGCCAGGCCACTGCCGGTGGCGAGCACGTACGCGCCGATCGTGCCGCCGAGCGAGAGCGCGAGCGCCGTGCCCGGACTCCTCTCGCCCGGGAGCGGCCCGGTCGCGGGCGGCGGCGGGGGAAGTGGGCCGTAGGCAGGCGGGGGCGGACCGACCGGCGCGTTCCCGGGTTGTGCGGCCACGGTGTCAGCCACCGCGCAGAGCACCACGAACGCGACGGCGAGCCCCCTCATCCCTCCATCATGCCATCAGAAGCGGCCGCCGACGGCGAGGCCGGCGCGACCGCTCCCGAAGGTCGGCCGCACCGTCACGTCACGGACACGCCCCTCGAGGCGCGCGTTGTGCTCGCGGGCGGCGCGCGGGGCGGTGGCGATGTCGTTCACCACGCCTCCGACGAACGCGACGCCGCCGCCGATCGCGAGCAGGAGTCCGGGATGGGCGCTGTCGTTGCAGCCCGGGAGGCAGTCGACGACGAACCACATGACGCCTGCGGTCGCGGCGCCGGCGCCGGCGAGGCGCCACTTGAGCCCCGTCGTCCAGCCCTGGCCCGCGTACCAGTGGCCGAAGCTCGGTGCCAGCCACACGCCGAGGGCGCCGGCCGTCCCGAGCGTCTCGTTCTCGGTGGCGTCCCCCAGGCTCACGAGCGCGATCGATCCGAGGGTGCCGCCGAGCGACAGGGCGAGCGCCATGTTCGGGTCCTTGCGCGAGCCGCGCGCGGCCTCCGCCGGTACGGGCGCCGGTGCCGCGGCACCCGTACCGGCCGGCGTGTTGAGCGGGCTCTGGGACGGCTGCGCCGCGGCCCCTCCGGGAGCGACCTCGAGCGCGAGGAGGAGGGCGAGGGCGGCGACGACGGCGCGGCGGAGCGGCATGGATGGGCATAGAGCACGGCGCGGACCAAGCCTCGGAGCCCACATGATCCGCCGTGTTGCGTGTGACGGTGGCTGACACCGCGCGGGGTGACGGTGGCTGACACCGTGACGCGCATGCCGTGGTTTCGGGGTTCGGGTCACAACGCGCGGGGGGCCGACTCCAACTGCGCGGAGGCCACGAATGAACGGTTACGTCCAGACCCGCTGTCCCCGGTGCGGCAACGCCGCGTGGGGTCACCCCATGCAGGCAGTCCCTTGCAACTCGTGTGGACAGCACGTGCCGCCGATGGCCCAGCCCCAGGGCTGGGGCGCGGCGCCCGGCCTCGGCTCGTTCGGCGCGGTCCCTGGCATGCCGCAGTCGCACCCGCAGCCGCAGCAGCAGCCGCAGGCGTCGTGGGGCGCGCCCCCTCCCGTCGCCAGCGCGCAGCCGCCGGGCATGGCGGGCTTCGGTCAGCCGGCCCCCGGGTTCGCGCAGCCGCCGCAGCAGGCCGCGCCCGCGGCCGCCGGCGGGCAGCAGATGCACATGAACCTCCCCTACGGCCTGAAGCTCCCGATCAACGTCGGCGGCAAGGGCATGAAGCTGAAGATCATCGGCGGCGTGGTCCTCGCGATCGCGCTCGCCGCCGCCGGCGTGTTCTTCAAGGTGAAGAAGACGCCCAAGGGCATGCTCTCGTACGCGTCGATCGGACTGTCCGGCAAACCGGACGCCGATCTCGCCTACGCGAACCTCGCGAAGGACGCCAGGAAGTGGAAGAAGGACGCCGCCCTCTGGTCGGTGAACTTCCAGGCGGTGCGCGCCGACGGCACGATCGACGTCGGCCGCGGCGCCGAGGTCGTGTACGTGTCTCCCGGCGCGTCGTCGTCACACGCCAAGAGCGTGCGCTCGGACTCGGTGCGCAAGTACGGGCTCACCGCGAGCGGCGTGAAGCCGGCCAAGTACGGCTGGAACGACGTCGTCGAGGGCATCGAGGCGCACCCCGAGCCGCAGTGCAAGATCAAGGACGTCGTGGAGATCCTCAAGAAGCAGGGGCTCACCAGCGACAAGACCGTCCGCATCACGTTCGACCCCAAGTTCGCCGACTTCTACGCGTGGCGCGTCATCGGCGACGACCCGAAGATCGACGCGCTGTTCGGGTGGTCCGACTGCCAGCCGATCAAGTAGCCGTTCTGCGCGTGAGCTTGCTTGCGGGAGCAACGAGCACCGGGGAGATCTCACACGATTTCGCTTGAGCGCGAACCCACTCGCACCTACCGTGCGCCTCTTCCTGCTGGGGAGCACGGATGGAAGACACCGATCAAATGTTGCGGGTGACGACGCCGTTCGTCCGCCCCGGGCTCGAGACGCTCGGGATCGACGGCCCGCTGGACTTCACGCCGACGACCGCGCCCGGTAACACGCCGGGCACGCCGCGGCGCCGCCTGGCGCGCGGCACGGTCGCGCCGCCGGTCGAGCTCCTGACGCTGCCGACGCCCGCGCTGCCGGTGCGCCTCATCGACCCGCCGACCCGCTGGGGCTACCGCGTGCG
This sequence comes from Myxococcales bacterium UBA2376, assembly GCA_002344285.1. Classification (GTDB taxonomy): domain Bacteria; phylum Myxococcota_A; class Polyangia; order Haliangiales; family Haliangiaceae; genus UBA2376. The sequence continues at coordinate 4,941 of DDTA01000339.1, forward strand.
CGTCGATCTCGACGCCGCGCGCTTCCTCACGCCGCCCGAGCTGGCGCCGGTGTCCGGCGAGATCGACACCGCGCCGGTGCGCCGGATCGAGGGCACGCCGTGGCGGCTCGTCATTCCGCTCGCCGCGGCGATCCTCGTGGTGCTGTCGGCGATCTACGTCGTCCTGAACGACAGGCGAACGACGGTCAGCGAGCACGTTCGTGCTGAGCGAGCGACGAGCGTGAGCGAGGCGCGAGTCGAAGCGCGTGCGGCTGTCCCTCCGACCGTCGTCATCCCGCTCCCGGCGGAGCCGGCGGTCGCCCCGGACGCTGACGACGCCGACGACGCCGACGAGATCGAGATGCCGGCGCACGACATCGCGCCCGCGGTGGCGGCGCCCGCCGCCCCGGCCACGCCTGCGGCCACCCACGGCACGCTCATGATCGGCTCCAAGCCGCCGTGCCGCATCCTCGTCGACGGCAAGGACACGGGCCTCACCACGCCCAACCGCAGCGTCCGCGTGCCCGCCGGGCGCCGCACGATCACGCTCGTGAACGACGACCTCGGCATCCGCCACAGCGAGACCGTCACGATCACCGGCGGCCGCAAGGCCAAGCTGATCCGCGATCTCACGGACCGCATCGACAGCTGAACGCCTGTCGGCTCGTCACGGGCGCAGGACGCGGTTGTCGATGAGCCGCGTCGTGCCGACGAACACCGCCAGCGCCATCACCGCCGGCCGCGTCACCGTCTCGACCGGCGTGAGCTCGTCGGCGTCGCGCAACTCGACGTAGTCGATCCGCGCCGACGCCGCCGCCGCGATCGGCGCGCGCGCCGCGGCCACCAGCGCCGCGCCGTCGCGCTCGCCGCCCCGGAACGCCGCCTCGGCCGCCGCCAGCCCCGCCGACAGCGACAGGGCGTCGCGCCGCTCGTCGGGCGACAGGTACGCGTTGCGCGAGCTCATGGCCAGCCCGTCCGCTTCCCGGACGATCGGCATGCCGACGATCTCGACGCCCTGATCGAGGTCGCGCACCATGCGCCGGATCACCGCGAGCTGCTGGAAGTCCTTCTCGCCGAAGAAGGCGACGTGGGGCTGGGTCAGGTTGAACAGCTTGGTCACCACCGTCGCCACGCCCGCGAAGTGCCCCGGCCGCTTCTCGCCGCACAGCGGCCTCGCCAGCTCGCGCACCTCGACGAACGTCTGCGCGCCGGGCGCGTACATGGCCGCGGCGTCGGGGCAGAAGGCCAGGTCGACGCCGCACGGGCGCGCCTTGGCCAGGTCGCCGTCCTCGTCGCGCGGGTAGCGCGACAGGTCCTCCCTGGGTCCGAACTGCGTCGGGTTGACGAAGATCGTCAGGATGACGACGTCGGCGCGCGCGCGCGCCGCCCGCAGGAGCGACAGGTGCCCCTCGTGCAGGTAGCCCATCGTCGGCACGACGGCGATGCGCAGCCCGTCGCGCCGGAGGTCCTCGACCCGTGCGCGCATGGCCCGCGGGTCGCGGATGATCTCGAACGGCAGGCGCGACGGCAGCGCGGCGTCCGGTCCCGTGGCGCCCATGGCCTGGCCTTACTTCGCGGCGCCCGACGAGTAAAGGCTCATCGGCTTGGCCGGCTCGCCGATGGTCGAGAAGCTCTCCGCCGCCGACGGGAACGCGCCCGCGCGCACGTCGTCGATGAAGCGCGCGCACGCGTCCTTGATGGTCGCGCCGACGTCGGCGTAGCGCCGCACGAACTTGGGCTTGAAGCGCTCGTCCATGCCCAGCAGGTCGTAGACCACGAGCACCTGGCCGTCGCAGCCGGCGCCGGCGCCGATGCCGATGGTCGGGATCGAGATGGACGACGTGATCTCGGCGGCGACCTCGGTCGGCATGCCCTCGAGCACGATCGCGTACGCGCCGGCGGCCTCGAGGGCCTCGGCGTCGGCGACCAGGCGCGCCGCGCCTGCTGCGTCCTTGCCCTGCACGCGGAAGCCGCCCATCTGGTGGAACGACTGCGGCGTGAGCCCGATGTGGCCCATCACCGGGATGCCACTGGCGACCAGGCGCGCGACCAGCTCGGCGTGCTGCGCGCCGCCCTCGAGCTTGACCGCGTGGCAGCCGCCTTCCTTGATGAGGCGTCCGGCGTTCCGCACGCCGACCTCGACGCTCTCCTGGTACGTCATGAAGGGCATGTCGCCGACGATCTGCGCCCGGCGCGCCCCGCGGGCGACGGCCTTGCAGTGGTAGATCATCTCGTCGAGCGTGACGGGGAGCGTCGTGTCGTGCCCCTGCACGACCATGCCGAGGGAATCGCCGACGAGGAGGATGTCGGCGCCGGCCTCGTCGAGCAACCTGGCGAAGGTCGCGTCGTAGGCCGTCAACATCGTGATGCGCTCGTTCCGCCCCTTGGCCGCACGCAGGGTGTGGATCGTGACTCGCTGACCGCTCATGTTGTCCTGGGTCGCCGTCCGTGGAGTGGATCGACGCCTACCGACATCATGGGACCGTTTTCACTCGCCTGCAACCACCGGGATGCGAACCACGGCGTACGTGTTGGCCGGCGGGCGAGGAAGGCTCAGCGAGAGCCCGAGCTTCTCGAGACACTCCAGCGCCTGGTTGCGCGCGCTGTCGGCGACGCCGGGCTCCCACACCATCGGCTCGGCGTGGACCCCGGGCTGGAGCAAGGTCGGCGTACGCGGCGCGAGGACGACCGGGCCCGGCGGACGGTGGTGCCCGCGCTTCACGACCGGGGGAGGCGGGCGGGTCGGCCTCGTCGGCTTGGCCGGCTTGACCGGCTTCGGCGGTGGCAACGCCTTCACCGGACCCATCTGCGTGATGCGCAGCTCGACGTAGACCTCGGGGACCGGCGCGACACACGCGCGCAAGCTCGGCATCGCGGCGCGCACGGCCTTCTCGATCGCCGCGCGATCGCCCGAGCCCTGCACGTCGACGTGCGCCGCGAAGTCGACGGCGACCAGCGCGTCGACGTGCTCCTGCGCGCGCGCGCGCCACGGATCCTCGGGCGGCGCCTTGGCCAGGAACATGCGGAAGAGGGCGAGCGCGCGCCCCGGCCGGTGGCGCCACCCGAACGCCTGCAGGTACCAGGTGTCGTGCGCGGGCACGTACGACAGCGGCTCCGACACGCCGGTCACCGTGCCGACGTCACCGGCGTCGGCGGCGATCGCGTCGGCCTCGCCGGGGCGGCGCGCGCGGTCGTACGCGATCGCGAGCAGCCAGCGCGCGCGCCGCTGACCGATCCGTTCGTTGCGTGCCTGCTCGAACGCGGTGATCGCCTCGCCGAGGCGACCGGCCGCCATGTACACCTCGCCGAGGCGCAGCCAGCTCTCGCCCGTCGTCTGGCCGCGCGCCACGAGCGCCTCGAGCGCGAGCGTCGCGCGTTCGATGTCGCCGCTGCGCGCCAGGCACGTCGCCCAGCCGAGCTCGAGCGGTCGCGAGCCGGCGGCGCGGGCGGCCGCCGAGGGGTCCGACTTGCTCTGCAGGGCCGCCGGCAGCCAGGTCGGATCGATCGCGTACGCCCTGGCGTAGGCCTCGGCGCACAGCTTCCAGTCCATCGGCCTGGCGCCGGCGGCCTTCGCGATCTGCTCGCTCGCCACGCCGAGGTAGGCCCATCCGGTGACGAGATCGGGGCGCAGCGCCGTGGCCTCGAGCATGAGCTCGCGCGCGCGCTTCCAGTCCCCGGCGCGGGCGCGCAGGATCTCGGTGGCGGCGTCGACGAGCTGCTGGTAGCGGCGCGCGCCGGGTCGGATGACCTCCTCCCAGAAGTCGCTCCGCGCTTCGGCCTCGGCCTCCTTGTCGACCGGCGGCGGCGGGTGGCGCTTCGACTGCGCCGCGGCCGGCGCGGCGAGGGCGACGGTGGCGGCCGCGACGAGGGCGGTGGCCGCGAGGTGCGCGGCGCGGGCGTTCATGGGATGGGGGCCCCGCGCTCCCAGTCGCGGGTCGCGTCGACGGGCTTGCGCTTGCTGCGCCGCTCGACGAGGGCGGCGCGGTTGGCGCGGGCGCGGGGCGCGAACTGCGGGTGCGCGCCGGAGGCGAGGAACTCGTCGTAGTAACGGATCGCGGCCTCGTCGATGCCGTTGGCCTCGTAGCCGAGCGCCAGGTAGTAGTAGGCCTCGCCCTCGGGGACGTAGAACACGTCGCGGGAGACGATCGCGGCCTCGAGATCGCGGACGCCGCGGATGCCGAACGAGCGGAGGATCGTCCGCGCCTGCTGGCCCTGCTCGTCGCGATCGAGCGCGACCGCGAGCCCGAAATAGAGCGAGACGCCCTGCGCCAGCTCGAGCGTGCGCCCGTACTGGATGATCGCGGCGTCGAGATCGCCCAGCATCATCTCGGTCTCGGCGAGGTTGCCGGACGCGAGGGCTCCGAACCGGTTCTGGCGTGGGGTGACGCGGGCGAGGAGCTTCTTGTAGTCGTCGCGGGCGTGCGCGAGGTGCTCCGCCGTGGCGAGCTTGGTGTGCAGGATCGCGCGCTCGAAGAGGATGTCGTCCTCGAGCCGCGGATCGAGCGGCGCCTTGGCCTCGAAGGCGTCCCAGTGCCGGATGACCCGCCGGGCGTGACGCTGGAACGTGTCGGCCCCGCGGCAGAGCGCGGCCGCCTCGTGCGGGTTGCACTCGAGGTAGAAGCGCAGGATCGCGGCGGCGGCGCGGAAGTGCGGCTCGGGCGCGTCGGGGCGCGCGCGGGTGGCGGCCTCGTAGGACTCGATCGCGAGCTTGAGCTCCTTCTCACGCGACGCCCGCATCGTCGCCGCGACCGCCAAGTCGAGGTGGGTGTCGCCGTCGAACATCGCCTGGTCGTAGGCGCGCTGGGCGATCTCGTCCTCGGGATCGCGGGCGAGAGACTTCCACGTGTCCTCGGGATCGCGCACCCGGCGCGCACCGTCGTCGGCGAGCGCGGGCGTGGCGGCGACGCCGAGCGCGAGCGCGAGCGCGAGGACGCGCGTGCTCACCGGCGCCTCCGCGACGACGCGCCCGGGCGCCGCTCGGCGAGGATGCGGTCGACCGCCTCGAGGTGCGCGCGGGCGCGCGCGGTGCCGCCGGCGAGCGGCAGCCGCACGTACGCCGCCCACTCGGTGCGCGCCTCGTGCAGGAAGCCGGCGGTCTCGTACATGAAGGCCCGAGCGTAATGGATCTCGGCCGCCGGCACAGGGGGCGCGAGCGCGAGGCCGGCCTCCATGCGCTCGGCGTACGAGCTGGTGAGCGCGGTCTGCGCCCGCACCACGAGCTCGAACGCGTGCGACACCTGCTCGTCGCGATCGTAGAGCAGGGCGAGCGTGAGCCACTCGAGCGACTCCTCGACGTCCCAGTTGCCCGACGCCGCCTCGACGCGCGGGCGCAGGAGGTCGATCGCGTCGGCGGTGAGGCCGGCGCCGTCGAGCGCGTGGGCGAGGTACACCGACGCGATCGTCTGGGTGCGCCGGTCGGGGCGCTCGCTCAGCACGAGGCGCAGCGGCGCGATCGCGTCGGCGGGGCGGCCGCGGCGGAGCGCGAGCTTGCCGAGCCGCACGAGCGCGTCGCTGCGCGCGGCGCCGCGCGGCGCCCGCTGCGACGCCTCGGTGAGGAAGCGGACGGCCTCGGGCGTGCGGCCGGCCTCGTCGGCGAGCGCGCCCAGGTAATAGACGACCTCGAGGTCGCCGGGGTCGAGCGAGCGCGCGTGGCGCGCCATGCGGGTCGCCTCGGCGAGCACGCGCGCCCGGTGGTCGGGGTTCCAGTCGGCGGCGACGATCGCGAGCGCGTCCTTGAGCTGCAGCTTGATCGCCGAGACCTCGTCACGGTGGGGCGACACCACTTCCCCCCAGAACTCGCCGTGATCGCGCACATCTGGATCCCGCTGCGGCGCCCCGGCGGCCGGCCCCGGCGCGGCGGCCAGCCCGAGGGCGAGGGCGGCGGCCGAGACGGCTACGGCGGAGGCGAGGGCGCGCACGACCCCGTGAGTATGCGCGCCACGATCGGGTGGCACCACCCCGCTCCCGCGGGTGGCTGACACCCCCGCGGGATGTCGGTGTCAGCCACCGCCAGGGCTTCCGGTGGCTGGCACCGCCGCCGGTGGCTGACACCGTAGACGGCGGGCCCCGGAGGCGGGTCGCCAGTCTCCGGCGCGACAGTCCGTCACGCCTGTGATCTCCAACGCTTGGCGGTGCGAGGGACTGGCAGGGACCTTGCTCTACGAATCGCCCGTGGACAGCGCCAGCGTGATGCGGGCGGCACTCGAGCTCTTCGGTGCCCGGCAGTACCCGGGTGTTGTCGCCGTCTGTCAGGACGCCCTCCAGGACGATCCCTCCAGCATCCACCTCCGACTCCTCCGTGCTCGCGCGCTCATGGCGCTCCGCCGTGACGCCGAGGCCCAGACCGAGATCAGCGAGTGCCTGCGCCTCGAGCCAGGGCTCGCCCCCGCGTACCGCCTGCTCGGCGAGCTGGCGGCGCGACGGGACGAGAACGAGTCCGCGAAGATCTTCTTGAAGGAGGCGCTGCGCCTCGATCCCGACGACGCCGAAGCGCGCGAGTGGCTCGATGTCGTCGAAGCAATGGTTCGGTCAACCGCGGCAGCGGAAAAACTCCCGGCGGCCGCTGCCGCGGTTGGCCATCTTTCTCCCGAGGCGCCGTACGCCCCGCGCGGAGGCGGGCGTCGCCCCCGCGCCGAGGGCACACGCCCGCCGCCGGAGCTGCAGCGCTCGACCCTGAGCCAGCTGCCGCTCGCGTCCGGCTTCGGCAACTACCTCGTCGAGACCGGCGTGCTCTCGCCGGTGCAGCTGCGCGCGGCGCTCGCGTACAAGAAGTCCACCGGCGTGCGCCTCGGCACCGCGGCGGTCGCGCTGGGCTTCGTGAGCGAGCTCAAGATCGAGTGGGCGTCGCTGGCCTATCACGGGCAGCATCGAAGAGCCTCGATGTAGATCCCGATTTGCCCGGCTTCACGTAGAGTGGGGCCGTCGTGTTCGCGCCCGGGACGGTGATCGGCCAGAAGTACTGGGTCGAGCGTGTGCTCGGTGAGGGCGGCATGGGCGTCGTCATGGCGGCCACGCACCTCCAGCTCGGCCAGCGCGTCGCCCTCAAGTTCCTGCGCCCGGAGGCGATGAAGGACGCGGAGACCGTCGAGCGCTTCCTACGCGAGGCGCGCGCGGTCGTGCGGTTGCGCAGCGAGCACGTCTGCCGCGTCGTCGACGTGGGCAGCGAGAACGGCGCGCCGTTCATCGTGATGGAGCACCTCGAGGGGTACGACCTGGCGACAGTGCTGAGGCAGGGCGGGGCGCTGCGCGTGCCGGTCGCCGTCGACCACGTGGTGCAGGCGTGCCTCGGGCTCGCCGAGGCGCACGCCGCCGGCATCGTGCACCGCGATCTCAAGCCGTCGAACCTGTTCCTGACCCGTCGGCCCGAGGGCACGGCGCTGGTGAAGGTGATGGACTTCGGCATCGCCAAGGCGCACGGGCGCATGGACGCGCGTCTCACCGACTCGGCGGCGATCATGGGCTCGCCGTCGTACATGGCGCCCGAGCAGCTCAAGAGCGCGCGCCACGTCGACGCCCGCGCCGACGTGTGGTCGCTCGGCGTCGTGCTCTTCGAGCTCATCACCGCGCGCCGCCCGTTCGACGCCGACACGATCGCCGAGATCGCGGCGAAGGTGACGCTCGATCCGCCGGCGCCCTTGCCGCTGAGTCTCCCGCGCGGCTTCGCCGAGGTCGTCCTGCGCTGCCTCGAGAAGGATCCGGCACGCCGCTTCCCGTCGGTGGGCGCGCTCGCGCAGGCGCTCGCGCCCTACGGCTCGCCGGGCTCGCGCTCGCTCGCGGCGCACGCCGCCGATCTCGCCGGCGCGGGCCCGCACGTCACCGATCCGCTCGCGCGCGTGATGGGCGCCGTCACCCAGCCCCGCTGGAAGTCCGTCTTCTCGACCGGCACGCGCCGCCGACGCCTGCTCCTCGCCGGCGCGGGCGGCCTCGTCCTCGCCGGCACCGTGGCGCTCGCCCTCGTTCTCTCCTCGGGCTCGGGCTCGGGCTCCGCCTCCGATCCGGGCTCCGGTTCGGCGTCGGCTGCCGAGCCCTCTGCGTCTGCGTCTGCGTCTGCGTCTGCGCCTGCGTCTGCGTCTGCGCCTGGGTCTGCGTCTGCGGTTCCGGATGCGTCCGCGGCCCCGGATGCGGCCGACCGCCCGGACGCCGGCACGCCCCTCGACGCCGCGCGCTCCTCCGATCGAGACCGGGATCGAGACCGTGATCGCTCGCGCGACCGCGACCGCGACCGCCTGCCGCCGCCCGTCGACGCGGGCGCCGCCTCTCCTCGGCCCACGATCGACGCCGGCCGCTTCATCGATCCCGAGGACAAGGACGGCGACGGCATCCCCGACCTCCGCTGACCCCGGTCAGCGGAGCCGATCGAAACGCCGACCCGTTGGCTTCACCTTCGCCTTCACCTTCGCCTTCACCTTCGCCTTCGCCTCCACCTTCACGTTCCCCGCGGTCTTCCCTGCGGCGACGCTCCGCTTGCGCGGCGCCGGCTCCTCGGCGCGGTCGTCGGCCAGCTCGATGCCGAACAGCGCGCCGAGGCCGCCGTCGTCGGCGCGGAGCACGCGCTTCGACTTCGTCGTCGCGCGGTCGGCGATGGGCGCGCCCTCGGCGACCGACGCCACCAGCGCGTCGGCCGAGACCTTGCGCAGCGTGAACAGCAGCTCGGGCGCGCGATCGAGCCGCGCGCCGACGCCGTACATCACCGCGGCGACGTGCTTGCACATCGTCGCGTAATCGGGGCAGCTGCAGTCGATCGCGATCTCCGCGGGCGTCGGGAAGAGCCCCGTCTTCTCGGCACACAGCCGCGCCATCACCGCCTCGGTCAGCTTCCCGGCCAGGAGGTCGACCAGCGAGCCGATGCTGCCCGCGCAGTCGCGCTGGATCGCGCGCCACGACGCTGGGGTGACTGCCGCGAGCTCGACCGCGACGTCGTACAGCTCCGAGCCGAGCACCTGGGCCTTCACGCGGCCGGGCGTGATCGCCAGATCGATCACCGACCCGCTGCGCACGTAGCTGCGCCCGCGCTCGAGGCGATACGCGAAGTCCCGGTAACGCTCGATGTTGTCGCACCACGCCTTGCCCCAGAACGTCGTCGCGATCTGCCGGCCCTCGATCACGATCGGCGCCAGCGGCTGCCCGCGCCGGCTCGCGTCGCGCACCATCCTGGCCGCCTCGTCCTTGCGCTGCCCCACCGTCTTGCGCGGCGCCCAGCTCATCCAGTAGCGATCGAAGGCCATACCGTCTCCTCTCCGTTCCTGCCGGCTCCTGCTCGCCGCTATCCGTCCGCCACGGCGCTCTTCAGATCGAGCGCCACCAGGTTCATCAGCTCCGCGTCCGAGAGCTCGGTCAGCTTGACCTCGTCCGTCCCCTCGAGCAGCTGGCGCGAGAGCCCGCGCTTCTCGGTGATCATCGCGTCGATCTTCTCCTCGACGGTGCCGCGGCACACGAGCTTGTGCACCAGCACGTTCCGCTTCTGCCCGATGCGGAATGCGCGGTCGGTCGCCTGATCCTCGACGGCGGGGTTCCACCAGCGGTCGAAGTGCACGACGTGCGACGCCGCCGTCAGGTTGAGCCCGGTGCCACCCGCCTTGAGCGACAGGACGAAGAACGGCACGTCCTCGTCCTCCTGGAAGCGCTTCACCAGCGCGCTCCGCTCCTTCACCGACGTGTTGCCGTGGAGGACGAGCCCCGGCCGTCCGAACACGTCGGCGAGGAACGCGGCGAGCGGCGTCGTGGTCTCGCGGAACTGCGTGAACACGATCACCTTCTCCTGCTTGGCGGCGATGATCTCGGCGAGCTCGCGGACGCGCGCGAGCTTGCCGCTGTCGGCCTCGTCCCACGCCCCGTCGCCCAGCCACTGCGACGGGTGGTTGCAGATCTGCTTGAGCCGCAGGAGCGACGCCAGCACCATGCCGCGCCGCTCGATCCCCGCCGACTTGCCGAGCTGCCCGGCCAGATCGTCGACGGCCTGCTGGTAGAGCGCCGCCTGCTTGCGCGACAAGCCGCAGTACGCGGTGACCTCGGTCTTGTCCGGCAGATCGCTGATGACGTTGCGATCGGTCTTGAGCCGGCGCAGGACGTACGGCCGGATGAGCTCGCGCAAGGGGCCATAGCCGCGCGTGTCGAGCCCCTTCGTGAACCGGGTGAACTCCTTGGCCGTGCCGAGCAGCCCCGGGTTGAGGAAGTCGAAGATCGACCACAGGTCGCCGAGCCGGTTCTCGACCGGCGTGCCGGTGAGCGCGATCCGCGCCTGCGCGTCGAGCGACTTCACCACCCGGGTCTGCTTCGCCCCCGGGTTCTTGATCGCCTGCGCCTCGTCGATGATGGCGAGCCGCCACGGCGTGGTCGTCAGCCACGGCGCGCGCCCGAGCGTGCCGTAGGTCGTGATCACCAGGTCGACGCCGTCGAGCGCCGGCGCCTCCGCCGACGCGAGCGTCGCCGCCGGCATCGCCGACGGGTGCGCGATCATCACGCGCAGGCTGGGGGCGAAGCGCTCGAGCTCCGCCGCCCAGTTGCCGACGAGCGACGCCGGCGCGACGAGGAGCGATCGCCGCTCGGGGCGCGGCGTGACGAGCAACAGCGCGATGACCTGCATCGTCTTGCCGAGGCCCATGTCGTCGGCGAGGCACGCGCCGAGCCCGAGCTCCGACATGAGGTGCAGCCAGCGCAGCCCGACCTCCTGGTACGGCCGCAGCTCGGCGCGCAGGGCCGGGCCCGGATCGACCGCCGCCAGCCCGTCCGGGTGACGCAGCGCTGCCAGCCGCTCGGCGAGCCACGGGCCCGCGACGATGCGCGCGTCGCCCGCGACCGCCGCCGTCGCCGCGTCGCCGCCGATCGCGGCGCCCGCGACCAGCCGCATCGCCTCGCCGAACCCGAGGCCGCCCTTCGCCATGCGCTCGACCGCGCGCAGCCTGTCGATCGTCGCGCGCAGGCGCTCGCGATCGATCTCGACCCAGCGCCCGCGCAGGAGGCGCAGCCCGTCGGTGCCGGCGAGGAGCGCCGCGACCTCGTCGTCGGTGAGCGGCTCGCCGTCGATCGTCGCGCTCGCGCGGAAGTCGAGGAGCGCGTCGCGCCCGAGCCCCGCCGCCTTGCGCGCGCCCACGGTGGCGCCCGCCTGCACGCGCGCGGGGCGTCCGCCGCTCCACTGCGCCGGCATCCGCACCACGACGCCCGCCTGCTCGAGCTTGCCGACGTCGCCGAGGAGCTGGAGCGCGTCGTGTGGCGTCCAGCGCAGCGGATGGAAGATCTCCTGGCTCTCGACCAGGTCGGCGAGCCACGGGCACGCCTCGGCGGCGCGGCGCACCGGCGTGAGCAGCGCCTGCAGCTCCGCGGTCGCGCGCGCGCCGGCGTACTCGCGCAGCGCCTGCCCGAGCGGGACGTGCTGCGCGCGTCCGCCCTTGGCGATGCGCGTCGTGTACGTGGCGAGGAAGGCGAACGGCGCCTCGTCGTCGCCCCTGTTCTCGGCGAGGTTGAAGTGCACGCGCCCGACCAGGTGCCACGCCCCGTGCTGCGCGCGCAGGAACGCGCCCAGCTTCCCTCCGGCCGCGGCGACGGCCTCGCGGAACGCCGCGTCGAGCGCGCGCCACTGGGCGGCGAGCAGCTCGCCGGTCACGTACTCGCCGCCCAGCATCGGCGGCGCGCTCGCCGCCAGCGCCGCCAGCACCTCGCCGTCGGGTGGGCGCAGCGTGTCGCGCGTGCCGTCGGCGTCCTCCTCGCCGCGCGCGCAGATGCCGGCGACGTAGCGCCTGGCCAGGTCGCGCCAGAAGCCGATGGACGGCGGCAGCTCCGTCGTCACCTCGGCCGCGCCCAGCTGCACGAGCCCGGCGCCGCCGCCGCGCGCGAACGCCGCCTCGAGCCGCGCGGCCACGTCCGCCGTGACGACGTCCGTCGCCTCGCCGGCGCGCAAGACGAGATGCCCGGCCGGCGTCACCGCGAGCGCGAGCCGCTGCTCGTCGGGTCGAGTCGTGGGGCGCGCCGTCGCCATGGGAACGACGCAGGATGCCAGACGGGGCTGATCCCGCCAGCGTCGTGCGCAGGACAGGAGTCGAACCCGCTGCCTCCGAGGTCATTACTCTCGGCGCTCTTCCAGACGAGCCACCTGCGCGTGGGCCTCGCGGCCCGGTCGCTACGATAACGCCGTCAACCGGACCTCCCCGAGGAATTCTTCCGCGTGGGCGCGCCGTCGCTCGTGGTCGGCGAGCCACGCGCGCTGCACCTCGAGCGACGCGAACCGGCGCGTGCCGCCGTGAAGTCGCCCGTGCGCCGCGGCGCGCTCGACGTGCAGCACGTCCGCGTACCCGCGGAGCTTCGCGCGCAGCGCCTGCGCCTCGGGCGCGGTGATCTCGCGGAGCGCCCACCACGCGTCGTCGCCGTGGTCGTGGGCCAGCGCGCGCCGGAGGCCGACGATCAGTCGGTTGATTCGATGCAACACATCCGTGGTCATCCTCGGTCGTCCTTTCCGCGCACCAGGGGCAGGTGCGCGAGCAAGCGGCGCACGCGCGCGCGTGGCATCGGAGCCAGTCCGATCGCCATCGGCGCGCCGCACCAGGGCTCGTCCGGTTCCCGGACGAAGACGTGGCGCACGCCGGCCACCGCGAGCGCGCGCGCGAGCGCGCGCAGCTCCGCCTCCGAGGCGGACAGCGCGACGGCGTGGGTCGGCGGGCTCGCCGCGGCGGCACCGCGGAGCTGCGCCGACTCGCCGGCCGCATGCACGATCATCGCGGCCTGGACGCCCACCGGGGCGTCGCGCCTGACGATCACGTAGTGGTAGGCCACCTCGGAAGGGCGGTCGCTACCCGGGCCGGCGTCAATGCATGGGCGCTAACGTGGATCCGGGCCGCCGCCCGCGCAAGAGGTGGATTTGCATCGAGAAGAAAAGACGCAACCCCGGCGGGCGCTGCCGATACGGTCAGCGTGCTCGCGAACGAGGCCGTCGCCATGGTGCGACCGACTACAGAAGTCTCCCGATCCTCGCGTAGGATGGGCTGTCCGTGACGCGGTCGTCTCGACGTGAGGGCTCCGGGGAAGGTGCGGCGCCGGCGGCCCCGGGAACCTCGCGACGCGTCGCACCCGGCAAGGTGACGGCCACGCAGCGCCTGCCGGCCGGACGTCGCGATGGCGGCGCGCCGGCGCCGTCCGTGTCTGCGGCCGGAGCCGACGGTGAGTCGGCCGCCAGCGTGCAGCTCCAGGCCGACGATCCGTTCGCCCTGCATTTGCTACCGGCGGAGGACGTCGCGCGCGTGGCGGCCGCCGGGACACAAGGGCCAGGATCGACGCTTCCGCACGGCGACCAGCTCCAGGCGAGCTTCGGCCGGCACGACCTGTCCGGCGTGCGAGCTCACGTGGGCGGCGCAGCCGCGGACGCCGCGGGGCAGATCGGCGCGCGTGCCTACGCCACGGGCAGCGACATCGCGTTCGCGGAGCCGCCCGATCTCCACACCGCGGCCCACGAGGCGGCGCACTTCGTCCAGCAGCGCGCCGGCGTCCAGCTCTATGGCGGTGTCGGTCAGGCCGGCGATCGGTACGAGCAACACGCGGACGCCGTCGCCGACGCGGTCGTCCGCGGGGAATCCGCCGAGCCGCTCCTCGATCAGATGGCCGGCGCCGGGGTGGCTGCTCCGGCGGTCCAGCGGCAGGAGGGAGGCCAGCGTTCGGGTGCCGGTGCCGCTCGCTCGTCGGACGTCGGGACAGCCGCGACCGCGTTGCGTGAGGCCGTCGAGCTCGCGGAGCTCGGACTGGCGCGGCGGCGGACCTTCCCCGACGCCGACGTCGTCCGCGTGAACGCAGCGGTGAAGGCGCTCGCCGACGCGCTCCACACGCACGGCGGGAAGCTGGCCAAGACGGACGACAAGGCGCTCGACCAGGCGATGTCGGCGGCCTACGCGCTCGCGAACGCGCTCACGATCGGCGAGCACGCGCGGCCCAAGCTGGGCCACGAGCTCCGCGAGACCCTCGCCGGGCTGCAGCGGCTCGTCGACGATCCCCGGAACGACGAGCCCTCACGCACGCCGGCCGAGCTCATCCCCGTCGCGGCGGACAGCCTCGCCAAGCTCAGGGTGGCGCGCGTCCATGTCGCCGAGCGCATCCTCGACTATCCGTCGGCGGACCTGCACGCGCTCGACCAGGCGATCACCGAGACCTCCGGTTGGGTCACCACGCTCTCCGGCGCGGGCGGCACGCGATCGGCGCAGCGGCTCTCGCGCGCGGTGACCGATCAGGCCTCCGTGCTCGCGCAGGTCATCCCCGAGCTGGAGGGCTTCCTCGCGCAGCCGCTCACCGAGTCGAGCGACGCGGTCGTGCACGCGCTGGTGCTCGCGCTCGCGCACTCGACGAAGCGCTCCGACAAGGCCCGACGCACCGCCGAGCTCGCGAAGCGGACCCGGCGCAAGCAACGGTTCGACGCACCGCGCTCGGTGATCGAGGGCAGCGACGACCGCGTCGCCGAGCTCGGGCAGTTCGACAAGCGGGAGGGACGCCGGGCCCAGCGCGAGCAAGACCGACTCGAGGGCCGGGTCGCGCAGCTCGAGAAGCGTGTCGCCACGGGGGGCACGGTCTCGGGCGTCGAACGCGACGAGCTCCTGGTGGAAGCGCGCGAGCACGACTATCGCACCCACGTCCGCGTCCTCGAGCTCCAGCTCCGCGACACCGCCAGCGGGCTCGACCAGCTCGACGACGGCTTCACCGGCGGCGTGAACCGCTACAGCAACGAGATCCCCGAGCTGGTGAGCGACCTGCGCGGCATGGCGCGCGTCGCGGCGGCCGCGATCCGCGGCTACCAGGAGCGCGTCGCGCTCATCGAGGCGGCGGCGAGCGAGATCGACGACGACGCGCAACGCCGGGGGGAGATCGCGCGCGACAAGCTCGCCGCGCTGGACTGGATGGCGCAGTTCATCGCCGACCACGTGCAGAACGCGCGGCTCGAGAAGCGCCTCAAGGACGCCATGGCCGCCGCCGAGCGCGCGCAGACGCGGCTCTTCATCGCGAACCTGCTCACCACGATCGCCATGACGCTCGCCGGAAACCTGGCCGCGTCCGCCGCCCGCGGTGTGGCCGAGGGCGCGTGGCTGGCGCGCGCCGGCGCGGCTGGCGGAGACGCGATCGCCGTCGGTCGCACGGCGAAGATCGTGGGCACGGTCGCTGGCGCCGCCGTCGACGTGGGCGTCAACAGCGTGGGACAGAAGCTCGCGCTCGGCGACAAGCGCTCGTTCCTCGACGTGATGGCCGCGAACGCGCTCACCGGCCTGGCGGTCCACGCGGTGCAGGTTCACTTCGTCAAGATCGAGCACCTGGTCGACGACGTCGCGGCGACCGCCAGCGCCTGGCAGAAGCTCGCGACCCACGGCAAGAAGCTCGCGGCCAGCTTGCCCGAGCTCTCGATGGGCATGATCGTCGGCGCCGCGACCGACCACGCCTACACCAAGGCCCGCGGCTACGAGACGCCGCCGGCGGATCCCGACGCGATGGTGTCGGAGTGGATGGCCCAGGGCGCGGCCATCGCCATCGGTCGCCACGTCGCGGCCCACAGCCAGGCGTTCAAGACGCTCTCGGCTCGGCTGCAGGGAGGCGCCCGGACGTACGCGCACGCGCGCGTGCTGGCGATGGACCTCGACGTGCGGGCGGCCGGCGTCATGCGTACCGGCGACATCGCCCACGCGCAGGCCGTCCTTGCCCAGTACGAGACGCTCCTGGCGATCGAGCGCGCCATGATCGCGAACGAGCTCGAGGCGGCCCACCCGAACCGGCGCCTCGCGGAGGACACGCTGGAGGACGCGTCGCCGCGCCCGCGACGTGAGGCCGGCGAAGACGCGGACGAGCCCGAGCGCCTCCCTCGCACGGAGCCTGACCGGGATCCTCGCTCGCCGGAGGGCTGCGCGACAACGCGGCCGCCATCAAGGCGGGCGAGCCCGGCTACAACTCGGTCGTCGGGCACGCCGCCAGCGAGGCGGACGGCATCGCACTCATGCAGCGCCTCATGCGCGGCGACGTCACGGCGCTCGCGGAGCTCGGCTGGAAGCAGAAGGGTGACTTCGACCCCAGCTCACGCGAGTGGGGTCTGGGCAAGCTCGGCAAGAAGTACGTCATCGTCGCCGGCGAGCACGGCGCGGTCGACTGGAGCACGCTCGATGGCGTCGAGCCCGTCGGGCATTCCCACCCGATCGATGGTGATCGCGTGCAACGTCAGGCCGGACAGCGCCTCGACGTCCGGAAGCTGGTTGCTCGGTCGGATGCCCAGAACCTCGACGCTGCCCTGGTGTTCGCCTCACCGAGCGACATCCAGTTCGCGGCTCTCCGCGGATTGTCTCGGCACGCGCTCGCGCTGCCTTACGAGCACCTCGGTGGCAGCGAGATCATGCTCGCCTCGAAGGAGCCGTCGGGCCGGCCACAAGTCCTGCTCGTCCTGGAGCGCGCGACGTACCTGGGAACCGACGACGGTGGCGCCATGAGGTTCCAGTCGCGAGCGACGATGCAGGCCGGCGACGAGGTGATCTGGCAAGGCACGATCGACGCCGTTTATCCGACGGGGGCTGAACCTCACCTCGAGTTCGACGCATCTTCTCGAGCCGGCGCGCGCGTCGAGCTCCCATCGCCCGGCGGGAGCAGAACGAAGAGCGGTGGAGAACGCGACCAACGGCCGGGGAGGTCACCCCCGGGCGATGCGAATGCCGTAGGTCATTCACCGGACTCGACTGGCAACGACGGACACGTGGCGGCTCCGGCTGTGGCGACAGGCCGGGGGCTACCGGCGTTCCCCGTACGCAAGTCTGACGTGCAGGAGAGAGTGCGCGAGACGCCCGAGTCCTTCGAGCTCGAGTTCGTGGCGAAGGATCCGGATAGCAACGAGGTGTCGCTCGGAAAGGGAGCGGTCAGGCTCGATGACCAAGGGCAGCCGAAGGGGGCGCCGAGCTTCACGCTGGTCGCAACGATGACCGTCAGGAACGCGGATCACAGCGTGCAGATCTTCGACGACGTCGACGCCTCTTCCGGCGCAATGCCGACAGGTATCGGTGACCGTATCCCGTTGACCCAGCACGCGATCGCCAGGTACGTCGATCGGCACGCGAGCCGGTTCGGCACGCCGCCGACGACGCTCGAGGGCCGCCTCGCATGGTCGAACAAACTCAATTTCCAGCGAGAGTTCTATCTGGCCAAGACTCGTGACGGACTAGCTGAGTACGATGCGGCGCAGCAGGCGATCCGGCGCATCTCCTTCGGCCGGCACCGTGTTGCGGCCGGCTACGATCAGTTCGTGGTGAACATGAAGATGAAGGAGCTCGTAGATCTGGGTCCTGGCATCGGCAAGCAGCGCGTTCCGCGTGACATCGAGGTGATCGCCTACCGCACGGGTGGTGTGCCATGAGCCGAATCGAGGAGTTGCTGGGTCGCGTGATCGAACCCGCAGAACGGCAGAGCGTGGACGCGCTCTACGATCTTCGCCCCGAACAGCTCGCCGAGGTCTCGGCACTTGTCCGGGTCGGCCGGGTTCCCGCCGTTCAATACTTGCAGATGCTCGTTCGGCACAGTCATCTGGATCATGTCGCGGACTTCCTGGATCAAGTGGTGGTAGGCGGCGCAGATATCGCTTCATGGGGCCGCAGGGATCAGTTCTGCACGATCGAATTGGAGATCGCTTCCTTGCTGAGGCTGTCGCTGCACGACTTTGCGGCCGCACTCGCTCCCGTTGGGGATCGTGGATGGCTTCGCGTGACGCCGGACGTGAGCACGTGGGATGGCACCTCGTTCTGCGGCGCGCCGGGCAAGGTCGTGGCCGCAGCCCCGTACTGGTGGGTGTGTGACCAGCCGCTGACATGCATCGACGCGGCTTCCGAGCGTCTGGAGCCGGTCGAGGACCTGGAGAACGCGTTCCGTCGCTGGCTTGCGTCGCGGATTGCCTGGGAGATGCGTGGGCGGCCCCGTCCAACTTCCCAGGAGGAGTGGCAACGAGCGCTCGGGGTTACGACGATGTCCATCGACGCGCGGATTGCCATCCAGGCGCTGGTCGCCGAGGAAGACGGGAACGTTGCGCAGGGCCTTCCGCCCGGGTTTCGCGCGCCCGATGACGCGTTCGAACGGACGCCCCCATGACTCATGAAGCACGCAGAAGACATCCGCGATGTGCTGCGCGCCCTCGAGGGCCTGGCTGAGATGGAAAGAATCCGCCTGCTGGGACCAGATGGGCTGATTCCGATGAAGGACGTGCCCGCCTTGCGCGCTCGATCGCGCTACCTCGAGCTCGATGAAGGCCGCGGCGAGCTTGCAGCCCATGCCGGTCTCGAGGCCCTTGCGTGCGTTCCGGCGTTGCGTGCCATCCTTCTGGAGGCGCAGGCACGCGGTCTCCACGTATCCATGGATTCGGGTTGATCATGCGACTCGGCGGACACCCCCAGAACTCGGTTCGCTTCTTCACGAGCGCCGCCCTCCGTTCACACGAACAGGTCGCTGGCGAGACGCTCGGCTGGATCCCCCGCGCCATCACGGTCGAGTTCGAAGGCGATCGGCCGGTGACCGGGGTGTGGCGCTCCGCCGAGGGAGATCGCTGCGTCTGCTGGTACTCCGCTCAGCTCACCGAAGAACTTGCGGCCGCGCACATGGAGCGCTACGGCGAGGAGCCGTTCTGGGTCGTTGATCGGACCGACCCGCGAGGAGGAAGGAACATCGTCGTGCATGAGTGTGATGCGCGTGGATACGTGATCGCGCGCCGACGCTGGGAGTTCGACACGAATCTCATGCCGCTTCGCGACGAAGGGCGTGCGGCCGACGGGTCGCTTCTGTGGACGCGTACGTACGAGTGCACGAACAACGGAGTACCGTTCGCCGCCACCGAACTTCGACCAGGTGGTGATCCCGTCGTCCTGCAGCGACCGATCGCGTTTCCAGCACCGGCGCTGGCGGGCGAGCCATTTCCGTGCGGCGGCGCGATCGGACGCGACGGACCGAGGCTCGTCGCGCCGATCCAGCAGAACAGCTACCAGGGGCGCTATTGGGCGGTCTATCGAGAAGGGCCGATATGGAAGCGCGGCCTCGCCACGATCGCGACGAGCAAGCGCGCGTGGCCGGCAGAGCTCAGCCCCATCCTCGACTTCTCAGGTAACGGTATTGCCCCGCTCGTCGAGGTGGGCGAGTTGGTCCACCCGCGGCGGGCGGGCTATCCGTTCTTCGGCGTCGTCGAGGCGTTTCCAGATGGCGAAACGCTGGAAGAGCGCGTTCGCCGGGAACCGCTCAGCCTGCATGGGGCGCTCGCGCTTGCGCTCGACGTCGCCGTGGTGGCGCGTCGTGCACACGAGGCAGGCCATCCGCTCGGCGGCATCCGCCCGGAGCTCATCTGCGTGCGCGAACGGGACGGCGAGGTGTCGCTGGTTGGCATCGCTCATCGGGGGCCAGCGGTGCTGTCCACGACCTACTCGGGTGAGCAGATCCGCTGGCCGCCCATCTTCGCCGCCGACTTCTCGAGCTCCGACGACGCGCGAGGCCTCGCGCAGCTGGTCTGGTTTACGCTCACCGGAACCCATCCGTTCCTGGCTCCGGACGACTGTCGATGGGACCCGAGCTGGAACGAGTTCCGTCACCAGCGACGGCGGAGGCAACCGTGGACCGGTCCGCCGACGATCGGGCGGGTGCTCGAGCATGCACTGTTCGACTCCAGCCCGGTGGGCTTCGACGTGCTCGTCGACGAGCTGTCTCGCCTTCGAGCGTGATCGTGTGCCATCCATGTCGGATTCCGCGGTTGGCTCGGCCCGGGCGACATGTGATCCCCGCCGTTGACGTCGGGTCGGGCAGGGGCTGACGATGGTTCCATGGCCGAGGGCATGAAGCGTCGTGACTTCTTTAGACTGACGGGGACCTTCTTCGCGGCGGCGAGCCTGGGCGGCGTGCCCGGGTGCGGCGGGGACGACGGCGACGGGGGCGATCCCGACGCCGCGCCAACGGGGCTGGTGCTGTTCCCGCAAGGCGTCGCGTCGGGCGACCCACGTGAGTCGTCGGTCGTCCTCTGGACCCGCGCCGTGCGCGCGGCGGGCGGCGCCGAGGCGGTCGACCTGACGCTCGAGGTGGCGAGCGACGCCGGCTTCGCGACGATCGTCGCCATGCAGTCGGTGTCGGCGATGGCCGCGGTCGATCACACCGTGCGGGTCGTCGTGACCGGGCTCGCGGCGGACACGATCTACTACTACCGCTTCAAGAACGGCGGCGACGCGATCACGGGCCGCACGCGCACGGCGCCGGCCGCGGACGCGGACGTGCCGGTCCGCATGGCCTGGGCGAGCTGCCAGGACTACGGCGCCGGCCACTACGGCGCGTATCGCGTGATGATCGCGGAGGACATGGCGCGGGCGGAGGCGGACCAGATCCGCTTCGTCCTGCACCTCGGCGACTTCATCTACGAGACCCGGGGCGGCGGCTTCCAGGTGCCGCTGGGAGACGACTTCCAGCCGATCACGTTGAACAACGCCGACGGCACGCCGCGCCTGGTCGGGCCGTTTCCCTCCGGCGGCGGCAACGCCGGCGGCGAGAACTTCGCCCAGACGGTCGATGACTTCCGGCACCTCTACAAGACCTTCGCTTCGGACCCCGACCTGATGGCGGCCCGCGCCCGGTGGCCGTTCATCCACACGTGGGACGATCACGAGTTCTCGAACGACTGCTGGCAGAGCCAGAGCAACTTCACCAACGCCAACAGCACCGACGAGCCGTCGCAGCGCAAGAAGGTGGCCGCCAACCAGGCGTGGTTCGAGTACATGCCGGCGCAGCTGACCGGCGCGCCAGGCGTCGCGGGGGTCACCCAGCGCGCGGCGGATTTCGTCATGCCGGCCAATGTCACGGACGCGGCGTTCACGCCTGCCGACGACACCTCGAACTTCGTCGACGAGCCCAACAACGTCGCGGCCGTCGGGTCGATCACGATCTACCGGAGCTTCCGGTTCGGTCGGCACGTCGAGCTGGTCGTCACCGACGAGCGGAGCTACCGGAGCGATCACGCCATCCCGGAAGAGTTCGCCGAGATGAGCATCGAGTACCTCGACCACCGGAACGTGCTGCCGCGCGTCGATCTGGAGGTGATGGACGCGGGGCGGACGCACAACGGCAACAGTCCCCCGGCCACGGTGGGGCTCCAGGGGCTTCCGAATCCACGCGTGGGGAGTCCTCCGGGAACGATGCTGGGCGTCCAGCAGAAGCAGTGGTGGAAGGACACCATGCGTCTCTCGAACGCGACCTGGAAGGTCTGGGGCAACCAGGTGCCGCTCATGCGCTTCCAGATCAAGCAGGGGCCGGTTGGCGGACTCATCGTCGACCGCATCATGAACGGCGACGCGTGGGACGGGTACGCGACGGAGCGCAACGAGCTCATGACGTACTTGCGCGACCAGAACGTCGACAATCTCCTCGTGCTCACCGGCGACATCCACGCCCACTTCGCGGGCATCGTGAACGACAACTACACGGCGGCGAGCCCGATGCCGGTCGGGGTCGAGTTCTGCGCGGCGGGCATCGCGTCGAACTCGGTGTTCTCCTTCTTCGAGGATGCCTCGCGGGCGCCGGCCGCGCCGCCCGACGTCCGGGCCCTGGTCACGTTCGACGCGTCGGCCTCCGGCGGCTCGGCGTTCGTCGAGAACATGAACCTCCTCCTCATCCACGGGACGGACGCCGCCGACACCATGCGGCGGACCAACGATCGGGCGATGGCGCTGGCGGCCTCCGATCCGACGGCGAACCCGCACCTCAAGTACGCCGACACCAACGCCCAGGGCTTCGGCGTGGCGCTCGTGAGCGCGACGCAGGTCGAGACGGTCCTGACCACGATCTCGCGGCCGGTCACGATGGCGGCGTCGACGGTTCGCCGGACCGCGCGCTTCGTCGTGCCGGTCAATAACCCGGCGGGGATGACGGGCCCCGTGTTCACCGGGATGCCCCCGTTCCCGTTCACCTGAGCGGGCGGCGCGGCGCCGATGAACGGCGTCGGTTCGCGCCGAAAATGAAGAAGGCCGGTGTCGCCGCCGGCCTTCGTGCTTCCGGACTCCCGGCTCAGTTCTGCGGGATGTTGGTGAAGCCGACCTCGGCGTGACCACCCGCGATCAGCACCGTGTTCGGCGGACCCGACATGTTCGTCGCACCCGCCTGGTTCGAGCGGATGAACGACGTCTGGATGCGCGTGCCGCCGGACATCGCGCGCGTGAGGCGCGCCGAGTAGGCCGCGGGCACCGTGATGGTCGTCGCGCCGACCTCGATGCAGCGGATCTGGACGCGCTTGGTCACCGGCGGCGGGAACGAGAACGGCGACGGTAGGACCGTGGCGTCGGTCGTGATGATGTTGAGGATGCTGCCGAGCGACGTGCCACAGGCAGCCGCGTTGTCACAGCCGACGGTGAAGGCCGAGCCATCCGTCGGGATGGTCGTCGGAAGCACCTTCGCGACACCACCCACAGGCGCCGTGCCGAGCGTGAACGCATCGCCGATGCCATTCGCGCCGCTGAAGCCGAGGTTGGCGGGGAACGCCTCGAAGTTGGCGCTCGCCGCCTTCTGGAAGGTGATCATCTCGTTGTCCGCGAGGAAGCCCGAGGCCGGAGCGCCGGGGATCGGCCCGACACCGGCGAGGACGGTGTACGTGCCCGCAGTGGGCATCGCTGTCACTTCGACGCCAGCGAAGACGACGGCTGCGCCCATGCCCGCCGCGGGAACCATCACGATCGGCAGCGGTCCCGCGTTGTCCAGGATGGCGTTGCCGGTGCCGCTGAAACGAATGTAGCGGCCGACGTCGAGCCCGTCGAACTTGTTCAGCGTGGTCGTGGCCATGGAGGTGAGGCTCGTGCCGGCGGACGCGATCGTCACGCCGTTGGCCGAGCCGCTGCTGGCGGTGTCGGGGCAGATGTAACCAACGCCCGCCTGGAAAACACACGGCGGGAAAGCGTTGCCTGCTTGCGCACAGGTGAACTGAGGGCCCGGGCCCGATCCGCAGACCTGGACGGGGCCCTGATCAGCACCGAAGCTGGCGACGAGCTGGGCCGGGGTGTACTCCCAGAGCTTGCAGCCGTCGGTCGGGTTGCCGGGCGACTCCTCCATGATCGGCTGCTGGGCCGATGCGAGGTCGGTGAACGAGATGCCGACCTGGATGCCGTGCCCGTCGACGCCGGCGCCGCCCTGATTGCGCAGGCGCACGTCGAACACGCTGATCGTGCCGGCGTGCGTGGCCGTCGGAGCGTCGATCGGAGGTGCGTCCGTCGGGGCGTCCGGGTTCGGGGCGTCGATCTGGATGGCGTCCGTGTCGTCGTCACCGCCGCCATTCGTAAGGTTGTCACCGCAGGCCGCTGCGCCGCCGAGGACGCAGACAAGCGAGACCAAGCGCTTCATGATCAGTTCCTCCAGGGAGTACCGGGGTGTGCCGAGCCCAGATCCGGGACGGATACGGCCCCTAACCATTCCTGAGGCCACTCTACGCCAGGTCGGGGGCGGATTGCCAAACCCGCGCCGGATAATGTGATCCCTGGCCCGTGGTGGGTGCCGGTGGGGGCGACTCAGCGGGGGCGGCGGAGGACCAGCTGGTCGCGGCTCGTCAGGCGGTAGCCGCCCCGATCGTTGTCGGCGTCGAGGGAGAGCCCCGTGTCCTTGAGGAGCTGGCGGAGGCGCGAGACGTTGACGAACAGCGGGTTGTCGTGGCGGAGGGGGTCGTACTCCTGGCCCCAGGCGGCACGGGTCAGGTCGTCCTTGGACAGGGTCTCCGCCGGGCGCTCGGCCAGGGCGTAGAGGAGCTTGCGGAGGACGGGGCGGGTGGTGAGCGAGAGCACACGCGCACCGGCGACCACCTCGTGGCGCGCCGTGTCGATCACCACCGGCGGTGCCGCGCGGCCGGGCTCGACGTCGATCACGGCGAGGAGCGCGTCGAGGAGGTCGCTGTCGGCGGAGGCGAGGACGCGGGCGGCGGCCGTGCGCGCGCTCGTCCAGGCGCTGGCGTTGCCGGCGCGGCGCGCGACCAGGCCGCGCGCGAGGTGCGCGAGCGCGAGCTCGACGTGGTAGCCGTGGCGCTCCTCGGAGGGGTCGTCGCCGAGGGCGCGGGTGACGCCCGTGTCGTCGCCGCGGAGGGCCGCCGCGATCGCCTGGAACGCGCGCGTGCGCACCGACGGCGACGGCGGGCCAGCCTCGTCGCGCACGGCCATCGCGAGCCGCGTCACCGGGTCGTCGTTGGCGGCGTTGTGCGCGGCGCGCGCGAGGACCGGCGCGCCCAGGGCGCGGGCGCGGTCGGCGACCGAGGCGAGGAGCGCGCGCGCCTCGACGCGGCGGCCGAGCACGTGGAGGATCCGGCCGGTGAACACCGACGTCCAGAGGACGCCGAGGACGTAGCCGGCCTCCTCGCTGCGCGCCGTGAGCGCGCGCAGGGCCTCGAGCGCCGCGAGGCGATCACCCGCCTCCCACTGGCGCAGGCCGCGCAGGGCCTCGGCGTGAATCTGCGAGAGCGGATCGACGTGGCCGGCGAGCGCCTGCTCCATGACCGACAGCGCGCGCGCGCTGTCGGCGGGCGTGGTCGCGACGTCGTAGGCGCCGAAGGCGAGGGCGCCGAGCGCCGCGGCGCGGTAGCCGTGCGCCGCCGGCGCGCGGTTGTCGGAGGTCGGCGCGCCGCGGCGCTCGCCGCCGACGGCGTAGCGATCCAGCCACGCGAAGTAGGTCGCCGTCGCCCACAGGAGCGCGCGGCCGGCGCCGTGGGCGGCGGTGGTGGCGGCGTTCATCTGCTCGAGCGCGGCGGCCGGCGCCTCGGTGTGGAAGCGGACGGCCGCGTCGAGGGCGGTGACGTTGGCCTTGCCCAGCGGCGCCAGGTTGGGGTCGGCGGCGGCGCGGGCCAGCGCCATGCGCGCGTCGGCGAAGCGGCCGGCGAGGAGCGCCAGCGTCGCCAGCGGCAGGAGCACGGCGCCCGACGGCGGGCGTGCGGCGAGGGCGTCGCGCAGGGCGCGCTCGCCGGCCTCGACGTCGACGAGGCGCACCAGCGCGCGCGCGTGGAGCGAGGCGACCTCGGGATCACGCAAGGACGGCGGCAGCGCGCTGGCGATCGCGGCCAGCTCGCGCGACGCGCCCTGGTTGAGCAGGTCGTTCGCGCGCGCCACGAGGTGATCGCGCGCGTCGCGCGGGAGGCCGGCGTCCAGCCAGTGCTGCGCGACGGCGGTGATCGCCGCGACCGTCCGCTCGCCGGACAGGGCCGCCGCGAGCGCCGCCGCCAGCTCGGCGCGGGTCGCCGGCGAGAGCGTCGCCAGCGCCGCGTCGCGTACGAGCTCGTGGACGAGCGGGCGGCCCTCGCCGTCGAGGTCGACCAGGAGCGCGCGGCGCAGGTCGGTGAGCGCGGCGCGCGGGTCGGCGCCGCCGACGGCGGTGAGCGCCTCCGTCGGCAGCGGCACCCTGGCCAGCGCGATCGCGCCGAGGAGCCGCGCGCGATCGGGCGCCAGCTGCGCCACCGCCGCGGCCAGCGGATCGGGGCCGCCGGGGTCGCCGGCGTGACGCCGCCGCAGGAGGAACGGGTTGCCGCCGGTCGCGTCGAACGCGCGCTGGAAGCCGCCGGTCGCGCCGCGCAGCTCGTCGAGCGCGGTCCACAGCTCGCGCGCCGCGCGCGCCGGCAGGCCGCCGAGGTGGATCTCGACGCGGTCGTAGCCCTGCGCCGACGCCGGCCGCTCGCGCGACGTGGCGATGAGGCGCCCGCGGCCGAGGTGGGCGCCCAGCTCGCCCATGAGCCACGCCTGCTCGGCCGCCGAGAGCAGGTGCAGGTCGTCGACGACGGCGAGCGCGCCNNGCGACCGCGCGCTCCTCGTCGGTGCGCAGCTCGGTGACCGCGCCGAGCGCGCGCCGCAGCTCGTCGAGGAGCGCGCTCAGCCCCGTCGCCGTCGCGCGCGCGTGCACGGCCGGCCCCTCCCACGCCGCCGCCGCCGCGTACGCGAGGCTCGACTTGCCCAC
>DDTA01000239.1 GCA_002344285.1 Myxococcales bacterium UBA2376
ACATAACGGTCAGCTCCACATAACCACGCAGTTCGGATCAGGCGCCGGCAGGCGAAGTCGTTGCGGCGGCGAGCACGCATCGACCTTGGGACCGTCGTCGGGTGCGCCGACATCATCGCGCTGGGGCAACGAGCGCATCCACCGGACCGTGGCCTGTGGCGTTCCCAGCTCGCGGGCGAGCGCGCTCAGCTCAGGGTCGCGGTTCGCGACGAGGTTCTGAGCGATCTCGGTCATCTCGTCGAGGCACGGGCGGTCGTTGAGGGGAGTGGTGATCATGGGGGTGGTGAGGGTGGCAGGGCGACCAGCGGCGCGTCAGTGACCAGCGCGGCGGGCCAACTCGGCGCGCACGAGGGTGGCGGCGTCGGCCGGTGCGAGCGCCATCAGGCGCGCGATCCATCCGTTGCGCTCGGCGACGGTCGTGCTGTTGATGAGCACCTGCGCCTGGAGGATCTCCGGGAAGCGGAGATGCTTGCTGACGAGCTGCATGTGCGCGATGACGTCCGGCGTCAGCGGGCGCGGCGCTTCGGGCACCAGGCGCGACGCCTCGGGCACCGTGGCGGTGATCGTCGAGGTGGAAGCGGTCACCGGCTCGCGCGCGGGAGGCTCGTGCATGTCGGCGGAGCGGTCGTCGCTGGGCTCGCGGTTGTCGTCGTCATCCTGGCTTGCGTCGTTCTGGGTGATCTTCTCCCCGGGTTGGGTGTCGGTCTCGGGCTCGACGCCGGCAAGGCTGTTCTCGTCGGCGTCGGCGTCGCTCGTGTCGTCGTGCGCGTCGTTGCCGTGCGCGTTGATGACGCCGGTCGGCTCGTGTGTCGCGTCGTCGTCGGCGGCGACGTCGGTCGGCTCATCGAACGGCGCGGACGAGGGGGGCATGCGTTCCTTGAGCCAGTCGACCTGCTTCGCAGCGAAGCGAACGGCCTCGTCGAGCGGCAACGCGCACAAGCGATCGGTGAACATCGCGCGATCCTCCCGCTCCATCGCCCGGAACAGGCGGCGGAAGATCGAGCCGTCCTTCGGACCCAGCTCGTACGAGACCGCGAGCACGTGCGAGACGCGGAGGTGCGCCATCGGATCGGCGACCTCGGGCTCGTCGCTCGCCAGCTCGGCCGGCGCGGTCGGCGCCGCGTTGCGCGGCGAGTCGCCACCACCACCGAAGAGACCGCCGAGACCACCGAGGCCCGCGCCCATCACCAGCTTGGCGACCTCGGCCACGGGCGCGACGGCCTGGCCGACCGACGCGACGAGCTTGGTTGCCTTGGCGAAGAAGTCTTCGCCCTGGGCGACCGTCGCCTCGTCGTCGTGGTGGCGCTCGTCGTCGTCGTGGCCTTGGTCATTGTCGTGGCGATCGTCGTCGTCGTAGCCTTCGTCGGCAGAGACCGCGTTGCGCGGCATCGCATAGACGACGGTCGGCGGTGGTGCGGGTGGCGGCGGCGGAGCGACGGGGACGGGCGGCGGAACAGGCGGCGCGGGCGGCGGCGGGGGCGCAATGCCCTCGCGTCGGAGGAGTAGCTCGGCGAGCAACGTGTGCTCGCGCTCGGCGTGCGCGGTCGACGCGAGTAGGAGCGGAGGTATCGCCTCCAACGTCGACTTCACCATCGCGGTGAGCTGCCCGAGCTGCTGCGTGTGCGCGTCGCCCTGCTGCTTGTTCATCTGCACCTGGCCTCGTAGCGCCTCGGCGAGCAGGTACTCGACACCGCTCATCGCGGTCGGCATCGGCAGTGCCGCCGATGTGCCATACGGCGCGGTCACCGTGGCGCCGTTCCCGGCGACTCCGTTCCGCAACGTACGGCTCGCGTTGCGCGGCGCGAGCGCGTGCATGCCCGTGTCGTCGAAGTCGGGCTCGAGCTCCAGCTCGTCTTGCCCGTCGGCGATGGGCAAGCTCACCGCCGAGGGCACGGTGACGTACGCCGCGTCGACACCGGCGAGCGCCATCTTCTCGGCGTTGAGCGCGTCGAGGCGGTAGCGGCCGGGCTGGTCGCGCACGGCCTCGCGAAACTGGTCGATGCCGATGTCGATCCGCAAGATGAGCGGGAGCCCATCGGGGTCGCGGTAGACATCGAGCGCGCCGCGCTGGCCGTCGCGGAAGCGACGCACACGCCAGTAGGTCGCTTCACTCGGGGGTGTGAAGCGCTCACCCTTGTAATTGAACGCAAGCTCGGACAACGGATTGCCTCCGGCCCCTGCGGGGCTGACGGCGCCGACGCGCGGCGCGAGACCTTGAGAGGTTCGCCGCGTACGTCGGCCGCCGAGATGCGGGCACTACGCGCGACCCACGCGTGCGATCACGTGGCTCTCATATATGTCTCGGTCTGCAAGTCGCCGTGCCATGCCGTTTGCGGCGCATCTTTTTCGAGACCGGCGACGAGCGGCCATCATCACCATGGCGAGAGGTGCTGAGAGAGGCCTGGCGAGTTCTCCGCGAGAGACTCGGCGAGTTCCCCGACGAGAGCCCGCGATGGTGCTCGGGAGGGTGTCCGCGGGAGGGTGTCCGCGAGGGGGGCAACGAGGCCCCGCGGGGGTGTCCGCAAGAGTGTCCGGGAGGGGGGCAACGAGCCACGATCGGGTACCTCGTGGCCCTCCTCCCGAACGATCTCGTTGTGACGTGATCACACGTGGTTCGTCGTGATTAACGGTGCAGATCACCGTCGTGGATCGTCACGTCACCGCGATGCGGCGCGCTTCGGCTCGCTGGCGCGCTGCTCGAACGCGCCAACCGCGGTGACGACGTCGGACACCGAGCGGCGGGCCGCTTCGACACGCCGCACCCGCTCGACACGCCTGGAGGGCGCGCTCGGCGGCGTCGCGGTCGCGGCGGCCCGATCATCCCGTAGCCGTGCCAAGCGTTCGGGCGGGATCCCCAACGAGGCACCGATGTCCGCGATCAGGTCCGGTGGCGCCTGCCGAGCCGAGCGCTGGATCCGGCGCTTCGCGTTGTGGATTGCGTGCGCATCGAGGCCGGTCGCGTCGGCCAGCTCGGCGTCCGTGGTCTCGCCTTGGGCCATCGCAGCCAGAACTGCGATCACGGCGCTGTCGCCGTTGCGGTGGCCGACGATCTCGACCACCAGCCGCCGCGCCAAGTCGGCGAGGTCGGCGTCAATCTCGGTCACTGCGGAAGCCAGCGCGTCCTCTACGTCCGTCCAGATCGCTTCGTCTTGGTCGAGCGCATCGAGCGCGATCTCCGGCGCGGGATCTGTGTCGCGGTGCCGACGGTACGCGTGCCGACACCGATTCTTGATCGCGTCGCGCACATGGGTCAGGAGCGGCACCCTCTCCGGCCGCCACGTCAAGGTTCCCTCCCACGTCGCGGTGAGGATGTCCTGCGCTAGGTCCATGGCGGAGAGGTCGGTAGGAACGCCATTGTGACGATTCCGGGCGATTGCGATGGCAGCCGTCCCCTTCGCGGCATCGAGCATCGTGTTTGTGACCTGTTTGTGAAACGCCGTGCGCCATTCAGCCGAGGGCCAGCGGACGAGGGGGGCGTACTCCTGTGACTCCGTGGACGACATGATTCTCCTTCAAGCAGCCATGAGGGACCATCGCGGAGCGCGCATGGCTCCGCCGCGGACCGGAAGGTACCGATCACCCCCGGTCACGAGCCGTTCCGGCGCTTTGCCGGCTGCACGTGACGACCGAGGACGAGAGCCACGCTAGCGATGGGGCGCGTGACGCGCCACTCGATCGCCCCTGGCCCCCACCAATCCCCAATCGATTGCCGGCGTGTGCCGCCGGTCGCCGCGGATCACCGCGTGAACCTGGCAACGTTCGGAATTCGATTGGGGATTCGAGGGGGCTCGGGCCGCATCCCTTGACGTGGCGCTTTTTCTGGTGTCGACGCGTGGCGGAGGACCGATCCGGAGCTAGGCCGTGGCCCCACCAACAGGTCGCCTCCCATGCGCCAGAAGTCTACGCTCCCCACCCTGCCCACCCTATCCACTCGATCCGGCAACCACGCCGCACCGTCGTGCCTGATCGTTGCCCTGCTGCAAGAGGACACGAGGACGATCCACTGGCTCCCCCAACACAGCGGGCACGTGACGATCGGCCGGTCGCAGCACGCCGATCTCTACATCGACGACACGCGCATCTCGCGCGAACACGCGTACATCGAACGCATGCCCGATCGCATCGTCGTCCGCGCGCGCCGTCGCCTGCGCGTCGATGACAACGACGTCGACAAGGCCGTGATCCGGCCCGGCGAGCGCTTCGGATTGCGCGGCATCGGCTTCATCGCCCTGACCGACGCAATGGTGCGCGCGTACCCGCACCTCGATCGTCTGATCGGCGATCCGTGCATCGTGCGCGATCTCCTCGCGATGCCACGCGGCAAGCACGCCGTTCTGCTCGGCGTCCAAGGCGCGCTGCTCGACGACATCGCGCGGCATCACCACGCCGCGATGACGGGGAACGACGCGGGCTTCGTCGATGCCACCCCTGGCCGCGACGACGATCCGCGAGTACTCGACATCGAGGCCCTGCTGCCCACGACCGTGAACGGGCGGATCTTCATCGATGGACGGAAGCGATACGGGAAGGGCAAGACGTTCGCGCCGCGTCTCGCGCGTCCTCTGTTGGAACGGCTCGCCCGGCCCGAACAGCGAACCGCCATCACGCTCGCCCTGCACAATCAGAAGGAGGCAGACATCGACCTCGTGCTGGCCGGATGCGCGTACTTCCTGATCCCGCCGATCAAGGACCGTCTCAAGAGCGAGACGCCGCTTCGCGATCGCCTGATCGATGCGGCGTTCGAGAACCTCAAGAGCGCATTGCGCGTACGGCACCTTCACCCCGACTTCATCGCGGGACTCGTGAATTGCCCGTGGTCCGGCGACTACAAGGCGCTCCACGCGATCCTGTACTTCGCAGTCTGCGCATGGCTCGACAAGCGCGAGGAGGCGGCGGAGCTGCACGTGATCTACGGGCGGAGGTTGACCCCGTGGCTCCGCGAAGCGGACCTATCTTGGGAGCGGCTCCGCGAGCTCCGTCCCGACGTGGGGCGCTTGCGGCGTGGCACATCGCGGGACGCCGAATGAATCAGCGATCGTCTCGGCAGCTCGAGTCCGGACGTGGCGGACGCATCTCGTGGGCGGTTACCCCATCGCTATCGATGATCGGGTTCCAAGCGGAGACGAGCGGCGATATCATCGTTCGACGGAAGCCATGGACGACGGAGCGCCAACCGGCCGCGCAACGGTCCTCGTCGTTGACGATGATGAGAAGCTGCGGGATCTGCTGGCGCGCGTGCTGCGGTCCGGTGGCTATGACGTCGCCGAGGCCGGCAGCGCGGAGCAAGCGATCGCGCGACTCGCGGCGACAAACGTTCGGCTCGCCGCGGTCCTGACGGATCTCGAAATGCCGGGCATGGACGGTGAGGGCTTGATCGCCCGCATTCAACGCGAGTGGGTGGGCCTTCCCGTCTTGGTTCTGACGGGTGGCCGCCGCCGCATCGCGACGCTCCCGCCGGAGCGTCAGCTCACCAAGCCGGCGGCGCCCGCAGCGATTCTCAACGCGATCAGCGACGCGATCCGCGGGGCTTCGTCGTCCGTAGCCGCGGGGGATCATGACGTCCATGTCGTGACGATCGACGTCGACGATCTGATCGAACTCGACGACGACGACGACGATCCGGACATGCCGTCGCGATGAACCGAGAGCGAAAGCCGGTGTCGATTCGCGCACGCTCACGTGCGGGTGGCGAAGCCACGCCGTCGGTCTTCCGTCTCGTCTTCGTTGACCTCCTGAATCGCTACCGCCGTGAGCAAGGAAAGCGCCACATGCGTGCATCCGAGCTGGCGCGACTCGACGACCGCGCCTTGTTCGCGTTGGTGCAGGAAACCCGCTCGCGCGCGCCACAAGGCACGTGGTCTCGTCGGAGTCGCGTGAAACGCGGTGGATGACCACGGACGCGCGCGTCGCAGTCATCCTTGATTTCCCGCGAGCAGATGCAGGCCGAACGGATCGTCATGCGGCTCGACCGTCGCGCGCGCATCGTAGAACCCATCGCCAACGCCTGCGTCGAATTCGGCGACGGCGCGCGGCACATTCGGGTCGCGCCGAGCCGCGCCACCCGCTCGGCCCGTGCGCGCGTCGCTGACCTGGCGGGCCACGGCGGCGACGGTGCGCGGCCCGGCGATGCCGTCGACTGCGAGCCCGTGCTCGGCCTGTTTCGTCGCGACGTCGAGCGCGAACGCCGAGCTATCGACCTCGGCATTTCCAAAGATCAGCGCCGACACCTTGAGCTTCCGGATCCACTCCGGGTTCTTACGCCGCGCCCGGCGGATCTGGCGATCAGTCAGCGGCACCTCCGTCATCCGCGCCTCCACCGTGGCGCGTTCGTCGTAGACGTCGTCGCCGGCCGCGTCGTCGAAGTCGACGACGGTCCGTTGCTCGTCGCGGAGCGACCGCTGCACCGGAGTCAGCGACTGCGTAAGCGTTCGCTTGCCGGGCGAGACGCCCGAGACGCCGCTGTCGCCGACGGGTTGCATGCGGTCGTGTGTCATCGTGTCGCGAAACATCAGGCGGTTCCCTTCTCGTCGACGATCTCGGCGATCACGTCGAGTGTCGACTGCGTGCCCTTGCACCAGCGCACGCGCACGCCGCGCGCCGCCAGTTGGCGCACGCTGGCCTCGTCGATACGGTCAGCGGCTCCTTCGATCACGACGTGGGTCGGCGTGACGCTCGTGACGAGCTGCATGAGGGTGCTCGACGACGAGGCCCACATGAGCACGATCCCGCGCGCCCCACAGGTCGTGCGCGCCCGGCGCGCGAGCGCTTGGTCGTCGGCGACAAGCACAATGAACGCGCGGCGACTCGAGTCGTTCGCACTCGGCAACGGCGGTGCGCCAGCGGACCTGGTGGGTGAGAGCTTCGCAGCCGTTGGCTGCTGTCTCGTCCTGGGCGGCGCGGGAGAGCTGCCAGCCTTCGTGAGCACACGAAGCCGCACCGTTCGGATGCGCTCGCGTAGCTCGTCGCACGTCGACGCGCGCGCCGCGCTGGCGGTCATCGATGCCTCGCCGACGCGCGCATAGAGGCGATTCAGGAGTCGCACCAGCTCGGCCTGCGGCATCGCCGCGAGCGCCGCGTCGTCTGCGTCGAGATCGGGATCGCTCATGGCGGCGAGGTTCCTCGCGCCGAGTGCGTGCGCACGCGCGCTCTCGCGCGCACGTAGTCGACGAGGCCGACCGCGGTGGAGAGCGACCGCGGCTCGTGCGCGCGGATCTGGCCCGCGAGCTCGCCTGCCTCGTGAAAGATCAGCTCCAGCCCTTCGCTATCGCCGTGCTGGCCGGGCGCGAGGGGACGGTCCCACGGCACCGGCCCAGCCTTGCGTGCTGCGTGCAGTAGTGCGTCGGAGGTCTCGGAGCGAATCGTGTTGCGCACGCGTTGACCGAAGACGCGCGCCGACCAGCCCTTGGCCGGAGGCGTTGCGGTCATCGCCGCATCGATCGCAGCTCTCACGAGGTCTGCCGGCGAGCGGACGGTCACGCGCGCCCACGAGAGCATGATCGCGCGAAGCTCGGCATACGCCAGCGCACGCAGCATCTCGTCCACGCTCGTGAAGGAGGCGAGATGCGCACGCGCCGTTGGTTCCTGTGACGCGCACGTGCCCGCGGCCGGGCTCGGCTGCGTCGGCTCATCGTCGCCAGAGAGTGGGTAGGTCGTCATCGCGCTCCGTGTTGCGTCGTTCGCCACAGACTACGGACGCGCGGCGCAGAAATCCCTCGGTGGCAACGGTCGACCGGAGAAACGGCGGAACGTGGTCAGCCGCGCACGCAGATCGCCGACCGTCCGCGCGAGTTTGGAGTACCGCGCGCACGTCCAGGCTAGTCGTCGCCCAGGTCGCGGAAGATGCTGCGCAGGAACTTGTTGACCGTCTCGTGGCTGATGCCGAGGCGCGCGGCAGCGGCGCGGCCCGAGCGCTTCTCCTCGATCCACGCCGCGAGGATCGCGGCGCCCTTCTCGATCTCTTCGAGGTTCTGGCGCCAATCGCGACGGAGGAGAGCGTTCCTCGCGGCTGGCTCGATCTCCGCGAGCCGGCGGCCGGCACGTCGCATGAGATCGTCGAGCATCCGCGGTATGTCGTCCTGGCGGCTGCGTACCGCCGGCAACGTGAGCGTGGGCAACGACAGCGGTGTGTGCGCGAGGAACAGGCGGCGAACGTCGCGCTCGTGGCGCGCGGCGATGATCGGACGAAGATACAGCGGTGGCTCGCGATCGATTCCGAGCATCGCCTGCACGAACTGTCCGACGAGGTGTCTCATCTTGACGGTACCCAAGTCGAGAAAGACCGTGCCCCCACGATGCGCGACTAGCTGACGGCGCGAGGTGCGCTCGTCCGGTACGACGTAGAAGGGCAGCTTGCTCCGCGGAGAGGCCGCGTGAATCGCACGGGCCAGCTCCTCCTGTTCACAACCCGGCGGGCCGATCAGCGCGATGGGATGATTGCGGGCGATCTCGTTGATCGCTTCGTCGACATCTCGGTGCGCGTCGAGCCCCATGCTCCAGCGGAGCCGCTCGCGCAACTCGCACTGGTCCTTGTTGAGCGGCAACACGCGCGTGTCCCCGAAGCGCACGATCCGGCCGGGGAGCATGGCGACCTCGCCCTTGATGTCCTCGCCTTCGTCGTTGTACGTGCCGTTACTCGAACCCAGATCGCGCACGCGCCAACCCGTCGCGTGGCGGATGATCTCCGCATGAACCAGCGAGACCTGCGTCGACGGCAGCCGCACGTCGGCACGGGCCGGCGGATCGGTCGGCCGCGGGACGCGACCGACTGTGAACCGCTCGCCGAGCGCGGTGAGATCGATCGGAGCGGCGCCGACACCGACTTGACGCAACTCAGTCGCGGGCGGCAGCGGCGGCAGACGGATGACGTCGTCGGACGTCATCGGATCCGTGGAGCTTGACTTGGGCTTGGTCATCGCCTCATTCCTCGCGTCGCCGTCGATCGCACACAGGTCCGGAAACAGCTTGGCCCTTCTGTGAGGAGGCGGTCATTCGTCGTTACCTTCGTTCGTGTGGCGACTACCGCGACTTCAAGGAACGCTCGAAAGCCTCCCACTCCTTCGCCGCCCAGTCCGACGCGCGTGCCTTGCGAAGCTCATCGGCATGCCATCGTGCCCACGCGCCCAACTCGTTAGCCGCGGCACGAAGTCGATCGCCGGAGTCGAGGTCCGAGATCAACATCATGACGCCGAGCGTCGGCCGCTCATCCGTGTTCTTGGGATCCGGTCCGCGACAAGGCGCCCCGAGCCCGTCAAGGAGATCCGCCTGGCGCCTGGCGGTCTCGACCGTCGGCAGAAGCACATCCGCCTGAATCGTCGTGCGGTCTGGTGCGGTCATTCTGGTGATGTCCCTTGCGATGCTGTCGTAGCGGCTCTCGATGGCGCCACACAGAGAGTTGAGGCGACCGCTCGTGACAGCATGACGAAAACCGTCCCCATTTGCCTTGTCCACCTCGATCCTCCAGAGGAGTAGGAACAACACACTGGAAAGCGCGACGACGGTCAACGCGAGTCGAGGTAACCAGGTAGGCACTACGCTGGGGCTGCGTCTCTCGGTCATGTCAGCGATCCTCCTTGTTGACGGCACGCATCCAGTTGATCACCTCGTCACTGATACCTCCGTCGATCGGCGATGCAGGGCTCTTCTTCATGGGGTCCCACGGATCGAGCTCGACGACGTCCACATCGCCGGCCCGAGCGCGCTGAACCTGATCGGCGTACTCGCCGAACGCCGAATCCACCCACGAGATGAAGCGCGGAGGACGCTTCGCCCAATCGACCGGCTCGGCATCGTCCTTCGCGACCATCGCGCGCCGCAGACGCCCGCGGTACTTGAGCTGGACGATCTCGCGCCGCCCGAAGTCGTGGTCCAGATCCTTGCCTACGTCGTCGATGTTCTGCGCCTCGAACCGCGCCATCAGCTCATCCACGCGTTGCTTGTACATGCTCGTAGGGTGAAGGTCGATGTGGTACGCGAAGAGCAGCGCGACGGCTTCCTGATCGTTCAGGACGACCATCGCTTGCTCACCGATCGTCTGACTCATCTGTCCAGCGCTGTGGAGGAGCGCGTCGAGAAATGCCTGCCGTCCCGTTTTTTCAGGAGCGGGATTGTTCACGCTCGATCGAACCGAATTGCGAATACCCGCAGACATCTGCTTCCAACCGAGGAGCACGTGGTCGGGGTTCATGCCATCCATGGGCATCTCTTCGATGGTCACCATGCTGCTCGGGTCAACGCCCGGCAACTTGGTGCGGGGAAGGCGCGTAGCCCTCTTGCCAATCTCCATCAGTGCCGACCCGACAGCGAGGCTCGCGACTCCGAAGAACAGCTCGGCCATGAAGCCCCAGTTGTTGGTCGACCTCGTCATCTCTTCGACGTGCTTCAGCGTGACCGCGATCGCGAAGTTCTGATGCGCTAAGCCGACTCGATCCTTGAGATCCGAACGAAGCAGCCGCCGTGCGTCGGGCGACAGCGAACACTGCAAGATGTCGCCGTGCCCTTCGCGCTCGCAATAGAAGCCCTCGTCGATGATCGGGATGCCCATTCCGGCGCCCACGGGTTCGTCGACCGGCTCGACAATGGTCGGCGTATCCGACGGAGGCAGCTTGGCGTCGATGTTCTCGAAGTGGGTCCGCGCCTCGACGAAGCGATCCTCGAGATCCTGAGCGCTCAGGAGCCCCGCGCGCTGCATGTCCGCGAGCGCGTCGCGAACGGCGCGACCCTGCACGGCGAGGCGCTTCAACGTTGCCTTGCCATGCGTGGTCATCATGCCGGGAAGCGCCTCGCGCATGCGCTGCGTGACGCGCTCCAGGTCGTCGAGCCGCCGCGGAGCATCGCGCTCGGGCGTACGCGGAGCCATGCGGTCTACTGACGGCGCAAGCCCTTTGGCGCCGTCAGCGCGGTGCTGGACCGCCGGACGCGGCGACTGCGTGCCCGCGTGTGTGTCGAGCAACGACTCCGCGGATTCGCCCCGCACCACACGATCGGCCACGGCGTCCGCGTGCTGCTCGTACACGTCGCCCGACTCGCCGACGCCACCCTTGAGCTGCACGCCTCCTCGCTGCTGCACGACGTGCGCGGCCTCGTGCGCTGCGGTGTGCAGGTCGGGCGCTTGCTTGAACGCGACGCGACTGCCGGTCGCGTACGCCGTGGCGCCCATCGCGTCGGCGGCGTTCGCCGCGCGACCACCGACGTGCGCCTCGATGCCGCTCACGTCGTGACGACCGAATGACGTCTGGATCGCCTGCGCGTGCGGAAGCGAGGACGATCCTCCCGCGACGCCATCGGCCGCAATCGCGAGCGTGTCGTCGGGAGACGGAGACGCGCCCGGCGCGCGCTCGCACTGCACCGGCCCGACGCCGAACGGATCGCGCTCGAAGCCGTACTGCGTCGCGGCCGACACCTTGAGCTGCACGGCGAGCGCTTCTTTTACTTCGCGCGGCGCCTCCTGGGGCAACTCGTGGGACGGACGCGCGGGCAGGTCACGAGCCGTGGCGCCGCCGCCAGCTCGGAGCGAGCGCTCCGGCGTCGGCGAGGTCGTGTGCGACTCCGGTACGCGACTTCGATCGTGCATGCTCATCCCTGACTCCTGCTCGCGGCCGAGGCTTCGACCGTTCTGTACCCTTGTTCTCACCCAGCCTACGAGCGCCACGCGACCAGAATCCCCTCGTGGCAACGGTGGCGCCGGAGAAATGAAAACCGTTGCCACGCGTAGGGCGAGCAATCATCGGGACATCGCGACCACTCACCCGTGACGGGTGAACGGCGCACGTGACGTTGGACCTTGCTCGGTAGGGTGCGGGAAACGATGATGGGATGCGTCATGCCGTACGGTCGCCTGCCATATGTCCTTGCCCTGGTGCCCATCCTTGTCGCCTGTAGCGACGATGGCGGCTCGCCCTCGGACCGCAGTGCTTCGATGGCCGGACGAGTCGCCATCGCCGGCCAGTCCTCCGCTGTCGCTGGTGCGAGCATCGCGGTCGACCAGATCCGCGTCGACGATGCGAGTGGTGCCGTGCGCGAGCACATCGGCGACACCGTGAGCGATGCGGAGGGGCGCTTCCAGCTCGACGGCTTCGGTGAGCGAAACGGTCTCTTTCTCGTGACCTCGTCGGGCGGGAGCTTCCGCGACCTCGTGAGCGGCGAGAGAGTCGAGCTCGACGCGTCGGATCAGATCCGGACCCTGATCACACTCGACTTGTTCGAGGAGCGAACCGACGCGCTCGTGAGCGGCGTCGGCCACCTGACCGAAGTCCTGGCACGCCAGCGGCTCGCCGCGGGGCTCCACGCCGACCTGTACGAAGCGAGAGAGTTCGCCGCGACCCACGTCGATGCGCACTTCGGAAGTGTGACGTGGCAGCGCATCGATCCGGCGCGTCTCGATATGCCCGCGGCGAGCGCGACGGATCCCGTGCGGGCTGCGCTCGTCGCCGAGGCGTGGGCCATCCTGACGAACGGCATCGCCACGGCCGCGGGAGCCTCGCCTCAAGAAGTGAACGTCTTCTCGCTCATGAAGGCGTGGGCGACCGACCTCGCGGCCCCACCGTTCGACGGCCAAGACAACAACGATAACGCGCACGGCTCGGGCGTACAGCTCGGCGAATGCCCCGCCGTCCCGGATGGCTGCGTCCCAGCACCTCCGGCACCCGCATGCTCGCTCGGCTCGTGCCGGACGGAGTGCGATCTGTACTCGGGCACGCCGCGAGCGGCGCTGTCCGGTGCGCTCCTCAAGCTCGTACGGTCCGACTACAACCAGACCGGCCTTCTCGACACGGCAATCCTGCCCCTTGCCCGCACGATGGCCGAGAACACCGACGAGGTGCTCTTCACGGGCTGCGTCGACAACCTCGATCGTTCAGCTCCATCGATCTTCTTCGAGAGTCCGACCCCGGCGGATGGCGCTTTCGTGCGCGGCACGATCTCCGTGCGTGTACGCGCCGTGGACGACATCGATACTGACCCCGATCTCGTACTCCTGAACGGGCTTGTCGATGGCGACGGCGACGACAGCAACGCGGTCGCCACCGCCGAGGTCTCGTCGACGGCTGACGGCCCACTGACCGTGCAGGCCAGGGCGACGGACGCCGCCGGCAACAGCTCGATGACGAGCCGTACCTTGAATTTTGACGACACCGATCCACAAATCACGCTCGCGCCGACGGGCTTCTACGTGCAGGGCGCGGACTGGTGGACCGGAAACCCGACGCCGGTCGTCGGCGGCACGATCACCGAGGCCAACCTCGATGTTGTGAATGTATACGCCGACAACGTTCTCCTCGGCGGTGCGTCCGTGACAGCGAGTTCGTGGTCGTTCACACTTCCCGCTGGCGCGGTGCCGGGTCTTGCGGGCATCGAAGTCCGCATCGAGGCGCGCGATCGTGCCGGCGGCATGGCGACTGTCACGCAGCGCATCCGTTACGATGCGACGCCACCCGTGATCGCGCTCCCCGATTCGAGAGTGCGCGATGAGAGCGCCGACACGATCACCTTCAGTCAGGTGCTCGACCCGATCTTCGGTGTGCCTGTCTACAACCCGACGCATGATCACAGCGGCGCCGAAGTCACGCTTGGGCCATTGACCGTGTGCGATCTCACCGGTGCGCCCAGGGTGACAAAGTACGCCTACCTGCTCGACGAGTTTCCGGCGTACGCGAGTGAGACAGGAGGCAACGGTCCAGGCGGCAGAAACCCGCTCCGGTGGGCCATGACCATCTCCGACGACGGCGTCGGGGTCGACTTCGCGACGGTGGCGTATCGGGTTCGTGATGTAGCAGCAAACACGTTCCCGCTCGATTGGACACCCCTCACGGGCACCGGCTCCTACACCGTCAACCTGTTTCGTGCGGCGGCAAGCGGACCGTCGATCGCGTTGCTGGGATCCAAGGAAGGGTTGTTCGAGATCCAGTTCCGCGGGCGTGATCGTCTCGGCCGGGACGCTCTGCTGACAACGCGATGCTGGAATCATGTTCTGTTGGCCGCTCCTCTCGTGTTCGGTTTCCCATCGGTGACTATGCCTGGCGGGCCGTCCGCGCCTACGAACGGTCCGGCGGGCTCCGGTAAGTACGGGCTGACCGCGGCGAACTTCTCTCTTGCGGACGCAAGCTCACCCTTCGATCCAATCTCGATGCTTATGAACGCGCCGACGCCTGGCGTTCCGAGCGGCGTAGGGTTGATGCAGTTTCCTGTGTACAACCCCACAAACGAGACAGTGTACCTCTCGGTCGATCTCGTGAAGCCAACGACCGGTGTAGCAGCGAAGCGGTACTACCAGAATCGGTGGACGTACAACGAGTCGACGGTGAACGTCACGTGCGGGACCGACCCCGGCGGCGGGCCAGACATCACGACGCCCGGGTGTGAGCCGGTATCGAACCCTGGCTCGGGTACAACGACGATCTTTCCCTCGATGGGCGTCGACACGACACCCATTCCGCCGTCCAACTACTCAGTCCGCGTGTGGGAGGAACCAGTGGGAAGCGGCAGCTACGCGGAGCTGACGCAGTGTTCGGGATGCAGCACCACGGCACCCGCCCCCGACACCGCGACGCGCACCCGCGTAACGGTGATGATCCCACCGAGAGGTTCTCCGATCGGAGCGCCTCCGCCGCGGAAGTTCTGGATCGTGCCCGTGCTCGTCGGACCGATCGGTTTGCAACCTAGTGCCCCGGGACCGTACACCGAGTTCTCGGCGGGTGGCGCGAACATGAGTGGTGCGGTCGACGAGACTCGAGCCGGCTGCGTCGAGTACACGCAAAATCCGCCGTATCGCTGCACCCGACGTCGAACGTATAGACGGTTTCGCGCGACGTGGCACGCAGAGGTAACGGGCATCGCTGCGACACGTGCCTTCGTCCGCACATCGTGGACCACCAGCGGTGACGGCGTGCCAACGTACGTCACACCGAGCGACGGTCGCCGCGAGGCCGATATCGTGAACTGGATCTCGGACGAACCAACGCAACCCAATTGAGAACACACACAGTGGAGACTCGTTCATGACTCGCCTCACGTGGATCGTTCCTTCCCTTGCCGGACTCGTTGCCGGTGCTGCGCTCGTCGTCGCGTGCAGCGACGACTCTCCCAGTGATGCCGACGCAGCCGCGTGTGATTGTCCGGCCTCAGAAGCCCCAATCGCCGGTCGCGTGATGTCAGTGACGGCCCCGACATCCATCGGCGCCAACAGCTCTGGAGGCTTAGCGGCCCAATGTCCGACTGGCGCAATCCTGCTCGGCGGTGGCTGCCGACTTGACCTCGGTCTCGACGATCCCGATGTTCATGTTTCCGTCGCCGCGCCGAGCACCGCTCTCCCTGAGGCATTCGCCTGCCAGTGGGTCTCGACGAGCAGTCAGACACGAACCGCTGTCGCCGTGGCACGCTGCCTGGTGCCGGCGCAGTAGGCTGATCGGGAGCAAGCCTCAACAGATGGGAGAGAATCGAATGCGCAACGCTTCGTCGAGCCTGATGATCGTGCTCGTAGCGATCGTCCTTAGTCCTGCTTGCTCGTCGCCGCCCGCATCTCCCTTCCTCGAGCCGCTGTGGAGACTGGATGTCGGGCCTAGCGGCGCGTCAATTCGTAGCGCCGGCTCCGCCGCAGACTCGGTCGTTGTATCCGTGCCGACAGGATCCAGCGCGCTACTTGCTTACGTCGAGCAGGGTGCGCTCGCGTGGTCGAAGGAGATTCCTTCAGCATCGGATCTCGCTGTCTCGCCGAATGGCCGGATCCATTACCTCGACAACATCAGGAACTCAGAGGTGCATCGAATCGAGCCTTCGGGCACCGAGCTCTCCTCCTTGACTGTCGGTCCCGAGCCGGCGCAGCTCGTCGCTGCCCACGACACCGCAGCGATCGTGGTGCAGTCCGTGGCCATTGGGATGACCGGTGTCCGCGTTCCAAGGGTCGTCAGCGTGTCGGCCGCTAGCACGGTGAATTGGGAGCGCACGATCGACATCGGAGGTCGGTGCCTATTCGCAGGAGTCCTGCGTGAAAGGAACGGTGTGCTCGTCGTCGGCGGGCTCGACGGCGAGAACGTGAACAACGGATGCGCGAGTTCCGTTGAGAGTCGCAT
This sequence comes from Myxococcales bacterium UBA2376, assembly GCA_002344285.1. Taxonomy (GTDB): domain Bacteria; phylum Myxococcota_A; class Polyangia; order Haliangiales; family Haliangiaceae; genus UBA2376. Next base: position 16,062 of record DDTA01000239.1, read on the forward strand.
CTGGTTGGCCGCGATCTCCGCAAGTGACGGTTCACTTCTGTGGTCGCAGGTCGCTTCACCCACGGGAGCGATCAGCGACATCGCCATCGGCGACGATCTCATCGTCGCGACGGGCGACTTCGGCACGCTGGCAGTCGACGCCGACGGCAACGAACGGTGGTCAGCGCTTGAAGCCAGCTACCGGACGGGTATCGAGATCGTTTCGCCAGACTATCTCGTGATCGTCGAGTTCGCGCGCGTGTATCTCATGAACGCGATCGATGGGACCGAGTCGGGCGACTTCGTCGAGGTCCGGGAAGCGCAAGACGGCCGCGTGTTCTTCGACGGAGCGGATACGCTCTACGTCGCGGGCGCGCGACGCCGCGACGGTCAATCGCGGCAACCTGCCGTGGCTGCACTACGAGTGAACGTTCCGGACGAGTGAATAGCTCCGTGACTCACCCAGCTCAGACTATTGACCGCGCCGGCAAGTACCGGCTCGGCGAACTGCTCGGCGAGGGCGGGATGGCGCGCGTCTACCGTGGCGCGATCGTCAGCGCAGAGGGATTCCAGCGCGAGGTCGCGATCAAGGTCGTCCTGCCCTCGTTCAGCTCAAACCCGGTCTTCTACGAGATGTTCAAGAACGAGGCGTGGCTCGCCTCGTTGCTGCATCACGACAACATCGTCGCCGCGCTCGACTTCGATCGCGGCGTCGATGGCAACGTCTTCCAAGTCCTCGAGTACGTCCATGGGCGGGATCTCGAGAAGCTCTCGCTCTCGGGCCCGGTGCCGATGCCGGTGGCCGCATACATCATGGGCGAGGTGCTGCGCGGGCTCGCCCATGCGCACGCAGCCACGGCTCCGAGCGGCAAGGTGCTCCTGATCGTTCATCGAGACTGCACGCCATCGAACGTCCTCCTCACCTACGACGGGCGCGTGAAGGTGTCCGACTTCGGCGTCGCCAAGGCGATGCACGCGACGAACGCGACGCAGTCCGGAACGGCGAAGGGCAAGCCGGCCTATATGAGCCCGGAACAGCTGGAAGGCGCGCTCGATCTCGACGGGCGTTCCGATCTGTTCGCCGTCGGTGTGATGCTGTGGGAGTTGCTCGCCGGTCGCCATCTGTTCGTGAAGTCGACCGATACGCAGGAGTCGGTCATCGGCCGCGTGCTCATGTACGGCAAGGGGCTGGAGCCGCTGGAGGATCTGGGGCAGATCAATCCGCTCGTGCCCGCCGGGCTTCATCAGCTCATCAACAGCCTGCTCTCCCCCCGCCGGCAGGATCGGCCGGTCGATGCCGCGTCGACGCTTGCGCGGTTGCGTCCATGGATCCCGCCCGACGGCGCCGAGCAACTCGCGGCGCTCATGGCGAGCCGATTTCCAAGGGACGCGCGGCGGCCCGGCGGCTCGGCCGAGCTGGTCACCGTGCATGGCTCGTATGGCCCGGCCGGTACCTCGATCGCTGCACAGAACACGACGGCTGCGACCGTGGGCGAGCTCGCGAAGGCACGGCGCGCGGGCGGACAGAGCCGGCGCTGGCCGCTGGTCATCGCGCTCGTTGCCGTCAGCGTCGTCGCCATCGTTACCGGTGTCGTCTTTGCGACCGGAGACGGCGACAAGCCTACGGAGACAGCGACGGCACCCGGCGCAGCATCCGCCACGGCAGCGCCGCCAATCATCGATGCGGCGCCAGCGGCGACGACGATGGACGATGCCGGGGCAACCGCGCCGTCCGCTCCTTCGACTCCGCTCGACGCGGCGCAGCCCACGCCGATCGATGCAGGCGCTCCGCCTGTCGACGCGGGGAAACGGAAGCGGCCGAGCGGAACGCGTGGCGACAAGCGCGGTACAGGCGAGCGGGACAACTTCGTCGAGTACGACCTGGGAGGAAGCGGAAAGTGATCACACCCCCGCGAATCGTATGGCTCGTCGTCGCGCTGGCGGCGACGAGCGTCGGAACCGAGCGCGCTGCGGCGCAGCCGGCGCCTCCCGCCGGAAATGCCGCGAAGCCGGGCGAGGCCACGGTGCTCGTGCCGCCGCAGGGTGGGACCGCCGACGTCGCCGCGCACATGAACACGAACGTGCTCCTGACGTTCCCCTCACCGATCGCTTCCAAGGTGGTCGGGTCGAGCCGTGATTGGGACGTCAAGGAGTTCACTGACGGGATCTTGGTGCGCGCCAACAGCGACAAGGCCGCGCCCGCGACGCTCGCGCTCGCGACTCGGGACGGGCAGATCAAGGTGAACATCACACTGCGCGTGGTGCCGGCTAGCGAGCAGGGCATGACGCTGGTGCGGTTCGTCTCGGCCAGCGCCGAGGATGCGTTCAGAGCGGCAGTGGACGTCGAGGTCGAGAAGCGCACGGCGCCGCTTCGCGCTGAGCTGGCTGCGTCGAAGAAGGCGCTCGATGCGAAGGTTCGCGATCGCGCCGATCGTATGGTCGCGGCCAAGCTCCTCCGACGCCTGGAGCACGTGAGCCTCAAGGGACACGCTCGGAACGACGACAACGTGATCGTCCACCTCAAGCGAGCCGTGTTCCTGGGCGACGATGCCTACCTCCTCTTCGACATTCAGAACCGATCTGGCAGCGCGTACCGGCTCGCGCGTGTTTTGGTTCGCGGACCCCGCGGAAGCGATCACACTGGCCCCGCGAGCCTGTCGACCAGCGCGCTCGACGCCGCCGACGAGGGGCTGATCGGCGTCGTGGCCGGCGGCTCGACGGGGACTGCCGTCGTCGTGCTCCGCCAGGTCGACTCCGTGCTCGGCCAGCCCTTGACGCTCACCGTCGAACAGCCCGCTGGCCGCGGACGCATCACCCTGGATCGTGGCATCGTCCTGCGATGAAGTGGGCGGGGATTGTCGCGGCCCTTCTGCTTGGGCTCTCGTCCGTAGCACGAGCCGATCGCTACGAGGCGGCGATCAGCGTGCAGCCCCACGGTGGGCTTGCCTGGGTGCGCGAGGAAGGCGCCAGCGCCCCCGAGCGCGTCCCGGGCGGAGGCGCTGTCATGCGGATGAGCTACGGCCTTCGCGACTGGCTGGCGGTTGATGGCGAGCTGGGCATTGCCACGTTGGGCGCAGCGACGTTCGATGACGTCGAGGTCTCGATCGGTGGTGCGCCGGCCTCGCCGCAGTCGCTCACGCGCACCACGCAGAGCGCGCGCTTCCTGCTCGGCGCGAACCTACGCCTCGGCGTCGCGTGGATCCCGACGTTCTCCCTTGGGCTCGGAGCACAACTCCGACGACGCGGCGACGCGAACGTGTCCGGCAGCGATTTGGTGCCCGTCGGTCGCGAGGGTGGGATCAGCGTTGATCCCGTCGTGGCCGTACGCGCCGGGATCGAACGCCGCTTGAACGCGCGGTGGCTGGTCGGTGCCTCTGTCGGGCTCTCGCGCGCCGTGACGTCGCCGGCCATCGATTCTGCTGAGGTCGCGGTCGTGGTCTCCCGATGTTGGTATCCGTCGTGGGGACCCTGAGTTTGGAACGCGCGAGAGGATTCTATGGAACAGCAGACGACGCGCCGACGGCGCAGGGAAACGGCGGAGACGCCAATCAAGTACGGGGTTGGGGGCTGGCTGGCGAAGCCTCCGCGCGATCCGATCACCGCACTTCACTTCATCGGGCGCGGCTTCGAGTCCCACTTGATCCTGCGATGAACGAGATCCGCGTCGGGCGGGCCTTCCCGCCGGACGTCGACGTTCATGTTCCGTTCGGCATCGTCTCGCGGCAACACGCAACCCTGCGTCGCGACGGTGAGGGCCTGCGCGTGACCGACGGTGCGTCTCAGAATGGGACCTCGACGGCGTACCTCAACGAGCAACGCACGTGGCGGCACTCCGCCGACCAAGAGGGTCCAAAGCTTCACGCTGGCGATCGGCTGTACCTCGGTAGCATCCAGGCTCGCGCTCTGGATGACCGAGGGCGGCAACTTGTCGAGTTGCTGTCGCGCTGGATGCCGCGCGAGAACTATCGGGCGGTCGATGCCGCCGTCGAAGCGATCCTCGTGCAGCGTCCGCTCGTGCTGAACGATACGCGCGCCAAGTACGTGGAGGAGCTGGCGCGCGGCATCCACGCGCTTTCGGACCGACGCGAGTTCCCGTTTACCGTGATCGAGAAACCACCCGGACTCCCGCGCGCGTTCGAGAAGGTCTTTACGCGGGGAGGCTGCGGGGTCGTATTCATCGACCTGTGGAAGACGCCCAAGCTCCCGCGCCGGTTCGTCGAAGCGCTCCTGTCGAAGCACTATCATCTCTGGCCGATGTTCGTCGGGCACACCGAGGAGCTCGATCTCGACCTGCGCGTTGCGCTGTCACGTGGTCAACACGTCCCGCATTACGAGCCGATCGAGATTAGCTTCCCGGAGGAAGTGCGCGAGCGCTTCTGCAAGGAGAACCCGATCGTGAAGCCGCGCCCGCCCGCACGTCGTCGGCCGGCGAAGTCATCCGGGCGGAAACGGAAGCCCCGGAAGCGGGGCCGCTAGAGAGAATGGAGTTGAGGGAATGGCGTCTGACAACGAGGCCGTGTTTTCGTTCTTGAAGCAGCGAGCCAGCTTTGTACGTACGTATCCGGGTGTGGAGGCGTTCGTGGTGTGGGGCGCAGCCGCCGACGCGCTCGCGCGTATTCACGCGCGACGGCTCGGCACATCGTTCTCGCCGAACGGGAAGTGTTTCGCCGCCGCACTCGTCGATCTCACCCGAGGTGGCAGCGTCGATCTCTCGACGGTCTCAGTTCCCCTCTTGAGAACGAAGTTGAGGCACCTCGCCAACGAGCCCAATGCCGACGCAGCGACAGTCGCTCTCGCAAGAGCGTTCGCCCACGGCCCAGGCCGAGGGCAGATTTGGTCGATGCGTGAGGATCTCGCGTCGGCGAGCGGAGTGCGCGCCACGCTCGTGGGAACTCCCCAACAGCGTCTGCTCGATCGGTTCAGGTACTCGGATGTTCTCTATCGCGAGTACCGATGCGCTTTCGTCCACAGCCTCGACGGCGGTTCTTCTACGTCGTCAGGCATGGGTGATCCGCGTGAGGCCGTTGCGCCGGCCTACATGAACTACGGCTATCTCGACGGCGACCCGTCCGATCCGCGTGGACCGCAGAGCAAGCCTCCGGTCAAGATCACGTTTGGGCAGCCGCTGCTCGCGAAGTTGCTCGACGAGATGCTCGCTCGCGAAGAACAGGAGTGTCGCGCAGCGGGATACGAGGTGCCACGGTACGCAACGCACGACGACGACTGACCGGAAGGCCTTCGCGAAAACAACGGATCCGTGCGCTCGACGAGGAGGCAGGTGTGCAAATTCAGCTCACTGGCCATAGTCGACAGGTCGAACCTATTGCTTGACAGGGATGGGAAGAACACCCATAACGCGCTCATGAACAAGGCGATCTGGGTGTTCGTCGTGGCGGTGTCTGCTGGTTGCGGCAGGAGCGAGGCCGCCGGGGAATCCTGCGAGGAGGCCGTGCGCAAGGGGACCGCGACGATCCGAAAGGCCGGCGCTCCGAGCCCTGATGCTCCGAACCTGGTGGCGCGGTGCCTGCGGGAGAAATGGTCGCCGGCCGTTCGCGCGTGCGCCAGTCATGCAACGTCGACTGCAAGCCTCGAATCGTGCGCCGGCACCGCACGTGGCGTCGCCGATGAATCGACGTTGCATCGAATCGGATCGATGGCCGACCAGCTCGCTCGGCTCGGCGAGCACTCAGCGCCAACGAATACGACGATCCACACGCCGAACGTCGCCGACGAAAACGGCCCCTCCGCAGCGCTGGAATCTCATCTAGACGAGGTACGCGGCTTCTGGATTGAGGACGTGTACCCAGCGAAGCGAGAACACCGGCTGGGGAGTCGGGACTGGCCAAGCGAGATCCCTGACGAGGCGCGGCGCGGGCTAGATGCGATCGCACGTTCGGCGTTCACCGCGGCGCGTGAGCGCGGGGCCTTCCCCGCTGGCGCGACGCCCCTTACGCCGTCGCTGGCGTGTTGTGACGATCTCGGAGCGCGGTGTTCACCCGAACCGAGCATCTGGAAGAACGCTCCCTGGAACGCGCTCGATTTCGACATCGACGAATCGCATGAGTTCCAGTTCGCCTATGTCAGCCATGGCGACACATTCGACGTGTACGCGGTAGGAAGCCCTCGATGCGAGTCGATCGCAGCCGTATGGTGGATGCGCGGAGGAATCACGGACAGTGACTCACTCTGGACCGAGACCTCGCTCTGGACGTCACCGCCTACCGATTGAGCTGATCGTGATGCTCGCCGGATCTGCCTGGTCTTTTTTGCGCCAGGGAAACCTGTATCGAGCAGCGGCGGATGCGAGCACGCGGCCGTCCGCGACCGAAGCAGCGAGCGATCAAAACCGACGTGGCTTGTGAGTGAGATGGAACATCCCGCATCGGTCGCACTGGTACACGCGGAGCACGAGCCCGAAGTTGACATCCATCTGGTGTCGCGCGACCTCTTCCGCATCGTGGTGTGACTGGTACGCGCGCTTCCGGGTGCAGTCGATGGTGCGACACACGCTGTCCTCCTGGTGAGTGGCTTGACGGCCGCTCGTCACGGTCGGCACTCACCATCGCGCCCCCACAGCAATCCGTCAGCCGGCGTGCTGGGTCAAACCGAGGTCGGCGATCATCCGCGCCCACTCGTGCTCGAGGAACGGACCGCTCCCGTAGTGCACGGCACGCTTCGTCGCGTCATCGTCCTTTTGGCCCCAGCAACGGCGCCACAAGGCGAGGATCGCCCATCCCCGCCCATGCGCGGGCTGCTGTTCGAGGCAGCCCTCGATCAGATCCACGACCGTCTGGACGGATTCGAGCGCCTGGTCGCTGTCAGACAGCTCGTCGCGCAAGAGTGCCACACGCAGGGTGAGCGGACCTGCAACGACCAGTAGCCTGAGCAACGCCGGTGTTCGCTCCGGCGCATTCCCCACCTCGGTCATTTGGGCGAGGAGCGTCTCGACAAGAGTGGCCTCGCCTTCAAGGACCCCGCGCGCGGACTCGCGCGATTCTCCCTCGGGACATTCACGGAGCATCGCTCGCAAGCGGCGTCCATCGTCGAGCACCGAGTGCGCGATCTCCCCGAGGATCGCGACGACATCGGCAACCTCCGCACTCGATCGCGGAGAGCCACGATTGCGCCCATGCTGGAGCCAGGTCAGTGCCGCGGAACGATCGCCACCTTCGGCGAGTCGGCGAGCGCGTGCGATGCACAGAGCCCCGCTTTTCAGGATTTCGTCATCGGCGAGTGAGGTCTCGATCACGGGGGCCGCCAGCATCGCGACGTGCTCGCCGAGAGGGTCCAGGACTTGCGCGTGTGAGTGAAACGCGTCGACACCAAAGACCTCGACGAGCATCCGCATGGTCTCGTCGTCGTCCGGCACTCCATCGTCGGACTGGCGGGTAAAGCGCAGGCTCGACAAACGCCAGCGTCGTGCAGTCTCCCGCGCCGAGTCTGAGACTCGCAGAGGCCTCGGTGTTCCCTCGCCGTCGGTCACGGCGCCGACGCCCTCCGCGATCATGTGGACCAAGAGGCGCATCATCCACTGATGCTCGACATGGCGCGCGAAGTCGGCAGCGCCGAGCACCGCAAGCATGTGGGCGCCGTGCGCCGAGCACGCATCAGCCACGAGTCTCGGATGCGCGATCAGGATCGTTGTCGCCAACGCCCAGGCGTGCAATGCCGGAGACGGCGAGACTTTCGCGGCTGACGAAAGTCGTTCTGCCAGCTCGACCGGCGACCACTCACGCATGGGCGGCCAAAGGAACGGTCGCAATACCGCGTAGGCTTCCGCCGCCTGCGCTCCGCGGAGGTCCTCGTGGAACCAGCCGATCAGTCGCGCGGTCCCGTCCGGCTTCGCGAGCGCCCTCGCGGCGTAGCGGCCGAACGTAGCGACCGAGCGGGCTAGGTCGAACAACATTGACTGATCGATCCAGCCCCGTAGATCCTCTCGCAGCCTCGCCGCCAGCCTGGCTCCGCGCAAGAACACCTCCGCTCCTTCACCGAGTAGCTCGCCGAGGCTGGTGAGGTGCTCGGTCTGGGGTACATCGGTCTTGCCGCTGAACCAGCGCTCGACGGTACGCCGGTCAACGATGCCTTCGAGCTCGCCCTTCTGGTCCTCGATGGTCATGCCCGGAAACCTGCGGTCGAGCAATTCGTGAACAACGCGTCCGAAGAACGTCCGCTCGAAGGGCTCGACGATCCAGAGGCAGTCCTCGATGGGCTTGCCTGTCCGTGCCGAAACCAGCGCGGCGATCGCGCCTAGGCGGATGCCGATCTGGGGCATCCAACGCATCAGCGGCGCATGAAGGCGCTCCGCGAGCGACAGCTCACGCGCTGGCGGCAGCGAACCCACGAGCGCGTCCCATTGCCTCAGAACCGAGCGCGCCGTGTCGCGGCGCTCCTGGTCGGGTGGAACCCCGATTGCCCGCAGCCCAACGTCGACGAGATCATCCCAGCTCCGGCTGATCATGCCGGCCTTCCGCGCAGTCTTGATCGTGCTCTCGGACACGGCGTGTCCGTTGGGACCGGGACGGTTCTCAAGACCCAGCGCCGTCAGGATCCAGGCGAGGATCTGTTCGGATAGCGGTAGCGGCGGCGGCGGTGTCACGGCCATTCTCGAGGTTGTTCCGGCCCGGGACCACGACGCGAGGACATCTTGGGTCAAAGCGAAGCCACGCGTCGCCACTCTCGCGGGTCCGCTCATCATGTGCGGACATTCTGCGGACACTCGGGGCGGGTTTCAGCGGGATCAGGCGGTTCGCCCCGGTCTTCAAGTTGCCGGATTCGTTGCAACGAGGCGATTTCTCACCGACTCTCGGAGTTGGGGTCAGGTTCCGGGGTCCGAAGCGCCCGCGATCACCGCGCAATTTCCGCCGACCGCGACTGGCGCCCCGCGTATCATGCGCGCATGGCGAAGGCGAAGCGCGCGGCGACCGCATCGCGGGCGAGCAGGACGAAGACGAAAACGAAGGGGAAGGGGAAGGCGAAGACGAGAACGAAGGAGAAGGCGAAGGAGAAGGCGAGGGCGGGGCTGAAAGGAACGGGGAAGGCGAAGGAGAAGGAGAAGGCGAGAGAGAAGGTGAAGGCGAGCGGGAAGGTGAAGCCGAAGGCGAAGGTGAAGGCGAAGGTGAAGGCGGGGGTGAAGGCGGGGGTGAAGGCGGGGGTGAAGGAGAAGGCGAGAGTGAAGGAGAAGGCGAGGGTGAGGGTGACGCCGAGCGTGGAGCCGCCAGCCGCCGCGGAGGTCTACACCTCGCAGGTCGCGGACATCATCCGCGGCCGCTCGCGCGAGTCGACGTATCGCCCCGTCACCGTGCTCAACCTGTCGCTCGCGCGCGTGCGGGCGCCGGCCACCGTCGACGAGCTCGCGCCCGCCGAGCGCACCCAGCTCGCGCTCATCTGGCACCCGATCCCGCTCGAGCAGGTGCTCGGCAACGAGGAATTCGGGGTCGAGGTCGCCGAGGTCGTCGACGCGATGGGGACGCTGCGCTATCGCCTCTACGGCTGGAACTTCGGCGTCGGCTACCTCATGCCCCCCGAGGGCATGAACGTGGTCGCGTTCGCCGCGCAGCACGACCTCGAGCACTGGAACCTCGATCAGCGCGACCTCTTCGTGGCGATGGACCGCGCGATGAGCGCGCCAGGCCACGGGTTCCAGCAACCGCTCTCGTTCTGCTGGTGGGACGACGCGTGCTGGAAGGCGCTCGCCGGCAAGGCGCCCGGGACCGTCGGCAGCGAGCCGCACCTGCGCCAGACGTTTGCGACGGCGATGGCGACGCGCGCGTGAGCCAGTCGCGGTAGGCCTGAAAACGTGGGGCGTGTCGCGTGGTTGGGACCCGGGAGCCTGTCCCCCATCAGGGCCAGAGCCAGATCTCGTCGACATTCAGGTGGCCCCACGAGGCCGTGGAGTTGTCGACCAGCGCGATGGCGGCGGTCTGGCCCCGCAGGTCCTCGACGTTCCACTCGAGGTCGCTGAAGCGTTCCGACGGCGGCATCGGGGGCTGGGCCGAGCGGACGGCGACGCCGTCGATGCGGAGCTCGACGCGCAGCTGCGGGTCCTGGGCGCCGCCGCCGACACGCATCGAGATCTTCGAGCCGGTGATCACGAACGGCGGTGAGATGACGGTGCCGGTGCGCACGTCGCCGCCGTGGAAGGACGTCGCGAAGAAGCGGCCGCCGTAGCGGCGCACGAGCCCCTGTCCCGGCAGCGCCGCGCGCACGCCGCCCTGGCCCCACGCGCTGCCGTAGACGGTCCAGTGCTCCCAGCGCGCGTCCTCGAAGTCGGCGATGACACGGACGCCGGGCGGTCGCTCCGCCGGACCGGCAGGCACCCAGATCGAGTCGGGGACGATCTTCGCGCCCGTGAACAGCCGTGGCCGCGCCTTGCGAGGCACGAGGTCGTCGGCGCGGTAGTGCACGCCGATCGACGCCAGCTCGAGGTGGAGGTCGCGGTTGTCGAGCACGATCGCGTCGAAGCGGCGCTCGGCGATCGCGCGCTCGAGGCCGCGGATCGGTCGCGGCTTGCGCACGGTCACGTCCTTCACGCCCATGCGGTGCACGTACATGCGCTTGCCCGCCAGGTGCGCGTACCACGGATGCGACGGCACCCACACCTCGCCCGGCAGCGCGCGCAGCTCCGAGATCAGCTCGTCGCCCGCCATGCGGTCCGCCGCCGTCGGGATGAAGTGCTTCGGGTTCCAGCGGTGCACGATGAGGTCGCGGCCGAGGACGAGCGCGCACAGCGCCGCCGCCGCCCACGTCGCCGCGACGCGGTGGCGATCGGGGCCGCCGCTCGGCAGCGTGCGGTCCGACTGCAGCAGCTCGCCGGCGCAGGCCAGCACCGTCGGCACCGCGAGCCCGGCCGCGATCGCGCCGTGGAGCAGCGCCGGCATGTACGCGTTGAAGTGCGCGAACTCGGTGCCCCACCCGATCGCGCCGACCAGCGTCGACACGGCGTAGAGGTACGTCCACAGGAGGAACGCCTTGGCCGGCGTCGGCAGCCGCCGGCGCACGACGACACACGCGACGACGACGCACAGGCACACCACGATCACCATCGTGGCGCCGCGGAAGTGGAGCAGGATGTGCTCGAACGACTTCCAGAACCGGTCCTTGTTCCAGTCGTGCGCCTGGTGGATCTCGTAGATGTACGTCCAGAACCAGCCGCCGGTCGTCTTCTGCATGAGCCACGTGCCGCCCAGCCCCACGAAGCCCGCCGAGCCGACCAGCGCCGGCATCCGCCGCCAGTTGTACGCGAGCAGGATCGGTCCGGCGGCGAGCACGTAGAACACGCCGGTCTGCTTGCAGAAGAACGACAGCCCGAGGATCGCGCCGAGCGCGACGATCCGCACCTGCGCCCACGGCCCCTCGTCGGCGCGTGCCCACTGCGTGAGCACGAAGAGGCTCGCCGTGATCATCAGGAGGAAGAGCGTGTCGCCGCGGACGATGTCGTACCAGCCCTCGACGAACGGGTACCCGGCCGCGAACAGCCCGAGCGAGAGCAGCGCGCCGGCGAGCCCCGCGGGCTTGTGGTTGGGCGACGCGCGCAGGCCCTGCGCCACGATGACCCACGCGATCCCGCACAGCGCCAGCACCGACACCGCGCGACCCAGCTGGTACGAGAGCCCGAACACGCCGCCGAGCACGGCGAGCAAGCCGGGATAGAGCGGGGTGTAGAGGAACGGGATGAAGTCGATCGACGGCGGCGGGTAGTGGCCCTCACCCTCGGCCACGCGATGCGCGCCGTGCAGCACACCGCCCTCCATCCACTCCAGGTCGTACGGGTACGCGAAGCGTCCGCCGATCGCCCACACGAGCAGGAACGTCTGGTAGAGGCCGGGAGCGGCCAGCGCGATCCAGAACGCGGCGCGCATGAAGCGGTTCATCGCACCACCTCGAGCTGCGCCGCGCGCACGCGGTTCTCGGTCACCTTGAACGCCGCCGGCGCCGTCACCGGCCGCCGCGCCTGCTTGCGCCACAGCCCGGTCCACAGGCCGTACGTGCCGGGCGACGCCGTCGGCGGCACGGTCGTCGTGATCGTGTAGCGGATGAACTGTCCCCGCCGCCACCAGTCGAAGGGGCGCACCGGCGTGTGATCCGCCGTGAACCGTCCGCCGCGTCCGTCCTCGAGGTGCACGAACACGCGCCACCCGGGCGCGAGCCGTCCGCGCGCCTCGAACGTCCACGTGATGTCGATCGTCTCGCCCGGCCGCGCCTGCGCCGGCAGCTCGACGGCGAGCAGCCGCACCTCCGGCCCGAGGTCGATGTCGAGCGGCGCGGCGATCGCCGGCCGCGCCGGCAGGAGCGCGTCGGCGGCGCCCGCGGGGATCTGCGCGCTGTCGTACCAGTTCTCGAACGCCGCCTTCGCCGAGGCGCACGGGCCGGGTGCGCCCGAAAGATCGCGCGTCTCGCCGGGATCGCGGCTGACGTCGTAGATCTCCCAGCTCGTGTGCGGGCTGACGTTGTAGAGGACGTGGCAGCGCGACGTCGCGGCGCCGCGCTTCTCGTGGTTCCCCTCGTACGACAGCTGCTGGAACACGGGTCGCTCCAGATCGTCGGGGGCACCGGCCAGCCAAGGCAAGAGCGAGCGGCCCATCATCTCGGTCGAAGCGGGAGCGCCTGCCAGATTGGCAAGGGTCGCCATCACGTCGACGTGGCCGGCCGCCGTGCGCACGCGGCGCGGGGCCAGCCCGGGCACGCGGATGATGAAGGGCACCTTGGTCTGCGCGGCGTAGAGGTCGTAGCCGTGGAGGAGGATGCCGTGCTCGCCGAACCCTTCCCCGTGATCGCCGGTGATGACGACGACGGTCTTGTCCCACAGCCCGCGCGTCTTGAGGTCGGTGACGATGCGTCCGATGTGCAGGTCGGTGAAGCGGATCTCCTGATCGTAGAGGTCGATCGGCGCCGAGCCGAACGACGGCACGTCGGCGTGCGCCTCGTACTCGTGGTGCGGATCGTAGTAGTGCACCCACAGGAAGAAGCGCTGGGCCGCGTGGGTCGCGATGAACGCGAGCGCCTTGTCGGACTGCTGCGCCGACGAGGAGCCGCGGGTGTGCGCCGGATCGGAGCCCTGGTGCAGCCGCGCGTTCTCGTTGTCGTACGTGGCGAAACCCTGGTTCATGCGCCGGCTGCGGTCGAAGTACCAGTAGTTGGTGATCGCGCCGCTGGTGAAGCCGTGGGGCTCGAGCATCTCGGCGAGCGTGGTCGCGCGCGGCAGGAGCCCGGGCCAGCCCGGGTGGCTCGTGTCGTAGAAGACGTCGAGCGGCAGCCGGCCGGTGAGCAGCGCGGGGATCGAGTACCGCGTCGACGGCGCGTGCGCCCAGCCGGCCTCGAACAGCGCGCCCTCGGCGGCGATCGCGTCGAGGGTCGGCGTGGTGGGGCGGTGATAGCCGTAGGCGCCGACGTGATCGGCGCGCAGCGTGTCGATCGTGATGAGGACGAGGTTCCAGTCGGCGGGCACCGTCGGCGGCACCGGCACGAAGCCGACGTCCTCGACCGTACGCCGCGAGCGTGCGTCTCCGGCGACGCAGTTCTGGTCGATGCCGTCGTCGGGGATGTCGGACGCGCCCGGGTGGACGCTGGCGTCGAGGTCGTCGCAGTCGCCGCCGCCGAAGAGCGCCGCGTGACCGTCGCGATCGAGGTCGAAGATCCAGGCGAGCGCGCCGGTCACGTGCTTGCCGCCGCCGGAGTAGGCGACCGCGGCCTTGGCCACCGATGCGTTTCCACCGGCGAGCGCCGCGAGCACGAGGACCACGACGGGCGCGCCCGCCGCGGTCGCGAACCGCGCGCGACGAGGCAGCGCGCGCCATCTCGCGGCGCCGCGACGGGCGACGAGCGCATAGGCGGGCGCCGCGAGCGCGACGGCGACGAGCGCCGCCGTGTACGGGCGCAGGTTCAGGAGCCGCAGGGTCTTCCACGACGCGACGACGATGAGGGCACCGCCGACGGCGAGCATTACGGCGCCGGCCACGGCGGGCGCGAGCGGCGACGAGAGCGGGCGCGCCAGCGGGCCGATCGCGATGGCGCGCAGGCCGACCTCGACGACGCGGGCGAGGGCGATCGCGACGGCGAACGCGGCTCCGGTGAGCCCCAGCGTCACGATCATCGTCACCGCGAGCACGAGCCCCGGGTGCTTGCGCTTGCCCAGTTCGGCCAGGAGCACGGCGTGGCCGAGGTAGAGGAGGAGCGCGACGACGGGGATGAACGCGAGGACGAGCGACAGGCCGACGAGCGCGTCGCGCGGCGAGCGGGCGCGGGCGCGGGCGTGCTCGGCGGTGGCGTGGCGCACGAGGTCGCCCAGCCGGGTGACGCGGAGATAGAAGGCGACGATCGCGGCGACCGCCACGCCGGCGAGCATCCCGACCAGCGCGTGGCTCGTGGCCAGGTAGACGAGGACGCGCAGCTTGCCGCTGGTTCCGGGGACGAACTGCGAGAGGCGGCCCCAGGTCCAGAGGCCGTCGAGGATGGCGGTGGAGGCCCCCGCGACGGCACCCGCGATCGCGCCTGCCACCAGGAGCTGCGTGAAGGGCACCGGTCCCGCGTTCTGTCCCGTGCCCGTGCCCGTGCCCGTGCCCGTGCCCGTGCCCGTGCCCGATCTCTTCTTGCTACCTTCGCGCCCGTGTCTGATCACGCCTGGCCGGCTGCGCTCCTCACCCTCTGCGGCCTCGCCTGC
>DDTA01000306.1 GCA_002344285.1 Myxococcales bacterium UBA2376
GCGCTCGCCGCGCTCGCCGCGGCCGCCGGCGATCGCCCGCGCGTCCTCGCGACCCCACCCGCGCCCCAGGGCGGACGCTCCGACCTGACGCCGGGCGGCCTGCACGGCGGCGACCCGGCGCTCGCGAGCGCGCTCGCGGCCGCGGAGCTCGCGCTCGTCGTGCACGGTCCCGTCGACGGCTCGCCGCCGGCGCCGGGCAGCGCGCGCAGCGGAACGCCGGTCGCGCTCGCCGCGGGCTCGCTCGACCCGGTCGCGCGACGCGACGCCGACGGCCGTGCCCACGCCACCGGCATCACGCTGGCCACCGTCGACGCGCGCGGCGTCAGCTGGAGCTTCCTGCCGGCCCCGTAGCGCATCCCGTAGCGCAGCGCGGCACGCCGGCTGTGCCGCGTCTCACGCCGATGACGTCGAGAGACGTCCCCGATCACGCACTCGTCGGGCTCGACGCGATTCCACGCTGGCGTGCGCGCGCGCATCCCGGCACACTGTCAGGATGCGGGTTCTCGTGCTCGTCGCCGTGTTGCTGACCGGGTGCTGGCAGCACCGCAGCACGCCCGGCGGCTCGTACGCGTCGCGGGGCAGCGGCAACGAGCTCGTCCTGCCGCCGGAGCTCGGCGAGGCCGCCCGCCTGCGAAAGCTCGTCATGGAGCAGCCGGTGATCGGGCGGATCGACCGTGGGCCGACGCCGGTCGTCATCCGCGGCCGGGTCGCGCACCGCGACGTGCCCGGTCTCGTCGCTCTCGCGCGCATCGTGCACGCCGACGTCAACCGCCGCTTCGTCGCGCCGCGTGGCGAGAATCACCCGCCGGTCGAGCTGGTGCTCTACGAGGACGACACCGAGTACCAGGCGCTCGCGCTCGGGTACGCGCGGGTGCCCGCGGGGCAGGGCTTCTACCGCCCCGACGCGCGTGTCGCCGCCGTCAACCTCTCCAAGGGGCGCGGCAATCTCCGGCACGAGCTCGTCCATCCCCTCATCGTCGACGACTTCCCGCAGATCCCGGCGTGGCTCAACGAGGGTATCGCCTCCATGTACGGTGGCGCACGCATCCGCCACGGGAAGCTCGTCTTCGTCGCCAACTACCGGCTCTACGACCTGCAGCTGGCGATCGAGGAGCGGACGATCCCGGGGCGGAGCCGACTGGCGTTCGCCGGCCGCGACGAGCTGTACGGCCCCGACGGCGCCATCTACTACGCCGTCTCGCAGCACGTCGTGCTCTTCCTCGAGCGCACCGGGCAGCTCGACGCCTACTACCGCGCCGTGCGCGCCAACCCGAGCGCGCGCGGCGTCGCCCTCGCCGCCGCCGTCGACTGGCGCCGCTTCGTGCGCTGGGCGAGCGAGCTGCGCGAGGGGCGTCGTCCGCCCCGGCCCTGACTTCGAGGGACGTGCAATCTGCGGTAGGTTTGCGGGGTCCAAGAGCTGCAACGTGAGCACGCCCGCGCCGCGCTACTTCTGCCCTCGCTGTCGCGCCAGCTACACCGAGCAGCAGCGCTTCTGTTCGGAGTGCGGCGCCGACATGCTGCGCGCGTCGGCGCTCGACCTCGCCGCGGTGCGCGAGCGCGCGGACACCGAGGCGTCGGGCGCGACCGCGCGGCCCGACCGCCGCATGTCCGCGTCCAACCAGGCGTGGCTCGGCAAGCTCGTCGACGGTCGCTACCGCGTGATCGACGTGGTCGGGCGCGGCGGCATGGGCGTGGTCTACAAGGTCGAGCACGTGCGCATGGGCAAGATCGCGGCGATGAAGGTGTTGCACCGCGATCTCGCCGACGATCCCGAGGTCATCTCGCGCTTCGAGCGCGAGGCGACGGCGGTGTCGCGGCTGCAGCACCCGAACACGGTGCAGGTGTTCGACTTCGGCACGGCCAGCGGCGCGCTCTACCTGGTGATGGAGCACGTGCGCGGCCAGGACCTGGCGCACATCGTCGATCGCGACGGCCCGCTGCCCTTCGCGCGCGCGGCGCCCTTGCTCGTGCAGATCCTCGGCGCGCTGGCGGAGGCCCACGAGCTCGGGATCGTGCACCGCGATCTCAAGCCCGAGAACATCCTCATCACGCGCACGACCGGCGGGCGCGACTTCGCCAAGGTACTCGACTTCGGGCTGGCCAAGGTGATCGAGCCCGGCCGCGATCCCGAGCTCAGCGACCACGGGCAGATCGTCGGCACGCCGTACTTCATGGCGCCGGAGCAGATCCGCGGCGAGGACGTCGACGCGCGCACCGACATCTACGCGCTCGGCGCGCTCATGTATCGCGTGCTCACCGGCGAGTACCCGCACGTCGCCAAGAGCGCGGTGGGCGTGCTCACCAAGCACCTGACCGCGGACGTCGAGCCGCCGTCGACGCGCGCGCGCAGCCAGGGCGTGGTGCCCGAGGTCGACGAGCTGGTGCTGCGCGCGATGGCCAAGGATCCAGCCGAGCGCTTCCAGAGCGCGACGGCGATGGTGACGGCGATCGAGACCGCGTACGGCGAGCTCGTCGGGGACGGCGCGCTGGCCGGCGGCGCCTCGCGTTCGAGCGGGCGGCGTCGGGTCGCGACCGAGGACGACGGCGTCGTCTCGGACCTCGCGCTCAGGCGCAGCGACATCGACGGCTACGAGCGCTCGCTGCGCCGACAACGCCTCGGCGTCACGCTCGGCGGGCTCCTGGTGGTGGCGGGGCTCGCCGCCGCGGCGGTGTGGTGGACGGTGCTGCGCGCGCCGCCGCCCCAGCGCGTCGAGCGCGAGCCCAACGACGACATCGAGACGGCGACGCGCATCGCGCCGGGCACGACGGTCACCGGCTACCTCGGCAAGCGACGGAGCAAGACCCAGCCCGACGCCGACTTCTTCCGCTTCGAGCTGCGCGGCACGCCGCCGCTCGTGACCGCGCGGGTGAGCGGGCTGCCCAACGCCGACGTGACGCTCACCCTGCGCGACAGCAGCGGGCGCGTGATCGTGCTCGTCGACGAGCAGGGCCCGGGTGACGGCGAGGTCGTGCACCGGCGGCGCGGCACGGCGGAGATGTCCGTCGAGGTCGGGCAGGTGATGAGCGGGGCGTGGCCGGTCGAGAACGTCTCCGACCCGTACACGCTCGAGCTCACCGAGGAGCCGGCCGACCCGACGTGGGAGACCGAGCCCAACGCCGAGACCAGCGACGCGACGCCGGTGGCGGCGGGCGCGACCGTGCGCGGCTACCTCGATGCGCGCGCCGACGTCGACTGCCTGCGCTGGGACGGACCGAGCGGCGACGTGCTGGTCGACGTGTCCGCGCCGGGCGGCGTCGCCGTCCTGTGGACGGGGCCCGACGGCGCCGCGCGCAGCGGGCGCGCGACGGTGAAGCTCGAGACCGGCGACACCGTGCGGCTGCGCCGCGCCGACCGCGATCAGGGCAAGGGCACGCTGGCCGGCGGCGAGGCGGCGTGGTCGGTGACGATGTCGCCCGCGCGCTGAGACGGCTCAGCTGTCCGGCTCCCGGACGAACGACACGAACGCCATCGCCGGCCGCTTCGACGCCTCGTGGGTGATGAAGCGGATGCCCTCGAGCGTCCAGCCCTGCGCGACCCACGCGTTCACCGCGCGCTCGAGCGTCTCGTCGGTGACCGGGGACACCTCGACGAACTTGTAGATCGGCGGCACGGCGAACGGCTACCGCTGGCCCAGTAGCGCGGCGGCGTGGAGCGCGTGGTACGTGATGATGATGTCGGCGCCGGCGCGGCGGAAGCCGGTGAGCGTCTCCATCACGATGCGATCGCGATCGATCCAGCCGTTGGCCGCCGCCGCCTCGATCATCGCGTACTCGCCGCTGACGTTGTAGACCGCGAGCGGCAGGTTCACCTCGTCGGCGACCATGCGCACGATGTCCAGGTACGCGAGCGCCGGCTTCACCATGACGATGTCGGCGCCCTCGGCGACGTCCAGGTTGACCTCGCGCACGGCCTCGCGCGCGTTGGCCGGATCCATCTGGTAGCCGCGGCGATCGCCGTGCTGGGGCGCGCTGTCGACCGCGTCGCGGAACGGGCCGTAGTACGCCGACGCGTACTTGGCCGAGTACGCCATGATCGCGGTCTGCTCGAAGCCCTCCTCGTCGAGCGACTCGCGGCAGGCGGTGACGAAGCCGTCGAGCATGCCCGACGGCGCGACGATGTCGGCGCCGGCGCGCGCGTACGAGAGCACCGTGCGCGCGAGGTTCTCGAGCGACGCGTCGTTGTCGAGCACGCCCTCGTGGAGCACGCCGCAGTGGCCGTGATCGGTGTACTCGCAGAAGCAGCTGTCGGCGCTGACCACGAGCTCGGGGCAGCGCTTCTTGATCGCGCGGATCGCCTTCTGCACGTGGCCGTTCGCGCTCCACGCCTCGGAGCCGACCGCGTCCTTCTTGTCCGGGATGCCGAACAGGATGACGGCCGGGATGCCGGCGTCGTACGCGCGGGCGGCGACGTCGGCCGCCTTGTCGACCGACCACACCGACTGTCCCGGCATCGAGGTGATCGGCTTCTCGACGTTGGTGCCGCCCGTGACGAAGATCGGGTAGCAGAGGTTGTCGACCGAGAGCCGGTTCTCGCGCATCAGCCGGCGCAGGCCCTCGGTGCGACGCATCCGGCGCGCGCGGAAGTCGGGGAAGTTCATGGTTGCGTCCCTGGATACACCGACGCCAGCGCGTTGGCCATTCCGGCCGGCGTCGGTTCGGCGGCCACCGCGGCCGGTCGGACGCCGCGCGCGACGAGCGCCGCCGCCGTCGTCGGGCCGATCGCGATCACGCGCGTGCGCGCGAGGACGCC
>DDTA01000293.1 GCA_002344285.1 Myxococcales bacterium UBA2376
GTCCCCCGCCCAGTCCTCCGCGCGCTCAGGCGTCCGCCAGCGTCGTCTCGAACACTGTCACCAGAAAGTCTTCCTTCACCGCCCGCCGCCGCGCGCACAGCTCCAGCCACGACGCGACGAAATGCGCGACGTCGACGTAATACCGAGCATCGTCCACCCTCCGGAACCCCACCAGCACCGCGCGCTGATACCCCGTCGACTTCTTCACGCCCACGTACAGCTCCCATCGCAGCCACGGCGCCTGCGCGATGATCCGCTCGCCGAGCCACAGCGCCGCGTCGACCGCGATCCCGTCGACCCGCTCGACACCTAGCTCCCGCGCCGCCCGCGCCAGCCACGGGCTCATCACCTCGAGCTCGTCGGTCCCCGCCAGCTCCACCAGCATCCGACACCGCGCCTCGCGCGCCGCCATCAGCCGCTCGAACGCGCGCTCCGCCTCCGCCCGCGTCGCGTCGCGGAGCGGCCCCGAAACCCCGAGATCGAGCGACTGCCAGACACCAGACATGTGTGCGGCCTTTGGTTGTACCGCGACTTCCCCAGGCGGCACGAACCCTTGCGCGCTCCCAGATCAAGCTGGCCCGTCGTGCGTGCAATCGAGAATCACCATGAGCACGCCCCGCACGAACCCCACGCCCCGCACCCACCGCAGCCTTCGCCTCCGTGACCGCCTCGGTCGCATGTTCCTCGCGGCCGCCACCACCGCCGCCCTCGTCACGCCGCCCGCCGTCGCGCAGCCGGCGGGGCCCGGCGCGCCCGCCAAGCCCATCGCCATCGCCGAGCCTCACCGCTCCTTCGCCCAGATCGTCGCCGACGTCGCCGACATGGTCTCCGACGGCGACGCCCAGGCGCTCGTCCAGAAGCGCGGCCTCGGCATCGTCAACGTGATGTGGGAGGACACCGGGCGCTGGGAAGGCAGCTCGGTCGGCCCCAACATCAGCGACGTCACGATCGAGGTCGAGGCCTCGAACGACGCCCACGGCCGGCGCACGTACCTCATGCCGGTCATCCGCCACGACAACTTCAGCGACAAGACGGCGGACGTTCGGATGGACCGCATCTTCGTCCCGGTCGGCAACGCCCGGGGCAAGAAGCTCGAGACCATCACGCTCGCGCAGCTCCTCGCCGACCCCGGCCGCTACATGAGCGCGCCCCGCAAGGGCAAGATCAAGGGCTCGCTCCTCGCCCCGCGCCGCGACAAGCACGTGCTGGTCAGCGCGCAGCACGCGTTCCTGCCCGTGCCCAAGGACGGCAAGGCCACGTTCTGGCCGGTCATCTTCAACTACCAGTCGTACGCCGAGAACCCGGCCGTCCTCACCATCCTCGTCACGCGCCAGGGCGCGAGCATGACGATCATCGACAACGAGCGCGACACCGTCACCGGCGGCGGCAGCTGGGGCCAGCGCCTCTACTTCAACCAGGACGGCAAGAAGGCGCCGCTCATCGCCGAGCGCTTGAAGGACGTGAAGCGGAAGGGCACCACCGCCAACGGCGAGGACGCCGCCTCGCTCGGCGAGGACGCCAACCTCCTCATGCTCATCCAGGTGCCGCTCAAGCAGAAGGCGGTCGCGCGCATGGGCTACGGCGCGGGCGGCGCCGCGATGGGGCTCGCCGAGGGCGACGCCGCGCCGGCGATGGAGATGTCGGCCAAGAGCAGCGCGGCGCCCGGCCGCAGCCGCGACTCGGACGTCGACGTCGCCGTGCTCGGCCACGGCGAGACCGAGGGGCCGTACACCGAGCTCGACGGCCTGACCATCGAGCGCGATCCGCGCTTCCCCGTGCGCGTGACGGTGCAGTTCTACCAGGCGACGTCGAACGGCGTGGTCTCGAACGCCGACATCGCGCGCATGTCGGAGCAGATCGACAAGGTCTACGCCAAGGGCGACTACGTCGGCTCGCTCGTCGTGCCGTCGCCGCACGACCGCAAGCGCCCGACCAACTGGGACGGCGGGCCGCACATGAACCCGGACGGTTCGTACTCGTTCCCTGGCCTCGAGCACCGCTTCCGCCGCTTCGGCATGTTCTGGGCGCCGGTCGTGGCCCAGCCCGTCGTGAAGTAGCGCCGCCTCCGCTCACGGGCGCAGCGCGCGCGGCACGAGCGCGGCGGCGAGCAGCGCGGCGACGGCGACGACGGCGCCGTGCACGAGGCCGACGTGGATGCCGTCGGCGATGGGGCAGTGGAGGTGGAGGACGAAGCCGCCGAGCGAACCGCCCGCCGCGCCCAGCGCCGCCGCGGTCACGCGCGACCCGACCGGCGCCGCGCCGCGCAGGAGCAGGGTGCCGAGCACGACCGGCACGATCGCGGTGACGAGGCCGAGCGAGAGACACTGGTGCGCGTAGTCGAGGCCGAGGTGGAGGCTCGCGGCCGCGCTGCGCGGCACGAGCAAGCCGGCGACGACGAAGCCGACGGCGGAGACCGCGGCGATCGCGCCGGCGAGGCGCCACCGCGGCAACATGCCGCCCGGGCGCGGCACGAGCGCGAACCACACCGGCACGGCGAAGCCGGCGAGCCAGGCGCCGAGGTAGAGCACGAGCCAGAGCCGCGGCAGGTCGGCGAGCTCGCGGCGCACGGCGATGACCGCGAGCACGATCGCGGCGTACACGAGCGAGACGGCGCCGGCGAGGAGCGCCTGGCGCACCGGGCGCCGCGTCGTGACCGGCGAGAGCCGCGCGAGCTCCTGCTCGAGCTCGGCCGCGATGGGCGGGATCGTCATGGGGCACCTCCGAGCAGGCGGCGCAGGGCGACATAGCCGCGGTGGGCGCGCACCTTCATCGCGCCCGGCGTGGTGCCCGCGATCTCGGCGGCTTCGGCCACGCTCCTGCCGTCGAGCTTGGTCAGGAACACCGCCTCGCGCTGCGGCGCGGGCAGGCTGTCGAGCGCCGCGAGCGCGGCGCGGGTGGCGGCGATGTCGATCTCGGCGCGCGCGGCCGCGACGTCGGCGGGCTCGCCGGAGAGGGCCGCTGCGACCTCGGGCAGGTCGCCGTGGTCGGTGAGCATCGCGCCCCGGCGCGCGCGGCGCCGGTCGTCGAGGAAGGTGCGATGCGCGATCGCGAAGATCCACGGCGCGGGATCGGCCCCGCGCACGTAGGCGCCGCGCGCCCGGTGCACCTTGGCGAAGGTCTGCTGGAGCAGGTCCTCCGCGGTCGTCCGGTCGCGGGTCATCCGCATCAGGTAGCCCAGGAGCCGCGGCGCCAGGAGGGCGTAGAGCTCCCGGAACGAGGCTGGGTCGCCGTCGCAGTACTTCGTCATGAGCGTCCGGGCGTCCGTCATCTCGGGGCGGCACAGCCTCTACGCCGTCCGGCGGGCCCGGTTACGACTTGACCTGGGGATTGTCTCGACTAGACTGCGGCCCCTTCCGAAAGTGTAATCCCGTAACGAGGTTAGCCGTGGCTGCTGCTGGTCGCTCGAAGAGAAAGCTCAAGAACCGCCCCAAGTACAAGCAGGTCCGTTTCAAGAAGGACCGCAAGATGAAGGCGAAGAAGGCGGCTGCGCACAAGCGCGGCCTCAACCGCAACCGCAAGCGTCGCAAGGCGCGCGGCTCGCGCAAGAAGTAACTCAGGTAGCGACCGACCACGCGATGAGGAGCTGCGCGCCGTAGTAGAGCGGCAGCCCGATCGCGCGGTTCCACACGTCCTTCACCACGAACTTCTCGCGGGCGACCGCCAGGTCCGACGCGTAGAAGGCGATCGCGCCCGCGGTCGCGAGCGGCGTCGCCACGGCGATGCCGCCGACGACCATCGACGTGATGACGGCGACGTAGCCGATCACGGGGACGCGCAGCGCGCCGAGGCGCGGCCAGAGCCAGCGCAGCACGATGGCGGCGGCGACCAGCGCCGCGGCGACGACGGCGAGCATGCCTCCCTCGAACCACCGCGCGGGCGGCACGGTGCGGGCGAACGCGATCACGTAGGAGAGATGACCCAGGAGAAACGCGACGAGGCCGCCGAGGAACGCCCGCTGCGACTCGAACATGAGGAGCACGTCGCCGATCGCGCCGAGCACGAGGCCGGCGGCGATCCAGCGCGCGACCTCCGGGGCGTCGCTCGCGACGGCGCCGGTGAGGAACGGCACCGCGACGAACGCGAGCGAGGCCAGCGGCTTCCAGCGGAAGCGGCCGGCGCGATCGTGACGGACCTCGGCGGCGACCAGCGCGGCCAGCGCGCCGAGGCAGACGGCGGTGGCGACGAGCCCGAGCGTCGTGGCGCTCGTGGCGCTCACGGGGGCGACCAGCCGCGCAGCGCCGCCTCGACGAGCTCGAGCCGATCCTGGCCCCAGAAGAGGTGCGGCCCGCCGGGAGCGTGGACGACGCAGCTCGGCGCGCCGAAGACACCCGCGGCGCGCGCGGCGGCGGTCGAGTCGATGAGCACCTGCTTCACCCCCGGCTCGTTCGTGCGGTCGACGAGCCCGGGATCGACGCCCGCGTCGGCGGCGAGCTCGCGCAGGACGGCGGCGTCGGCGATGTCGCGATCCTCGATCCAGTACGCGCGGAAGATGCGCTCGGCGAGGCGAGGGGCGTCGTCGTCGCCGGCGAGGAGCGTGAGCCGCAGTGGCGCGATCGTGCGCATCGGGAAGCGCGACGGGAAGCGGAACGGCACACCCCACCACTTCGCCCAGCGGCCGAGCTCGCGGCTCACGTACGCGCGCTTGGCCTCGGGCATCGCGAACAGCGGCACGTCGGGTGTCCCGACATCGCGGAAGAGCGCGCCGAGCAGCATGGGGCGCCACCGCAGGCCGGCGGCGGCGCCGGCGCGCGCCGCGAGCGCGCCCATCTGCGTCGCGGCGAGGTACGCGAACGGCGAGCTGAAGTCGAACCAGAAGTCGACGGTGGGTGGCTGGGCGAGGGTGGGGGCGGGCGCGCGGCCGTCGGCGGCGGGCGTGATGGGCGGCGCGCCGACGTCCGGGTCCCAGCCGGCGAGCACCGCGGCGAGCCAGTGCAGGCGGTCTTGACCCCACAGCAGGATCGGCGCGGCGCCGTCGCGGTGCACGACCATCGCAGGCGCGCCGAAGATCCCGAGCGCGACGGCCTGGTCGGTCCGTCGGCGCAGGTCGTCCTTCGCGGCGTCACCGTCGGCGCCGGCGGCCGCGGTCGCGATCTCGTCGGCGGAGCAGCCCGCGCGGGCGAGCGCGGCGGCGATCACGGTCGCCTGGGTGATGTCCTCGCCGGCTTGCCAGTACGCGGCGTAGAGCGCGTGCATGGCCGCCGGCCAGCGCGCCTCGGGCAGGCCGAGCAGGGTCCGGAGCGCCCGGACCGTCCTCATCGGGTGCGCGGCGGGGATGCGCAGCGGCACACCCAGGCGATCGGCCCAGCGGAGCATGTCGCGGGTGTTGTGGGTGGCCTTGGGCGGCGACAGGGTCGCCATCGGTCCGTCGCCCGCGCCGGTCAGGCGGAAGACGCCACCGAGGAGCATTGGTTGGAGCACCAGCGGAACGCCGGCCGCCGTGCAGATCTCCTCGACTCGCTGCGACGCCAGATAGGCGTACGGGCACGAGAAGTCGAACCAGAACTCGACGTGCACCGGGGGACCATCTCACGAGTTTCGTTGGGCACAACCCTCTTTGACACCCAGGTCGCCAGCGATACACTCGGGAAGTTTCATGGCAAAGCTCGTCGAGGGTTTCAAGGACGGCAAGCCCGAGCTGGGGCGTCGCACGTTCCTGGTGCCCGAGAGCCACTCCGAGGTGCTCGCGCTCCTCTATCACGAACGAACCGGCATCGTCGGCGGCCTGCCCGTCGGGCCGGTGACCACCGACCCGTGCGGCGCCCATGGCATCCGCATGTATCCAGACCAGGATCCGTCGATCCTGGAAGAGACGCGACGCTACTTCGAGAAGCTGGCCGAGCGCTTCTCGAACGATCTCGCCAAGGCGTAGGGTAGATAGCGTGAGCTCCAACTCGTGGCTGCCGGCGCTGGTCGCCGGCGCCTGCTTGACCGGTTGCTCGGCGCCGGCCAGGACGCCCGGGCCGTGCGGCAAGGACACCGACTGCAAGGGCGCGCGGGTGTGCGTCGGCGGTGCATGCGTCGATCCGTCGTCGCGTGGTCCGCGGATCGGACCCGGCGGCGGGGGCGGCGCGGGCGGCGGCGAGGGACCCGGCGCGGTGACGGGGCCGCGCCCGTTCGCCATGCTCGGCGGCGACGCGGCGCACCGCGGTCGCGGCGGCGGCCCCGCGCCGCTCAAGGCGCCGACCGAGCTCTGGCGCGTGTCCCTGGGCGCGGCGGTGACGGGCGCGCCGACCATCGGGCCCGACGGGACGATCTACGTCGCCGCACACGACGGCGCGCTGCGCGCGATCGCGCCCGACGGCACGATCCGCTGGACGTTCAAGATGTCCGAGCGATCGTGGAGCACGCCGGCGGTGGCCGAGGACGGCACGGTCTACGTCGGCAGCGACGACGATCACCTGTACGCGGTCGCGGCCGACGGCACGCTCAAGTGGAAGCTGCGGATCGGCACCTGTGACCCCAAGGGCTTCGGTCCCGAGGGCACGCGCTGCGACGCCGACGGCGGACCGGTGATCGGCGCCGACGGCACGATCTATCTCGGCGGCGACGGCATCCACGCGGTCTGGGCGGACGGCACGCTGCGCTGGCGGTTCGCGACCGGCGAGCACGTCGCCAGCGCGCCGGCGCTGGTCGGCAGCGGCGCCGATCTGACCATCATCGCGGGCAGCCAGGACGACGGGCTCTACGCGCTCGCGCCCGACGGCACCAAGCGGTGGGAGCTGCGCGCCGGCGGCGATCTCGACGCGGCGCCGGCCGTCGCCGAGGACGGCACCGTCTACATCGGCTGCGACGACGACGCGCTCTACGCGGTCGCGCCCGACGCCACGGTGAAGTGGAAGCTGCTCACCGGCGGCGACGTGCGCGGCCCGGCCGCGATCGCCCCCGACGGTACGATCTACGTCGGCAGCTACGACAAGCACCTGTACGCGATCGAGCCGGACGGCCGCATCAAGTGGCGGCTGGCGACGGCGGACAAGATCCACGGCGGTCCGGTGGTGGCGACGAACGGCGTCGTCCTCATCGGATCGCAGGACGACCATCTCTATGCGGCCGATGCCTCCGGCGTGCTCTTGTGGCACGTACGGACGGGCGGCGACGTCGACGCGACCCCCGCGATCGCGAGCGACGGCACCATCTATCTCGCGGGCGATGATGGAGTGCTTCGCGCGCTCCGGTGACCATAGACAAGACTCGAAAACCTGTGACTGTGACTCGTGAAGACATCCTCGACGCGCTCGGGCGCGTCGTGACCCGGGGCATCAAGCTGCCCGCGCTCGCCGACGACCTCGGCCTCAAGAAGCAAGAATACGACCGGCTGCGCACGCTGATCGCCCAGCTCGCGGAGGACGGCCGCGTGCAGATCCTCTCCGGCGGCGCGTTCGCGCTCGCGCCGCAGGGGCGCTCCGCCGACAAGCGGGGCCGGCAGCCCAGCCTGCCCTGG
The DNA here is from genome assembly GCA_002344285.1 of Myxococcales bacterium UBA2376. Classification (GTDB taxonomy): domain Bacteria; phylum Myxococcota_A; class Polyangia; order Haliangiales; family Haliangiaceae; genus UBA2376. Next base: position 7,442 of record DDTA01000293.1, read on the forward strand.
AACAAGCCCGATCCGGAGCCCGATCGTCCCGAGCGAGGCCGCGCAGCGGCGGAGTCGAAGGACGAGGCTCGTGAACCTTCGACGCGGCCCCTGCGGGGCCTCGCTCAGGGTGAACGGGACAAGCTGGCCGCAAAGCTGCCCGCGCCGCGTGGCCCGCGCCGCCCGGCGCGCCCCTCGGTGGCAGCGACGCTCGCCGACGAGACGCCCGATTCGAGCAGCGAGGACCGTCCGGTCGGGCGCATCACCGTGCACCCCGCCGGCTACGGCTTCGTCGCGCTCGCCGACGGGCGCGACGTGTTCATCCCCGCCAAGTACCGCGGCGGTTCTCTCGACGGCGATCAGGTGCGCGTGTCGACGTGGGTCGGCGTGAAGGGCACCGAGGGCAAGGTCGATCTGGTCCTCGCCCGCGGGCGCGCACGCCTGACCGGCGTGGTCCGCCGCGTGGGCCGCGAGCACCTGCTCCAGCCCGACGATCCGCGCGTGGCGGCCGATTTCGGTCAGGTGCCGCTCGACGGCGGCACCCCCGCGGCCGAAGGGCAGGCGGTGGTCGTCGAGATCACGCGCTACCCGTCGGATCGCGGCGGCGACATGGCTGCCCGCATCCTCAAGGTGCTGGGCGATCCCGACGATCCGCGCACGGAGATCGAGAAGATCCTCGCGGTGGCCGCGCTGCCGCTCGAGTTCCCGGCCGCGGCGCGCGCCCAGGCCGAGCGCACGAACCAGGAGGTCGGCATGTCCGATCTCGGCGACCGCATCGACCTGCGCGATCGCCGCTTCTGCACGATCGATCCCGAGACGGCGCGCGACTTCGACGATGCGCTGTGCATCGAGGACGGCCCCGACGGTGGCACGCGGGTCTGGGTCGCGGTCGCCGACGTCTCGCACTACGTGCGCTGGGACGACGCGCTCGACAAGGAGGCGACCCTGCGCGGCGTCTCGGTGTACCTGCCCGATCGCGTGATCCCGATGCTGCCGCACGAGCTCTCGAGCGGCATCTGCTCGCTCAACCCCGACGTCGATCGCTGCGCGATGGTCGTGCGCCTCGACTACGACGCGAACGCCGAGCTGCGCGACACCGCGTACGCCGCGGCGGTGATCCGCTCGCAGGCTCGCCTCGACTACCCGGGCGTGGCCGCGGCCTTGCGCGGCGACTTCCGCGGTCGTCGCGAGGCGTACCGCCCGTGGGTCGAGGAGCTCACCCGGCTCGACGCGCTCGCCAGGCAGCTGCGCGCGCAGCGCCGGGCGCGCGGCACGCTCGAGCTCGATCTGCCCGAGGCCAAGGTCATCCTCGACGCCGACGATCCGCGCCTCGTGCGCGACGTCGTGCGCGCGAAGGGCGACCCCGACGTGAAGGGCGCGTACCAGCTCGTCGAGGAGTTCATGATCGCCGCCAACGAGGCGGTCGGTCGCTTCTTCCGCAAGCGGGGGGCGCCCACCGTGTGGCGCGTCCACGCGCCGCCGCGGCGCGAGCGCGTCGAGGAGCTCGCCGAGATCCTCGGCGGGCTCGGCATCGACGTCGACGTCGAGGAGGCGATGACGCCGGTCGGCATGAAGGCCGTGCTCGAGCAGGTCGCCGAGACCAGCGCGTCGCGCGCGCTCTCGTTCCTGGTCCTGCGCTCGCTCAAGCAGGCGGTCTGGGACACCGTGCCCATCGGCCACTTCGGCCTCGCGTCGGGCGAGTACGTGCACTTCACGTCGCCGATCCGCCGCTACCCGGATCTCCTCGTCCACCGGTTGCTCAAGCACTACCTGCACAAGGACGGCTTCCCGGCCGGCGGCGCCTACCGCGAGCTGCCGCCGCCGGCGTCGCGGCTCTCGGAGCTGGCGGCGATGTCGTCGGGCCACGAGCGGCGCGCGATGGAGGCCGAGCGCGAGGCGGTCGCGATGTACCGCGCGTACATCATGCGCGACCAGATCGGCGAGCGCCTGGCGGGCTCGGTGTCGGCGGTGACCAGCTTCGGCGCGTTCGTCGAGATCTCGCAGCCCTTCGTCGAAGGGCTCATCAAGATCGACTCGCTCGGCGCCGACGTCGACTACGACGAGCTCCACCTGCGCTTGCGCGCTCGACGGAGCGGCTTCACGCTCGCGATGGGCGACGAGGTCGAGGTGATCATCAAGGATGTCTCGGTCGCGCGCCGTCGCATCGAGCTCGAGCTCGCGCGCGGGGCCGGTGGGCAGCCGGCGCCGACGCCGGTCGCGCGCCGCCCACGCGCGTCGCCGCCCGAGGTCGACCCGAACGATCGCCGCGCGGTGGATCGCCGCCGCAAGGCGGGGCGCGAGGCCGCGCGCGTCGTCGATCAGCGCGACGGCAAGAAGCCGGGCCGTGCCGGCGGCGCGAGCGGCGGGAGCAAGAAGCCGCTCATCCGCGTGTCTCACCACGGACGACCGAAGCGGTGACCGCGGGTTTGGCCCCGCGGCCGCTGCGTGGTATAGAGGTGAACACCTCGCGTATCAGGCCTCAGGCGGACCGCGAGATGGAAGACGCCCGCACATGCGGGGCGGCCCATCTTGATGGCAACCAAGCCCACACCGATCGCCCTACCAGCTCTCGCCTCGACCCCCGAGCGAGTCTTTGTCTCCGTCGATGCGAGCACCGGTCGCTCGACGTTGTCGTATGCGCCGGCGGCCGCCGGCGTGCCGATCACCCTCGACGGTGATCCGGACGGCGAGAGCGCGCTCCGGACGGCGCACGCCATCGTGGCGACCTACCCCGGCTGCGCCATCACCGGGCCGCACTTCTTCGAATCCGCGAAGGGGCGGCCCCGTCGACGAGGCCGGCCGCCCGAGCCGAAAGGATCCCGATGAGCACCAATCGCAAGGCCTCGATCGCCAAGCGTGCGCGAGAGATCGCGCAGAAGGATCGCGTGCGTGATCGCGAGCAGCGCCGCGCCGATCGCAAGGCGCGCCTGGCGGAGCGTGCGGCCAACGGGATCGTCGGGCCGGAGATGGGCGAGCCGGAGGCGAGCGAGGCGGAGGCGAGCGAGGCGGAGGCGGGCGAGGATCAACCCTTGCTCGACTCGATCGAGGGGTAGAGCACCTCGAGCAGCTTGCGGCGTGTCAGCGGCTTGGCGATGAGCCCCTTGACGGCGAGATCGCGGGCGCGGCGTCGGGTCTCCTGCGTCACCCGTGACGAGACGATCACGACGGGAGTGGCGCGCGTGCGGGGCTCGGCGCGCAGGCGGTCGATGAGCTCGAATCCGCCCATGCGCGGCATCTCGAGATCGGTGACCACGAGGTCGTAGGGCAGCTGCTCGATCAGCGCGAGCGCGCGGAGCCCGTCCTCGGCGACGTCGACGATCCATCCCTCGCGCGCGAGCATCGAGGTGAGCGCCTCGCGGATCGCGCGCGAGTCGTCGACGACCAGGGCGCGGCCGGCGAGCGCCTCGGGGGCGGGCTCGGCGGAGGCCGCCGGCGCCAGCGGACGATCCGGGTAGGCCGCGCGCACCAGCGCCGCAGGATCGAGGATGAGCTGGACCTTGCCCGAGCCGCTGATCGTCGCGCCGGCGAAGAGCGGCAGCGGCGCGAGCAGCGGGCCGAGCTGCTTGACCACGATCTCGCGTGGGCCGACGAGCTTGTCGACGGTGCAGACCAGGCGCTGGTCGGCGTAGGCGAGGACGACCGCGGGCCGACGCGCCGGCGGCGGCTCGGGCAGGGTCGCGCTCGGCACGGCGAGGAGCTGCTCGAGGCGGACGACGGGCGCGCCGCCGGGCCCCGGCCACGTCGTGGCCCCGGCGTCGACGAACGCGGTGTCGACCACCTGCGTGTTGGGCAGGGCGTAGACCTGGCCGTGGACCTTGAACAGCATCGCCTGGCTCACCGCGGTCGAGACCGGCAGCCGCAGCGTGAACGTCGTGCCGCGGCCCGGCGTCGAGGTCATGCGCACCTCGCCGCCGAGGCGCGCGATCGTCTCGCGGACGAGATCGAGGCCGATGCCGCGCCCCGACATCTCGTCGGCCTCGTCGCGCGACGAGACGCCCGGGTCGAACAGGGCGTGGAGGACGTCGTCGTCGGACGCGAGCTCGGCGCGCGCGCGCGACCACCGCCCGCTCTCGACGAAGCGGTCGCGCAGCTTCTTCACGTCGACGCCGCGGCCGTCGTCGGCGACCTCGATCACGACGAGGTTACCCTCCTGGCGCGCGTGCACGCGGATCGTGCCGGTCGCCGCCTTGCCACGCAGCACGCGCTCGGTCGGCGGCTCGATGCCGTGGACGACCGCGTTGCGGAGGATCTGGATGAGCGGATCGGTGACCCGCTCGGCGACCGCCTTGTCGAACTCGGTGTCCTCGCCGCGCGTCCGCAGCTCGACCTTGGCGCCGGCGGTGCGGGCCGCGGCGCGGAGGGCGCGGGCGAGCTGCGCGAACAGCGCGCGTGCGGTCTGCATGCGCACGCGGGTGAGGCCGCGCTGCAGCTCGCCGAGGTTGCGCCGCATGGCCTCGGTCTCGTCGAGGAGGGCGGCCGTGGTCTGGGCCAGCTGGGTCGTGAGCGCGGCGATCTGGGTCTCGACCGCCCGCAGGCGCTCCTCGATCGCGGCGCGCAGCGACTCGGTGGTGGCGCCGCGCACGCCGCTCGTGTCATCGCGCAGCGCCTGGCGCGCGCGGCCGAGATCGCGGGTGAGCGTGCGCAGGAGCTGGACGCGCCGCTCGATGCGGTTGCGATCGAAGAGCAGCTCGCCGGCCGCCGACATCAGCTCGTCGACGCGCTCGGGCTCGACGCGGAGGAGCGTGCGCGCGTCGTACCCGGTCGACGCGTCGATCGCCGGCAGGCTGGTCGAGGCGGCGCCGTCGACCTCGTCGAGCACCACGCCGTCGCTCGTGAGGTCGGCCGCGAGGCCCGGCGGGAGGCTGCCGGGCAGCAGGATCGAGCGGCTCTGCGCCGCCTGCTCGTCCGACTCGTCGACCGGCGCCGGCGTCGCGTGGCGCCGGCCCTCGGACCACGGCGCGAGCAGCTCGTGGATCCGGGTGGCGACCGCGGCCGCGCGTGGCGGATCCCCGAACGCGTCGACGTAGGCGCGGATGCCGTCGGCGATCTCGATCACCGCGTCGGCGAACTGCGCGCTCCACGGACGCTGTCCCGAGCGGACCGCGGCGAGCGAGCCCTCGAGCCGGTGCGCGAGCTCGACCACGTCGGTGAGTCCGACCGTGCCGGCTGACCCCTTGAGCGTGTGCGTGACCCGCATCATCTCGTGCACGGCCTCGGGCACCGGCTCGCCGTGACCCGCGGCCTGGGCGCGCGCGGTCACCTGCTCGAGCGCGTCGTGGGCCTCGTCGCGGAAGAGCTGGCGCAGGAGCGCGAGCTCCTCCGGATCGAAGTCCACGAGGAGGTCGCGCTCGCCGGCGGTGCCGTCGTCGCGGTCAACCAAGCGTGGTGTCTCCGTCGAAGCCGGGGGCCGCCTTGGCGCCCGTGGTCGGGTCGCGGGCGGGACGCAGGCTGTCCGCCGTCAGCTCGCTCGCGACCTCGCCGTCGCTCTCGCCGCGCACGGCCAGCGAGTCGGCGATCGCGCGCCGCACGACCGCCGACGGATCGACGAGGGGCACGGTCCGGCCGCGGCTGTCGATCACCGCCCGCCCGTCGGCCGTCTGCTGGAGGGTCGCCACCTCGTCGACCTTGTCGACCCGGAGCGCGGCCGCGACCCCGTCGAGCTCGACGAGGAGCGCGCCGTCCCCCTGGCGCGGCGTCGGTCCCGGCTGCCCGCCGACGAGGACGCCGGTATCGAGCACGGGGACGAGGTTGCCGCGCAGGTTGAACGCGCCGGTCAGCCCGGGCGGCGCCGTCGGGATCTCCGTGACGAAGCCCAATGTAACCACTTCTCGCACCCACCTGAGCTCGGCCGCGTGCCTCACACCCCCCAGTGCGAACACGATCACGTTCTTCAGGTCAGCGCCCATTGATGTCGGTTTGATGCCGCGCAGCGAGCATATCCCGAAGCGTAGCCTGCGCCAGATCGTGTATCGTCCGCGACATGAGGGCGCCCCAGATCTGCAGTTTCATCTTGATCACGGTGGCGGCGACGGTCGGCTGCGGCGGCGGCAGCGGCGACGGCGGTGATGACGACGGCACCGACATCGACGCCAGCAATGGCAACATCGATGCGGACATTCCGTCCGATTACACGCGCCTCATCGGACGTGATTGGTCGCTGCCGCCGGGCGCGACCGATACCTACCGGTGCGCCCGCTACACGGTCCCTGCCGACACGTACATCACGAACATCATCGCGCAGGCACCGCTCGGCACGCATCACACGGTGCTCTCGATCGCCGATTCGCGCGTGGATGGGCCCGACGGCATCTACGACTGTGATGTGCAGGAGCTCGGCATGGTGATGCTCTACGCCTCCGGCGTCGGCACCTCGCCGCTCGACTTCCCGCAGGATGTGAGCGTCCGTGTCGCCGCGGGCACGCAGATCCACCTGAACCTGCATCTCTACAACGCCAGCGATGCGCCCATCACGGGCGACTCCGCGATCCTCGTGAAGTCGCAGTCGACGCCGACGCCGACGCTCGCCGAGATGGTGTTCGCGGGGAACCTCAACTTCGAGATCCCCATGGGCGCGATGAACCACAACGTCGTCGGTGGATGCACGGCGAACGCGAGCTACAGCCTGTTCGCGGTGTGGCCGCACATGCACCAGTACGCGACCAAGCAGAAGGTCGAGCACATCCGCAGCGGAACCACGACGGTGCTCCACGATCGCGCGTACTCGTTCGAGGAGCAGAACTACTACGTGCAGAACCCCATCTTCCAGGTCCAGCAGGGCGACCAGATCCGGGTCACGTGCACGTACAACAACACGTCGGGTGGTCGCATCACGTTCGGCGACAGCTCGAACCAGGAGATGTGCTTCGCCGGCCTGTATCGGTATCCGGCACAGGGCGGCAACATCTTCAGCTGCTCCAGCTTCTTCTAGAAGTACGCGCGGACCATGAGGAACGGGTGCCTCTCGCCGGAGAGGCAGAGGCTCGTGATGGTCGCGCCGGAGAAGGAGCGGCGGAGGCCGAGGACGAAGTGGGTCGCGTCGTAGCCGCCGTCGGCGCCGACGTCGAGGCCGAGGGCGGCGCCGATGGCGGGGTTGTCGGGGATGGCGCGGAAGGCGCCGGCGTAGGGCGCGAGCGTGCCGGCGGCGGTGCCGCGCAGGCCGGCGAACGTGCCGATCGCGTCGGGATCGTCGGCGGTGGTCGCGAGGGAGAGGCGGTAGGGCTCGTTCGCGGCGGGCAGGCCGAGGCGCACGTACGTACCGGCGAGGCCGCGGTAGGTCGGGACGCCGGCGGCGCGGTCGATGCCGGGGCAGTAGAAGGCGAGCTGGGTCTCGAAGTCGACGTCGTGGACGAGGGCCGCGGCGGTGACGGGGTCGTCGTCGAGTGGCTCGTCGTCGAGCTCGACGCAGGCGGGGAGGGTGAGGAGGAGCAGGGGGAGGAGGCGGTGGTTCATGCGCGCGCGGCGTTGCAGGTGGCGCGCCAGTCCTTCGACTCGCTTCGCTCGCTCAGGATGAACGGGGTGTTGGTCGTCGCCAACACCTGATGGGGCGCGCCACGTGGCTCAGCAGCCGAGCCACTCGAGCGTCATCGAGTCGACGACGAAACGCGTGAGGAACGCGAGGTTCGTCGTGCCGCGCATCCGCAGGACGATGGTCTGACCGGCGCGGGCATTGGCGGCGGTCCAGGTGAACGACTGCCAGATGCAGATGGGCGCGACGTCCGAGTTGGTCACGGTATGGAGCGTCTCGAGCACCGCGCCCGCGGGAGTCTCGAGGGTGGCGGTGAAGCGGTCCTGATCCGCGATGATGTCCTCGGTCACGAAGCACTGGTAGCCGCGCACGCGCAGGCCGGTCGCGCTCGCCGGGATCGTGACGGTCTGGACGATCACGTCGTTGGCGTTGTTGCCGATGCCGAGCATCGCCGCGTGGGTGCCGGCGTGCGGGTTGAAGGGCAGGGAGGCGGCGTCGCGGATGATCGTGCTGGTCTGGGTCCACGGCGCCACGCCGCTGTCGAATCCGCCGTTGCCCAGGAGGTTCTGCCAGGTCGGCGTGCACATGGCGTCGATCGGCGTCGCGTCGATCGGCGTCGCGTCGACGCGCGCGTCGACCATGGCGGCGTCGATCGCCGCGGCGTCGGTCGTCGCCGCGTCGTTCATCGCGGCGTCGGTCAGTGGCGCGTCGAGCGCGGGGGCGTCGGGCTCCGCCGCGTCGATCGTCGCCTCGGCGTCCACGTCGCCCGCGGCGTCGGTGTCGTCGTCATCCCCCGACGTCATGTTGGCGCTGGCGCAGCCCGTGACGGCGAGCACGAGGACGATCCGAGCGGCGTACATCGCGGGCCATCATCCCGAAGCCACCGTCCGGCGGGCGGGACATCGTCTGTCGCCGCCGCGGGGCCGTGACTCAGACGAGCGGCCCCGGTGTTTCGCCGATCCCGATGAGCGGAGCGTAGCCCTCGGGGATCGCAAATGGCCTGGCCATGCCGGCCCAGCCGTCGACCTGCGCCGGCGCCTGGAGGTCCTCGCGGTGCCGCCGCCAGTTGTTCAGGCAGTAGCAGAGGGCCGGGAGGTCATGAACCCGCGCATGCCATTCGCGAGCGCGCGGTTGTCGTTCGCCTCCACGAGCAGGTGGAGGTGGTTGCTCTGGATGCTCGTGTGCACGATGCGGAAGTCGCGCCGGCCGATGCACGTCGCGACGGCGCGGCGGATGGCCGCGTAGCCGGCGGCCCGGCGCAGGCGGCCGACCTCCTTGCCCACGCGCAAGGTGACGTGCACCGGGTGGTGCCTGGAGAGCTCCGGTCGGCGCACGTTGCGCGGGATGGAGCCCGGCTTGCGCGGTCGCCCTGCGCCCGGCCGCCGTCCGCCCCACGTGGGTGCCGGCTCCACCGCCAGCACGAGCTGAACCTCGACCCCTCGTCGACGCCTCATGATTATGTTCGTATATGTAAGGATTACCCGGATGGCAAGCGAGAAGACGCGACCCATCGCACGAGCTCGCCGTCGACCCCGCGCTTCCCCACGCCCGAGGCCCGAGGCCCTCTTCCCGAGGCCTGACGCCCGAGGCCCGAGGCCCGAGAAGTAGGCGCGGCCTCTGGCCGCGGCTACTTCTTGAAGAGCTTGTCCCAGGTCCGGCGCATGGCGCCGGGCTTGCGCGGCGCCTGGTAGTTCTGGTTCTCGTAGGCGAGGCGAGCCGAGGGGTCGACGCCGTAGTGGACGTAGAGCGAGATGAGGTCGTGGACCATGGCGCTGATGCCGGTGGTGCGCAGGTCCCACGACGTGCAGTAGCTGTCGGGCTTGTTGCGCACCATCGCCTTGGCGATGATCAGCATGATCACGGGATCGATCAGCTCGCCGTTGCCGTCGAGGTAGTGCTTGTACGAGAAGAAGCGATCCTCGGGGGCGAGCTCGATGCCCTGGCCGTCCGTGCGCGGCGCGCGCATGTTGGCGATCGTCCGGTACTCGTGATCGACGTAGGCGGCGACGGTGTTGGTCTCGTCGCGCTTGTCGTACTCGACGAACTTGCGGAACGCGTCCGACAGGTTCTTGGGGTTCGCGTAGGCGCCGCTCACGAGGTAGTAGAAGAGGGCGCCGAGCGAGTAGATGTCCGCCGGGCGGCCCACGCTCTTCACCACGCGGCCGCGCACGTTGGTCTCCGACGGCTCCGCGAAGGGTCGGTTGAGCAGGATCTTCTTGCGCGTCCGGTCGGCCGCCATGATCAGGTACTGCTCGTTGCGGTTGAACAGCGAGAACACGTCGTTCTCGTAGATGTCGATGTAGAAGTCCTCGAAGAACTCGATCTCCGGCGAGCCCTGGGTGGCGTTGACCAGGACGTCGAACGTGTTGGTCTCCTGCTCGGGGCTCTGGAAGAAGAGCGTGCCCGGCACCGCCTGGAAGCGGGTCATCGACAGGTCGACCTCGGGGTCGGCGACCTTGCCGACGTTGAAGTCGGCGAGCTTCACCCGCATCTGCGAGCCGCGCAGCGACGGATCGGGCAGCTTGATGAGCACGTTCGCGGGCTTGATGTCGCGGTGGACGGTGTCGCGCACCAGGTGCGAGAACTCGATCGCCGTCGCCACCGGGATGACGTACTCGAGCACGCGGAAGATGCGCTCGCGCAGCGGCACCGCGAGCAGGTCGTCGCGCCGCCGCTTCTGGCGCGCGCCCTTCAGGCGCTCCTCGAGCGACATGTCGAGGAGCTCGAGGATCATGAAGTCGTTCTCGACCCGGTCGCGGATCGGCGGCGGGATGAACGCCGGGCTCTCGCCCTCACCGGACGAGAGCAGCTCGATGATGTTGGGGTGACCCTGGACGCGCTCGAGGATCTCCTTCTCCATCTGGAAGCGGAGCTGATCCTCGCCCGAGACGCCCTTCTGCAGGATCTTGATCGCGACCGGGCGGCGCAGCGTGGTCTTGCTCTCGACCCAGCGCTCCTCGCCCAGGTAGGCCTTGGCGAAGCGGCCCGAGCCGAGCTCGATCGGGTGGCCGTGCTCGTCGACGATGAAGGCGTAGACGCGCGAGCGGGTGACGTACGGCGTGATCGTGCCCGACGCCTGCATCGGGCCGAGCGACGCGGCCGACACCGGCGCGGCCGGTGCCGGCGTCGAGGTCGTCGACGTGTGCGCCATCGACGGCTGTCCGGGCGACGTCCGGTCGTCGTACTCCTCGAACGCACCGTACGCGTCGGGAGGGGAGGACGGCGGCGCGGGCGGCGGCGTCTTCGGTGGTGGCATCAGCCGTGTCTCCGTCGGCGGCCCTGCGGCTCGGGCAGGACGCCGGGGGTGTAGATGAACGCGGCCTCGGCGCCCTGGCCGAAGTCGGCGAGGATCACGTCGGGGCACTCCTCGGTGCCGATCGCGACCTGCTCCTCGCCGAAGCGGAACACCGTGTGGCCCGCCGCCGGCGTTCCGATGGTGATGCGCACGCGACCCACGGCCGCGTTCCCGGGGCCGACCAGATCGAGCATCGCGTCGTCATCGACCTGCACCGCGGTCGCCGGGCGCCCGCCGTGCTTGGCGACGAAGCAGCTCATGCCCTTGACGTGCACCTGGCGCCGGCCGGTCGTGACCGGCAGGAACGTGAAGCGCAGGCGCGCCCTGCCGCCGAGGCCGGCGACGTCGGCGTGGCCTTCGGTGACCGGCGCGAAGCGCGCGCTGCGGCCCGCGACGTCGACGGTGCCGGGCGCGACCGAGACCCGGCGCGTCCCGCGCGCCGCCGCGCGTACGGGCGCGGGCTCACCCGCGGCCATCGACGGCAACGCCTCGAGCGGCGCGAGCTTCTCGAGCTTCGCCGTCTCGAGCGCGCCGCCGCGGTCGGGATCGAACGCCTCCGCGAGCGCGAGCCCGAACCGGTCGACCTTCTGCGGCCTCGTCGTCGGCTCGAACCGGGTGGCGCCGATCAGGAGCTCCACCGCCGCGCGCGGAAGGCCGAGCGGCTCGAGCGCCATCTCGACGATCGACGCGGCGCTCTTGCGCTTGCGGTAGCCCTCGTAGACGTCGTCGTCGGTGAAGACCGCGCGTCCCGTGAGCATGTAGATCGCCATGAGCGCCAGCGAGTACACGTCCGCCGACGGGCCCACGGTCTGCCCGGCGAGCTGCTCGGGCGCCGCCCACGACGGTGAGTACATCGCCATCTTCTGACCCGACACCACCTGCGTATCGCCCGCGCGCGCGAAGCCGTCGCGCTCCGCCGTGCGCCCCTCCTCGTCGGCGTCGGCGTCACCGGCGTCCTCGAGCCACTTGGCGATGCCGAAGTCGGCGAGCTTGGGCAGCCTGGTTGCCCCGAGCGCGTTGAAGAGGATGTTCTGCGGCTTGAGATCGCGATGGATGATGCCGACCGAGTGGGCCTCGGCGAGCGCGTCGGCCACGGCGATGGCGATGCGCACGACCTCCGCCGCCGGTTGCGCGCCGCGCTCGCGGATGAGCTGCGAGAGCGTGCCGCCGTTCATGTACTCGGAGATGTGGAACGGGATCCTGTCCTCGTCGTGCGCCGGATCACCCGCGAGGTGCCCGAAGTCGTAGATGCGGAGGGTGTTCGGGTGCGTGAGCCGTGACAGCGCGAACGCTTCCTGGACGAAGTGCTCGTAGCTGGTCTGCGAGATTCCCGGGTCACCCGGGTACCGCATGAACACCTTGATGCACACCGGGCGGGCGAGGCGCTCGTCGCGCCCCAGGTACACGACGCTGTGGCCGCCGTTGGCGATGTGCTCCACGGCCCGATAACGATCGAGCACCATGTCACCGAGGGACAGCGGCGCGGATGGCGAGAGCACGGGACCCCTGAAGATCGATCCTAACACCAAGTGATCCGGGCCCGCGCTAGCCCGGGAGCGGGAGATGTAGGGCCACGTCGCGAGATGGAGGCCGAACCAGTTAGACCAATCAGGCCCGGCCGCGTTTGCGTTCCCGTCGGTTCACGTGCTCCTCGTCGACCAGGGCCACGTAGTCGAGGACCGGCGCGGTCCCGGGCTGGGGCAGGGGCGCGATGCCGCGGAGCTCGCGCACGCGGTCGGTGAAGACGCGGGCGACGTCGTCGAACGGCGGCAGATCGGGGCGCGCGACGGTGGCGGGCGCGTCACGCGCGACGTCGCGGAGCTCCTCCGCCAGCCGGGTCGCCACCGGCTGCGCGAGGCGACTGCGCCGGATGAGATCCTGCAGCGAGTTGGCGAGGATCGGCAGCTGGTACTGCCGCGAGTCGAGCATCTCGAACGCGATGAACAACACCTGGCGCGCGTCGAGCAGCCCGTCGGCGTAGAGCACGAGCGCGGCCTGGAAGTAGTTGAACACGGGCACGAGCCGCGGCCCGAAGCGGCGGAAGCCGGCGGTGGGCGAGCGGCGGTCCAGGTGGATGATCACGCGCTTCACGACGTCGCCGCGCGGCGCGCGCTCGGCGGCGAGCATCGTGCGCTGGACCTCGTCGGGGTACGCGCGGGCGGCCTCGAGGATGCGCGCGAGATCGGTGAGGGGCACGTTGCCGGCGAGGAGGTCGGCGTAGAGGCAGTAGATGATCGCGTCCGCCTCGGCGTCGTCGCCGAACAAGGTCTCGGCGGGCGCGGGGGGGCTGCCGGCGCGGCTCTCGAGGAGCGCCGGCAGCTTGTACGGGATCTGGGCCCGCAGCGCGCGGAAGCGACCGCGCAGGATGTTCTTGAGGTTGTTCTTGAGGACGAACTCGTCGGCCTCGACGCCATCGAGCTTGAGCTTGGCCGCGAGGACCGTGCGCATCTGGCTCGGGCTGCCGCTGATGATGCAGACGCGGTGCCCCTCGCCGGCGCGCAGCGCGCGCAGGAGCGCGGTCGCGCCCGGGTACGCCTGCTTGTCGGCGGCCGTCTCGATCGCGCTCTTGATGAGATCGCGCATCGAGTCGAACTCGGTGCGCAGGTAGGTCTTGTCGAGATCCCAGCGGAAGACGTGGCGCGGCGCCGTCGGCGTGGTCACGCGCTGCCCTCGGCCGGGATCTTGTCGGGACGCTGGCGCGCGGTCACGTCGGCGACGCCGCGCGCGATGTGGCCGCACAGATCGCCGGCGTGGGCCTTGGCCGCGACCTTGATGGCGTTGGTCACCGCGTGCGCGCTGGAGCGACCGTGGGCCTTGATGAAGAGGTGCTCGAAGCCGAGCAGCGGCGCGCCGCCGTACTGCTGCCAGTCGGTGACGGCCTTGAGCTGCGACAGCGCGCTCGACAGCGCCATCAGGCCGATCCGCCAGGTGAGCTTTTCCTTGTGCGCGTAGCGGGCGAGGCGCACCACCGTCTCGGACACGCCTTCGAGCATCTTGAGCACGACGTTGCCCACGAAGCCGTTGCAGACGATCACGTCGGCGACGCCGCGCGGGATGTCGAGGCCCTCGACGTTGCCGATGAAGTTGAGCTCGGTCGACTCGAGCAGCAGCTGGTGCGCCGCGACGACCGCCGCCGGTCCCTTGCCGGCCTCGGTACCGTTGGAGAGCAGCGCGACGCGGGGGCGACGGTTCTTCGAGACCAGGCTCGCGTACGCGGAGCCCATGATCGCGAACGTGACGAGGTCCTCGGCCGAGGCGTCGATCGTCGCGCCGCAGTCGAGGATGAGCGAGAACGGATCGTTCCGGTCGCCGCGGCGCAGCTCCGTCGGATAGACCGACGCGAGCGCGGCGCGGCGCACGCCGGGGATGAGCTTCCAC
>DDTA01000229.1:0-179 GCA_002344285.1 Myxococcales bacterium UBA2376
GATCCGTACAATGATGCGATGCACGCGATAGGCTCGCACTGATGGATCGCCTACGTCGGGGAGAGTCCGTCAACGAGGAGCGCGATCGGCGGATCGAGCAGCGCGCGATCATGCTCGTCCGCGCGGGCCGCGACTGGCTGACCGCCGTCGTCGAGGCCACGCGCGAGATCGAGGGCAAC
>DDTA01000229.1:193-16844 GCA_002344285.1 Myxococcales bacterium UBA2376
CCGGTCGCCGACGAGGCCGGGCGCGAGCCCGCCGCCGCCGACGGCGAGCGCGGCCCGACGCTGTCGCAGTCGCTGCGCACCCAGCTGGTCGCGCTGCTCGGCTTCGATCCCGCGCGTTCGGTGCGCACCGCCGAGGATCGCGCCGCCGCGGCCGCCGGCTCGTTCGCGTCCGGACGCGACGTCGAGTTCGCCCCGGGCACGAGCACCGAGAGCGACGAGCCAGTGCGCGGCGAGGGCAAGGTCATGCGGGCGAAGACGCTCGCCGAGACGCTCGCGCTGCTCGACGATCCCGAGGTGCCGACGGAGTTCGCGCGCCAGGCGGCGGTCGCCCACGCGCTGCTCGCCGCCGACGCCGGCGAGTCCCTCGACGGCGACCTCCAGCGCGAGTTCGGCGATCGCCTCGACGTCGCGCTCGAGGACGTGCGCGTCCACCGCGATCCGGTGTCGAGCGTGATCGTCGAGGCGCTCGGCACCCGCGCCTTCGCGTTCGGCCGTCACCTGTTCTTCGCCCCCGGCACGTACGCGCCCGGCACCGACGCCGGCCGCGTGCTCATCGCCCACGAGCTCGCCCACGTCGCGCAGCAGCCGCACGGCGACGTCCGCGATGCGCGTCAGGTGCGCATCGGCCGCGAGGGCGACGCGTGGGAGGAGAACGCCGACCACGCCGCCGGCGCGCTCGTCGCCGGCCTGCGCCCGCAGATCCAGCGCGGCGCGCCCGTCGCCGCGCGCATGGACGGCGGCGGCACCGTCAACCCCGAGGCGGTGCTGCGCAAGCACATCGGCCGCAACGAGGCCAAGGCCAAGGACGCGCTCAGGAACGCCGGCGCCAAGCGCGGCATGGTCGAGCGCATCATCCGCGACAGCTTCTCGAAGGAGGACGCGGACAAGATCATCAAGGACACGCCGGCAGGCGGCGGTTCGGCCGAGAAGGCCCCGGCGGTCGAGGCCAAGGGCGGCGGCGCCAAGGGCAGGGGCAAGGGCGATCCGGGCGCCGGCAAGGGCGCGCAGAGCAAGGGCGAGAGTCAGCTCAAGGGTGGCGGGAAGGGCGGCGCGGCCAAGGGCGGCGCCAAGGGCACCGGTCAAGCCGGCCAGCTCGTCGACGCGTTCACCGGCGAGCTCTCGCAGGCAGATCGCGATCTCATCGCGACGGAGCTCGCCGAGCACCAGGCGTGGGGCGCGGCGGCGTCAGCCGTCGGCGCGCCGGGCTCGATGGACCGCGCGCTGTTCATCGCGGGTCAGGTCGGACGCGGCTTCGGTCAGGGCTTCGCCACCGGCGCCGTCATGGGCGTCGCGATGGGCATCGTCGGGCAGCTCGCCACGCGCTTCTGCCCGGTCCCCGGCGTCGGCGCCATCATCGCCGGCGGCATGGCCGCGTACGGCCTGGCCACGCGCGACTGGGGCGCGACGCGCGAGACGATCAGCAACTTCGGCGAGGGCGCGTCGAAGTGGGAGCGGATCGCGAACAGCCTCGCCGCGATCTCCGAGGTCCTCGACATCGTCGTCCAGGTCATGAACGTCGTCGCCGGCATCATCGGCCTGGTGTCGGCGATCATGTGGCTCATCACGATCATCACCGTCGGCGTCGCGTCGCCGCTCGCCGGCACGCTGTCGGCGATCGCGCTCGGCATCCTGACCGTGTCGGGCGTCCTCGACAACATCAACAACCTCATCATCCAGCCCGCGATCATCGCGTTCCGCGCGATGCACGTGATGAACTCCGACGCCGACCCGCGCGAGATCGTCGGCCAGGGCGCCAAGCTCGCCGACTCGGCGTCGAAGGTCGGCAGCGCCGTCGGCGGATACCTCGCCGGGCGCGCGGTCGACGCCGCCGGCAAGGGCATCGATCGCCGGCTCTACGGTCCGGGCGGCAAGCCGGGCGCGCGCCCGGCCAAGGCCGGCGCCGGCAAGTCGACGGCCAAGACCAACGCGCCCGATCCGCACACGACGGCCAAGCCTGCCGGAGGCACCCCGGATCCTCACGCGACGGCCAAGCCCGCCGGCGGCACGCCCGATCCGCACGCGACGGCCAAGCCCGGCGGCACCCCCGATCCCAACGCGCCCACCGCCAAGCCGGCCAAGCCGACCATGACGCCCGAGGAGGTCGCGCGGCGGGAGGCCCACGCCAAGCGCACGTGGATGGAGAAGGCCGGGCAGGTGCGCAAGGAGTTCGCGGACCACCGCGAGCGCTACCGCGAGCGAGCGCGCGCGGAGCAGGCGAAGATCGCGCAGGCCGAGGACGAGGCCCACGCCCAGCGCAAACAGGAGATCGAGGACGAGCGCGCGCGCGCCAAGGAGGCGGCCGACAAGCGATACGAGGACGACGTCGCGAGCGCGCGGAAGACCGCCGAGGAAGCGGCGGAGGCGCGGGCGAAGGAGGACGAGGCCCGGGTCCAGAAGGACTACGACGAGGATCGCGCGCAGAGCCTGAAGCGCAACGCCGACGAGGCGCGCCGCACCGAGGAGCGGTACAAGTCCGCCAAGCAGCGCGCGACGGAGGAGTACGACGGCTCGATGAAGCGGATCGCCGAGGACCGCGCCGAGGCTCAGTCCCGCTACGCCAAGGCGATGGACGACGCCGCGCAGATCAAGGATCCCTCGGATCGAGCACGCGCCGAGCAGTGGGCCAAGCAGAGCCTGGAGGGGAGCGAGTCGTTCGCCAAGATGCGCGAACGGCATGCCATCGAGGGCAAGGACAGCGCCCTCTCGCGCGCCGACCGCGACTACGCGCAGGCGAAGATCGACGACGCCAGGTCGGTGACGCGCCGGGAAGAGCTCGACCTCCAGTCCAAGGAATCGGCGGCGCAGCGTGCCGCCGCGGCGCGAAGGCGGGCGCAAGCGCAGGCCGAGGCCTCGGCGAAGAACAAGGCGGACGCGACCAAGCGCGGCGAGTACGACAAGGCGTTCAACAAGCGCAACGACCGCATGGAGGACGAGCCCGACGACGCGGCGCGCGCGGCCCGACAGAAGGAAGAAGGCGGTCCCGAGCGCGTCCGCGACGGCCTCAACCTGCGCAAGACGTACCGCGAGCAGCGCGAGATGGTGAAGGAGTACTCGGGCCGGGAGGGTGGTCAGAAGTCGCTCGAGTGGGGTGACGTCTCGGCGAAGGAGCTCGATCCGGGCTTCAGCCCAGGTGGCGCCATGGCCCGCGAGTGGGTCGACGAGCGGACCAAGAAGGCGTTCGGGTTCGAGAGCACCCAGGCCGAGCAGGACTCCAAGGAGGCGGCGGAGAAGCGCGAGTACGGCGGTGACGGCGGCTACCTCGACAAGTTCGCCAGCGCGCCGGGGCGCATCTGGGACGAGGCGATCACCGGCAACAAGAAGAGCGAGACGCAGATCGCGGCGCAGAAGGCCGACGACGCGCAGTACCTGCCCGACCACGCCAAGAACGAGAACGGCGAGCGCAAGAACCCGCACTACACGCCGCCGCCGGCCGGCAGCCTCAAGGACCTCGACACGATCAAGGAGAACTGGCAGAAGGCGCTCGACAAGCAGCACGAGGCCGAGGCGGCCGCGAAGGCGATGGACGCCGAGAAGGCCAAGCACCAGGCCAACGAGGCGCCGATCGACGGGCTCCACGGCGAGGCCAAGAAGGCCATCGAGAACACGGGCGCGCACAAGGCCGACGTCAAGGCCAAGGCCGACGCCAACGTGAAGCAGACGGCGAAGCAGGCCGAGGCGGCGCAGAAGATCGACGACTACGCCTCGCAGCAGTCGAAGTTCGACGCGGTGATCACGCCGATGCGTGGCCTCGAGCGGTTCACGCACATCGGGGCGGCGGTCGGCGTGTCGTACTTCGACGACATGAACAAGGAGATCAAGAAGACGCTCGGCGGCCTCGAGGACGCGAGCGCGGCGATGAAGAAGGAGCAGGCGGCGCAGCCGGCGAACAAGGCCGAGCTCAAGGCCAAGGCCGAGATGATCGCGCAGACCGACGCCAAGGCGGCGGCGACCGACACGTCGTTCAAGGGCTCGGAGAAGGGCGTCGCCCAGCTCAAGCAGGACAACACCGACGCGATCTCCAAGGCCGGCGCGGCGCAGGCCGAGGCGCAGGGCCAGAAGAGCCAGTACGCGGCGAAGGTCGCGCAGTACCAGCAGCAGTACACGACGATGGCCGGCGGGCTCCTCAGCTGGGCCCGTCAGCACCAGTCGGAGCGCACCGGACAGCCGGCGGTCGTCGAGGTCGCCGACGGCGGCCCCGAGCAGGCCGACGACGCGGCGGACGGTGGTGGTGGTGGTGGCGGCGGCGACCACGAGGACGGCGCGCCCGCGGCGCCGCCACAGGGCGCGGCACCCGGCGCGCCCGGTGCCGTGCCGCCGCAGGCCGCCGGACCGAACGCCGCCGCGCCGAACGCCGCCGCGCCGAACGCCGCCGCGCCCGACGCCGCCGCACCACCAGCCGCGGCGCCCGCGCCCGACGCTGCGGCGCCCCCGCCGGCGCCGCCACCTCCCCCGGCGGCGCCCGCGCCCGAGGCGCCGGCGGCGCCCGCGGCGAAGCAACCGTAGCGTCGGCTCTCGCGCGACGGCCGTGTTAGCGTGACGCGATGAGCGCCGAGGCCGACGCCCTGGTCGAACGGGCCGCCGAGCTGATCGAAGCCGGCAAGCTCGGCGACGCGATCGCCGCGCTCGACACGGCGCGCCCGCTGTACGAGCGCGAAGGCGACGAGGGCGCGATCGCGCGGTGCCTGCAGCTCTCCGCGACGGCGTGCCGGCTCTCGGGTGAGCTCGCGCCGGCGCTCGAGCGTGCACGCGAGGCGGAGCGCCGCGCCGCGCCGGCGACCCCCACGCGCGTCGCGTCAATCACCGAGCAGGGCGAGGTCGAGATCCTGCGAGGCGAGCATGGCGCCGCCGCCGACCACTACGCGCGCGCGCTCGAGGAGGGCCGTGGCGCCGGGCTCCTGCCCGACCACGCCGCGCGGCTCATGCGCAAGCGCGGCATGGTGCTCGCGGCGGCCCGACGCTTCGAGGAGGCGAGCGCGTCGATGCGCGAGGCGCGCGCGCTGCACGAGCAGACGGGCGCGCGCACGGAGGCGCGCCGCGCGATCGTCGAGCTGGCGGTGGTGCTCGAGCAGGCCGGTGACGGCGACGCGGTCGAGCGGGTGATCGCCGAGGGGCTCGAGGTCGCCGGCGAGACCGGCGACGCGCACGTCGCCGCGGATCTGGAGCTCCTGGCCGCGGGCCGCGCCGTGCAGCGCAAGGACCTCGCGGCAGGGCTCGCGTGCGCCCGGCGCGCGCGGGCGTATGCGCTGCAGGCGACCGCGGTGCTCTCGTACATCTCGGCGGTGATGTCGATCGCCGACATCTGCGACGCGACCGGGGACCGCGCCGGCGCCTACGAGGCGCTGGCGTCGGGCTGGGTCACGACCGGCGACGCGATCGGCGCGGACGCGGCGCGCCAGGTCTTCGAGCCCAAGCTCACCGCGCTACGAGACGCGTGGGGCGACGCTGCCTTTGCTGCCGTCCGCGACGCCTACAACGACCGGCGCCGCGCGATCCTGCGCGGCGCCGCCGGCGGTGATCCCGACCACCGGGCGTGACAGGCGATCCTGGATCGCCGCCGGCACGTCGGGCAGCCCGTCGTCGCCTTGCCCCTCCTGCTCGGCGAGCACGCGCAGTCGCCAGTCCCGCGCCGGCGCGTACGACGGATCCTGCTCGAGCGCGCGATCGAACAGCGCGAGCGCCTCGTCGAGCCGCCCCTGCTGGAACTCGCACAGGCCCATGTTGAAGAGCGTCACGGGGTGCGGACCGTAGAGCTCGAGCGAGTGCTTGTAGTAGGACATCGCCTCGCGGTAGCGGCGCATCGCGTAGTAGACGTAGCCGAGGTCGAACGAGACGTCCTTGCCGTCCTTGAGCGGGAAGTGGAGCGTCCACACCTTGTGCAGCGCCTCGCGCAGGCGGGTCGTCTGCTCGACGTAGGCGTCGCCGGCGCAGCGGTGGAGGTGCTTGGCCAGGCCGAGGAACGTCACCGGATCCCACGACGCCATGCGCAGCACCGAGAGCAGCGCGTCGAGATCCATCTTCTCCAGGTCCAGGTGCTCGACGAGGCGGAAGACGTCGGTGGGGCCGACGCGCTCGAACGCCTGGGCGAACGCGAGCCGCGTCTCGCGCAGCGGCTGCCCGTGGCACATCGTCAGCGCACACAGCTCGAGCGACGCGTTGCGGTGCCCCTGCGCCAGCATGAAGCCGCCCTGCCCCGCCACCATCTCGCCCAGCGCGTGGAAGTTCACCATCATCGAGATGCAGCCGTTGTGGTGGGCGAGCGACGGATCGCCGAGCGAGAGCAGATCGAGCTCGCGGGCGTGCCCCTTGTCCGCGGAGAGCACCAGCATCCGGCGGCCGGCGATCGCGCCGAGGTGATCGAGGCAGCGCAGCGCGCCGAGCGGGAACGTGAACGCGGTGTCACCGAGGCGCCCGGCGTACGCGGCGAGGATCCGGTTGGCGATCGGGTCGTCCTGGTAGTAGCTCGCCGGATCGGCGATCGGCTTGTACTCGTACTGCACGTCGACCTGCTCGAGCACGTCCTTCTCGCCGGGCCGCGCCGGTCGCGCGAGGCGGAGCGTGGCCAGCCCCTCCTCGAGCTTGCCGCCGGCGATGCGGAAGACGTCGTGGGAGAGCGAGTCGAAGACGTAGTTGGCGACCACGACGATCGGGTTCTTCGCGGTGCCGGGCGCGAGCCGCTCGCCCGAGCGCTCGAGCACGAGCTCGGTGTCGCGCTCGGCGTCGAAGCGCGCGAGGTCGAGCATGCCGGCCTTGAAGAAGGGCTCGAGGCGCGGGTGCGCGCGCCAGGCGGCCAGGTTCGACTCGGTGAAGTCGGTGAGCACGTAGCGCACCGGCGGCATCGCGAAGGGGAGCTGCGCCGAGACCTCGAGCAGCTTGCACAGGAAGAGGTAGCCGAAGTAACCGTGACCCGCGCCCAGCTCGAGGATGTGCACCGGCTGCGTGGGATCGATCGCCATCGGCGAGCCCGGCGGCGCGGTGACCCCGTCCTGGATGAAGCGGAGCGCGAGCTGGAGGTACGCCTCGGCGATGTAGGCGTTCGACGTCACGTGCGACGGCACGCGGTTCTCGCTCCACGCCTTGGCGCCACGCCGGTCGAAGAACTCGCGCTGCAACCGCCAGGTCGAGGACTCCGACAACCGACGCCCCGACTCGAGGACGTCACCGTCCCTGGGTTGCTCGCTCATCGTCGGCGAGCATACCATCGCGGTTCGCGATGAACGTCGCCGACGCGCTCGAGGAGGTAGAGCTCGCCGTCGCCGAGGACCGCCTCGGCGACGCGACGCGCATCCTCGGCGCGGTCGCGCAGCGGCTGCTCGAGGGCCCACCCGCGCCGCTCGCGCTGGCGCACGCGAACTGGCTCGCCGGCGCGGTCGCGCTGCGCGAGGGCGACGAGCGCAGCTTCGTCACGCTGTCGCGCCACGCGGTCGAGGGCCTGCGCCTCGCCGGCGAGGACGAGCGTCTGCGCTCGGCGATCGCGTCGCGCGCCGAGCTGCTCGAGCAGCTCGCCGATCTGCAGGCGGTGCAGGAGCGCGGCGTCGCCGGGCTCATGGACGTGCTCGATCGCCAGTGCGCGCGCCTGTGCGAGATCGCGGCGAGCGGCGGCTGGAGCGATCCGCGGTGGCCGCTGGTCAACCGTCAGCGCGCGCTCCTGCCCGCCCTGATCGCGCTCGTCGAGGCGACGACCGGCGCCCCCGCGCCGCTGGCCGCGGTGATCGACGAGCTCGAGCTCGACGCGGTCGAGAGCGTGCTCCTCGCGGCGCTCGCGCCCTTGACCCGCGCCGGCCGCCCGATGCGCCCCAACCAGCTGGCGCGCACCTGCTTCGGCGACTCGCGCGCCCACGACGAGGCGCTCCTCCGCCTCCGCGACGACGCCCGCCTCGCGCGCGGCCGCGCCCTCGCCCCGACCGCCCGCGGCGAGCTCGCGCTCGCACCCGAGCTCGTGACCCGCCTCTACCGTTCACCCTGAGCGAGGCCCGAAGGGCCGCGTCGAAGGGCGGGCGCCTCCACGGTGGCCGCCCCTACGGTGGCTGACACCCAATTGGCTTAGCCAATTGGCTTAGCCAATCCCGTGACGGTGGCTGACACCGTCGATGGGGACAGCCGACCCGTCGACGCGGTCGCCGGCTACCGCAGTCGTCAGGCGGGGCGGCGCGCAAGCGGCTGAAACGACGCCGGAAGCGGCGGCATCGGGGTTGCTGATTGACCCGGCATGTCCCGCCTCGCCCGCCACCTGCTCCTGGCCGTCCTCGCCTCGACTGCCGCCGCGTGCGCCGGCTCCGGCGACCCGGACATGCCGCCGCTGCCGCCGGACAACCCGTTGCCGCCGCTGCCGGCCGGCACGGTCGCGGTCGTCGAGATCTACCCGCTCGACCTCTGGGCCCAGATGCTGCCAGCCCAGCTCGCCGACCTCGACGTCACGCGCGAGGGCGCCGCGGTCGCCACGACCGGCGGCTCACCCGACGATCCCATCCGCTACCTCGCGCTGTCCGCGGCCGACGCGGGCGCGTACGCCATCACGCTGGCCGCGCCCGACCACGACCCGGTCACGGTCACGCTCAACTTCGACGGCAGCGGCGACCTCGACGGCGCCAGGGTCGGCGCCGCGCCGGGCGCCGCGTTCTCCGTCAGCCACGAGCTGCGCGCGCACGACAGCGGCGCCGCCGTGCCGGTGCACTCGCTCTATCTCGGCGTCCGCCACCAGTGGTTCTCCGCCGAGGGCCGCCCCGCGCGCCGCGGCAACCGGGTCGCCTTCCTCATGGACGGCGAGGAGGCCTGGGGCGCGGTCGACCAGGCGCTGGCGTCGTCACGCGACTCGATCCTGCTCGCGTCGTGGTGGTTCGAGAGCGACTTCGAGCTCACCCGCACCGAGGGCAACCTCACCGCGGCCCAGCGCCGGAGCCGCACGATCATGAGCAAGCTCGAGGCGAGCCCGGCCGAGAAGCGCGTGCTCGTCGGCCAGTTCTGGACCCAGGACGGCATCCTGTCGGGCCTCACCGTCGACGACGCCCTCACCGCCAAGGGCGCGCGCACCGGCGACAACTTCGAGTACATGGGCCAGGCCAACATCACCGAGGGCCTCTTCCGCTTCGAGCTCCCCGGCTTCGAGCTCGGCGACCGCGTGCGCGCCGCGCACCCCGAGACCGCCGACCGGATCTTCGACGCCGAGCGCCTGGTCGAGTCACGCGTCGCCCCACGCGACGTCGACCTCACCGACTGGCCGGTGACGCTCGAGGTGCAGCACGCGTCGTGGCACCAGAAGTTCGCCGTGATCGACGACCTCGCCTTCGTCGGCGGCATGAACGTGAAATCGACGGACTGGGACAGCTCGCAGCACCACGTCTTCGATTCGCGCCGCATGGAGATCGGCGCCTCCGACGCCGCGCGCCAGGACGTCCGCGACAAGGAGTCCCTGCCCGACCTCGGCCCGCGCAAGGACTACATGGTCCGCATCGACGGCCCCGCCGTGCAGGACGTCGCCGACGTCTTCCACAAGCGCTGGGAGCTGGCGCGCCTGGAGGGCGTCGAGTACGCCGACAGGTCGACCATGTTCACCGTCGACCGCGACCAGCCGGCGCACACCGACGGTATGCAGATCCAGGTGACGACCACGATGCCCGACCCGCTCTGGGAGCACGGGATCGTCGAGTCTTGGCTCAACGCCGTCGCCCGCGCCGAGAAGTACATCCTCATCGAGGACCAGTACTGGCGCGCGCCGATCCTCACCGAGGCCATCCTGCGCCGCATGGCCGAGGTCCCGTCGCTCCAGCTCGTCGTGATCACCAAGCCGATCAACGAGTGGCTCGACCCGGGCTGCGCGTGGAGCTACCGCACCAGCAGCCAGCTCGCCGCCGCCGTGCCCGGCCGCTACCACCTGCTCCAGCTGCGCGCGTTCGACACCG
Organism: Myxococcales bacterium UBA2376; assembly: GCA_002344285.1. GTDB lineage: Bacteria > Myxococcota_A > Polyangia > Haliangiales > Haliangiaceae > UBA2376. Next base: position 10,090 of record DDTA01000229.1, read on the forward strand.
TCGTCACCTGGGGCTGGGACGAGACCGAGTCGCGCTTCGCCGACATCGACACCCACTCCAAGCTCCTCATCGTCGACGACGTCTTCATGAGCGTCGGCTCGGCCAACAAGAACAACCGCGGCCTCATCTACGAGGGCGAGATGAGCGTGGCGATCAAGGACGCGACCTGGGTGCGCGACGCGCGCCGCCGCGTGCTCCAGAACCTGCTCGGCGCCGGCGTGGTCGTGAGCGACGACCCCGTCCAGTGGAAGAACCAGCTCCTCCAGGCCGCCGCCTGGAACGACGCCGTCCACGCCCGCTGGGAGACCGAGGGGGGCGACATCAGCCTCGACGGCGCGCCCCTGCCCACCGCCTACAGCCCCCGCGGCTTCGTGTACTCGCTGCGGTTCCGCGATGTCAGCGAGTGCTTCCTGGAGGACGTCGGCCCCGACATGACCTGACCTACACTGGAGGCGTGCGCGCCGTCGGGTCGAGCATCGTCGCGGTCCTGCTCGCGTCCGCGTGCGGCGCGGGCGACGACGACCCGGTCGTTCCGGTCGGACACTTCGCGCACGACGTGATCGTCGGAACGACGAGCGTGACCGTCTGGATGCGCGACGTCGACGATCCGCCGTGCGAGCCGGAGGAGCGCTTTCCGCATCCCGGCGAGTGCGCGCGCTACACCGACTACGCGTCGTGCTCGCGTCCCTTCGACGCGTGCTCCTGGCGCGTCTCGCTCGAGCGGCACGGTGTCGTCCTGGCCGAGGCCGCACCGCAGCCGCCGCACATGCAAGCGTGGCTGCCGGCCGAGCTGTCCGATACCGGGGCCGAGCTCGTCATCGAACGTTGCGATCGTACGCGATGACCGCGTACAGCCTCGGCGGCGAGGCCTGCCAGGTCGCCGGGACCGAAACGTGGACGGTGCCCCTCGAGACCGACGCAGATGGATCCTGGCCGGCCCCGGAGCTCCGCGTCGCCGCGATCCGGCGCTTCGAGGCATCGATGACGCCGTGGGGCACGGCGGATGTCTGGACGATGTCGTATGCGTCCCCGCCGACCGAGCTGACGAGCGTGGCGAAGCTCGGGTCCGATCGCTGGCGCGTCCGGCCCACGGCGCCGCCCACCTGGAGCGTCTGGGTCGACGGCGAGCCGTTCGTGGACCAACGATGGACCGGGCTGTCGTGGGAGCTCGTCACGACGCCCGGCGGGCCGCGGCACCAGCTCGCCAGCGGCGACTACTTCGTCTACGAGGCCGGCGCCACCGAGGATCGCCTGCGCGTGCTCCTGACCAACGGCTGGCACGCGGCCACCATCCCCCACGTCGCGCCATCGAACGAGCTCCTCTTCTCCGTCGCCGACGACGGCCGCTTCGAGCTCGCCGTCGGGCCCGTGACCCTCACGAACGAGGCCGAGCCCTCGCTCATGCGCGAGCTGGCGTTCACCGTCACCTGGGACCACGCCGTCGTCCCCCGCCCCGTCCCCTGAGCCCCCCGGCCCGTAGCGGGGCACCGTAATCGGTGTACACTCGCAGACCCACGCAACGATGCAGGCGCGTTACACGATCCTCGAGCGACTGGGCGGCGGCGGCCAGGCGGAAGTCTTCCGCGGCGTCGCCGAGTCGATGCAGGGCTTCAAGAAGCCGGTCGCGATCAAGCGCGTCCTGCCCAACCTGACGTCGAACTCGAAGTTCGTCGCCATGTTCCTCGACGAGGCGCGGCTGTCGCTCAACCTGCAGCACGCCAACATCGTCCAGGTCTTCGACATCTCGAAGGCCCCCGACGGCACGTACTTCCTGGTGATGGAGTACGTGAACGGGTGCGACCTCAAGGCCCTCATCGAGCGCCAGCTCGCGATGGGCAAGCGGCTCGAGATCCAGCACGTCATCTACATCATCCTCGAGTGCTGCAAGGGCCTCAACTACGCCCACAACCTCGACAACCCCGAGACCGGGCAGCCGCTGCACATCGTCCATCGCGACATCTCGCCGCCCAACATCATGCTGTCGCGCAACGGCGAGGTGAAGGTCGTGGACTTCGGCCTGGCCAAGGCCAACAGCCAGATCGAGATCACCGACCCGGGCGTGGTGAAGGGCAAGTTCGCGTACCTGTCGCCCGAGGCGGCGTCGGGGCTGGCGATCGACCACCGCACCGACGTCTTCGCCCTCGGCATCCTCCTCTGGGAGATGTTCACCGGCCGCCGCCTGTTCTACGCCGACACGCCGCTGCAGACGGTCGAGCTGGTGCGCCGCGCGCGCATCCCGTCGATCGCGGCGCAGAACCCGAGCGTCGAGGCCGAGCTCGAGCAGATCGTGCGCAAGGCGCTCGCCCGCGAGCCGGACGAGCGCTTCGCCAGCTGCGCCGACCTCGGCGACGCGCTCGCGCAGTACCTGTTCTCGCGCGGCCTCAAGGTGACGGCGCGCGACATCACGCGGCTGGTGCGCGAGACCAAGGCCGAGGCCGCCAAGCAGCGCGAGGCCGCGCCGCCGCCGTCGCTGGTCGACGCCCTCATCACCGACGAGCTCAACCGGCTCACGTCGCTGGTCGACGCCGACAACGACGCCGTGCCCGAGCCGCTCAAGCAGGACGTCACCGGCTCGACCGAGCTGGTCGACACCGCGGCCTGGGCCGCGGATCTCGGCCTCGACGACCCGTGACCGCCGACGTCCACGCCGGCGCGCGCGTCGTCCTCCGCGAGCTCGCCGAGTCGCCGGACGAGGCGATCGCGCGCGCCTTCGCGCTCGAGCCGATGGCGCCGCCCGATCCGGCGGCGCTCGGCCCCGCCGACGTCGTCGTCGACATCCGGAGCGCGTCGGTCGGCTGGGTCGATCTCATCATGGCCAGCGGCCAGTACCAGCACCTGCTGCAGCCGCCGTACACGCCGGGGCTCGAGTACGCCGGCACCGTGCGCTGGGCCGGCCCCGAGGTGACGCACGTCGCCGCCGGCGACCGCGTGCTCGTCGACGGACTGCTCGCCGGCCCGCGCTCGCTGGGCGCCTATCAGCGCTGGGGTGGCTGGGCGTCGTACGGCGTCGCGCCCGCCGCCGCCGTCCTCCCCATCCCGGGCGCGCTCGACTTCGATCAGGCGTGCAACCTGCTCGGCAGCTACGAGACCGCGTACCACGCGCTCGTCACCCGCGGCCGCCTCCAGGCCGGCGAGACCGTCCTCATCCACGGCGCGTCGGGCGCGACCGGGCTCGCCGCCGTGCACCTGGCCAAGCTGCTCGGCGCGACCGTCATCGCCACCGGCCGCTCGCCCGAGAAGCTCGCGATCGTCACCGCCGAGGGCGCCGATCACGTCATCGCCACGCGCGACGAGGAGCTGCGCGCCCGCGTGAAGGAGCTGACCGGCGGCAAGGGCGTCGACGTCGTCCACGACGGCGTCGGCGGCGACATCTCGATCGAGAGCATGCGCTGTGTGCGCTTCGGCGCGCGCTACCTCGTCGTCGGCTGGGCGGCGACCCCGAGCGTCGCGCGCGGCAAGGGCCAGCGCGGCGCGCCCAACGCCAACCACCTGCCGACCAACCTCATCATGATGAAGGGCCTCGACGTCCTCGGCTGCCCCGCCGCGATCTCGATCGTCCACGATCCGTCGCTGCGCCCGCCCCGCCTCGCCCAGGTCCTCGCGTGGGCCGCCGAGGGCAAGCTGCGGCCGCGCGTCTCGCACCGCTTCGCGCTTGGGGACTACCAGGCCGCGATGCGCGCCCGCTGGACCGGCGAGGTCATCGGCGGCTGCGTCGTGCACCCCTGACGCGCCCGCGCCCTTCGACGACGATCAGTGCGCCAGCCAGAGCGACAGGAGGAACGTGCGCCCCGGCTGCGGCATCTCCGACGCGAAGAAGCCGTTCGAGCCCTGCCACTGCCCGTCGACGAACTGGCCCGGCGCGTCGCCGGCCGACGCGTCGTTGATGCCGGGGTGGACGTACGCGGCGTCGAGCAGGTTCAGGCACGTGAGCGACACGCCGATGCCGCGGTCGCCGATGTCGCGGTACGAGACGGTCGCGTCGGCGGTGCCGTAGGCATCGACCGAGCCGACGGGGTTGGTCGGCGTCACCGACCGCCGCCCGAACCAGCGCGTACGCAAGGTCGCCGACAGGTGACGGTCGCGCTCGATCGACACCCCGAGGTGGAGCTTGTCGCGCGACAGATCGCCGATGCGCGCCCTCGTGCCCTCGAGCTCCTCCTCGGCGTGGAAGATGCGCGTGTAGCTGCCCCACAGCTCGATCCGCTGGAAGCGCGCGACCGGCACCAGCGCGCGAAACGTGTAGTCGAGCCCGATCACGAGCTGCTCGCCGACGTTGGTCGGCGTCGCGCCGACGACGATCGTGTCGGTCGAGTGCACGGTGTAGAAGGCGAGCCCCTGCCACAGGTTGGTCAGCGTGAGCGACGCGTCGAGCTCGAGCGTCTGCGAGCGCTGCGGCTCGAGGTCGGGATCCGAGCCCGAGCCGTCCCAGCCGCCGTAGAGGACGCGCGGCGGCGGCTCCTGGAACGCCTGCCCGTAGAGCGCCTTCACGCCGATGCCGTTCTTCAGCTTCCCGACGTAGCCGGCGCGCACCGTCGGCGCGACCTCGTAGCCCGAGTTGCGATCGACGCGCCCGCCGAGGTGCAGGTGGTGATCGTCGGTCACCTCCTTGCGCAGCTGGACGTACGCGCCCACGTCCTCGGTCGTGATCCGGTTCTGCGGCTCGCGCACGTCCGCCGGCGGCTCCGGGTAGGCGTAGTCGCTCGCGTCGATCATGTCGACCGGCTCGTACCCGCCCGGCGTGCCCGCCGGCCCCTCCCCGTTCACGTCGTACGCCTTCTGCAGATCCTTCTGCTCGAGCTTGAGGCCGGCGACGAGCGAGAAGCCGTGCCGCACCTTGATCGCGACGTCCTGGAACGCCGACATGCTGTCGTTGCCGGTCTGCCAGTACGAGAACGCGGCGACGCGACCGGCCAGCGGATCGCTGTAGCCGTCGACGAAGAACGAGTCGTTGCCGATCCCGCCGCGGCGGTAGCGGAGCACCGTGCGCGACTCGACCTTCGCCGAGAGCTGCGCCTTGTGGCGCAGGAACGCGTCGAGCTCGTAGCGCCGCCACACCGCGTTGTTGAGCGCGCGGTCGCCCGCGTACTCGACGCCGTAGCCGCTGGCGAAGCTCATCCAGCGCGCGGCCAGCTCGGTGTCGTCCTTGTAGAGGTGCGCGTCGATCGCCTGCGCGACGTGGCGCGAGTGGAAGCCGGCGAGCCCGGGGTTGTCGACGAACCCGCCCCACAGCGCGCGGTCGCGGTAGTAGTCGGGGCGCGTGTACTCGTAGAGGCCGGCGTGGGCGTCGTCGAGCACGCCGGTCTCGAAGCGCGCGCCGAGCCGGAAGCGCAGCGTGCCCTGCTTGTAGAACACGGTCGCGTCGGCCACGCGGGCGCCCTCGGTCCCGACGCCGAGCTGGATGCGGTGGGTCAGGCCGTCGACGTCGGCGTCGCTCTGCGTGATCACGTTGACCACGCCCATGAACGCGTTGGGGCCGTACACCGACGAGGCCGGCCCCTGCACGATCTCGACGCGCTCGACCGACGACAGCGGGAACGCCGTGATCGGGACGTCGACGTCGAGGAAGTAGAGCGAGTTGACAGGCAGGCCGTCGATCATGAGCAGGAACGGCGCCGACACGTCGCCACGAAAGCCGCGCCAGTAGACGAGCAGCCAGTTGTCCCCGTACGGCCGGACCACGTCCATCCCGGGCAGATCCTCGAAGATGTCCCCGAGCTGGCGATAGCCGCGCTGCTCGAGCTCGGCCCGCGTGAGCACGATGACGGTCGCCGGCGCGTCGCCCAGCTTCTCCTCGACGTTCGACGCCGTCGACACCTTCACCTGCATGAGCTCGTCGAGCGTCATGTCGACGAGGTCGTCGTCGTCCTCCGCGTCGTCGTCGTTTCCAGCCGACGCCGGACCACTCGCCAGCGTGAGCCACACGCCGGCGAGGGTCGCGAACCCCCGTCGCGACGTCCCGAACATGGGCGGATGATAGCCCAGCTCAGGTCTGGTAGCTGGGGTCGATCCGGTCGAGCTTGCGCCGGAGCCCCGGCCACGGGAGCGCGCCCATCTGGCCCTGGAGCGCGAAGCGCGCGTAGGTCGCGTTGGCCTCGATCGACTTCGGCGGCAGCATCACGAGCTCGCCACCGGCGGCCTTCGCCCGCACCTGCACCATGCACGCCGCCTCGAAGTTGTACATGAGCAGGAACGCGTCGGCGATCGTCGAGGCCACGACGAGGAGCCCGTGGTTGCGCAGCATCAGATAGCTGCGGTCGCCGAGGTCGTTCACCAGGCGCGGCTTCTCGTCGGGGTTGAGCGCGATGCCCTCGTAGTCGTGGTACGCGAGCGACGGCAGCACCAGGGACGCCTGCTGCGAGATGGGCAGGAGGCCTTCCCTGGTCGCCGACACCGCGACGCCGTTGATGCTGTGCGTGTGCAGGATGCACTTCGCGTCGGCGCGACCGGCGTGGATCGCGCTGTGGATCGTGAAGCCCGCCGGGTTGATGTTGTGCGGGCTGTCCAGCACCTTGCGGCCGTCGAGATCGATCTTCACCAGGCTCGACGCGGTGATCTCGTCGAACAGCCACCCGTACGGGTTGATGAGGAAGTGATGCTCGGGCCCGGGGATGCGCGCCGAGATGTGCGTGAAGATGAGGTCGTCCCAGCCGTAGAGCGCGACGAGCCGGTAACACGCGGCGAGATCGACGCGCAGCTTCCACTCGTCCTCGCTGACCAGGGACTTCACGTCGGTCGACATTGGTAGGTTTACTTTC
>DDTA01000255.1 GCA_002344285.1 Myxococcales bacterium UBA2376
CCCTCTCCCTCCCCGACCTCCCCGATCGTCATCGCGTACTGCTCCAAACTCCCGATCCTCCGGTTCGTGAGCCGCTGCGCCGCCGCGCGCACATCCAGCGCCGGCCGCGGCAGCACCGCACCCGCCGCCCGCACCAGCTCGAGCCCGTACGTGCCCCACACGCACACGACGTCGGTCGGCCGCACGAACGCCGCGATCGCCCGCATCAGCTCCTCCCTCTCCACGCCGGCCCGCAGCACCGCCTCCGGCAGCTCCACGTGGAAGCACGTGCTCGGCGCCAGCTCCCCCTCCGGCCGTGCCACGACATCCAACCGCTCGCCCGTCGCCACGCGCACCGCGACGACCTGCACGAGCTCGTCGGCCCGCTTGCCCTCCGGCGCGTAGGGCCACGCGTTGGCCTCGGCGACCAGCGCGACGAGATCGTCCCAGCGCGCGGTCACCTCCTCCGGCAACCGCGGCGCCGCCGGCCCCGCGGCCCGCGGCTTCCGCCATCGCGTGCGCCCCTGTCGCGCCTTGTACGCGATCTGTGCGTCGACCATCTGGTTCAGCGGATCGAGCAGCGCCCGGAACCGCTCGGGCTCGCCCTCGAGCGCGCCGAGCACGTGCATGAGCGCCTCGATCGTCGAGACGAAGCGATCGTCCGGCTCCTTGCGGATGCGGTACTGCGACGGCTCGGGCGTCGCGAAGGCGTAGCGCGGCAGCGCTTGCAGGACCGGGTTGTCGCGCACCACCGTCTTGGCCTGCGACCACGTCCCGTCGACGACGACCAGCGTCACCGGCCCCACCGGCGGCTCGCGCAGGATGTCCTTCGCGCCGGGCCCCGGGTACAGCAAGATCGGCGGCCGCGCCGGATCGGCGAGCGCGCGCCCGAGCGCCGCGCTCTGCCCCCAGTCGACGCCGACGTGGAGCTCGGAGCCCGGCAGGCACAGGCTCGCCATGCGCGCGGTCCCGATCGGCATGTGGCGCTCGCGCGGGTGCTGGAGGATGACCACGCGCGTGCGCGTCTCGAGCCGCGGCAGCGACGCGCAGTAGCAGACGACGAGCGGCCGCCGGCAGCGCGGACAGCGCTCGCGATGCGGCCGCGGCTCGGTCGCCTGCGTCGCGTCCGGCTCCTCCGGGATCAGGGCCACGCGCCCCCCACCGCCCGCGCGTCGGGCCGCGCGAGCACGTGCAGGAACCACGCGTAGCGGTGCGCCCACTGGCCGAGCTCGGCGAAGCGCCCGGGCTTGCCGCCGTGTCCGGCGTTCATGTCGGTCTCGAGCAAGAGCAGGTTCTCGTCGGTGCGGGCGGCGCGCAGTCGCGCCACCCACTTGGCGGGCTCGAAGTATTGCACCTGGCTGTCCCACAGGCCCGTGGTCACGAGGAGCGACGGATACGCGCGCCTCGCCACGTTGTCGTACGGCGAGTAGCGCAGCATGTAGTCGAAGACGGCCTGGTCGGCCGGGTTGCCCCACTCGTCGTACTCGTTGGTCGTGAGCGGGATGGTCTCGTCGAGCATGGTGGTGACGACGTCGACGAAGGGCACGGCGGCGAGCACGCCGCGGAAGAGCTCGGGCCGCTGCGTCATCGCGGCCGCGACCAGGAGCCCGCCCGCCGAGCCGCCGAGCGCGAACACCTTGTCGCGCGCCGCGTGGCGCGTCGCGACCAGGTGCTCGCACACGGCGATGAAGTCGTCGAAGCTGTTCAGCTTGGCGAGCTGGCGGCCCTGCTCGTACCAGCCGCGCCCGAGCTCCGAGCCGCCGCGGACGTGCGCGATCGCGTAGATCCAGCCCCGATCGAGGAGGCTCATCTCCTCGAGCGCGAAGCTCGGGCGGAGGGCGTAGCCGTAGGCACCGTAGCCGTAGACCAGCACCGGGGCGGTGCCGTCGAGCTTGGTGTCCTTGCGCCGCACGAGCGAGATCGGGACGCGCGCGCCGTCGGGCGCCGTCGCGTGCAGGTACGCGGAGACGTAACGCGTGCGGTCGTGGCCCGGCGACGGGGTCTCGTCGACGACGACGCGCCGTCGCGTGGCGACGTCCAGCTCGTACGTGATCGCCGGCGCGGTGAGCGCGTCGTACGACCAGCGCACCGACGTGGCGCCCAGGTCGGGCGTGTCCTCGAGCGACATCGCGAACGTCGGATCGTCGGCCGTGGGCGTGAACGCGTCGGCGGCGCTCGTGCCCCGCGGCATCACGCGGACGCGCTGGAGCCCACCGCGCCGCTCCTCCCAGGCGAGGAAGCCGCGGTAGACGGCGTGGTCGCTCACGAGCGCGTCCGGATCGTGGGGCACGAGGTCGCGCCACGCGCCGCGATCCGCCGGGTTCGCATCGTCGGCGACCTCGACGATGCGGAAGTTCTGCGCCTGCCAGTTGGTGCGCACGACGAAGCGCGCGCCGTCGTGGTCGACGTAGTACTCGTGCTCCCGCTCGCGCGGCAGGAAGACGCGCGGCGGCGCGGTCGGCCGATCGGCGTCGACGAGCCGGGTCTCGGTGGCGAGCGTGCTGTCCAGATCGATGACGATGTAGCGCCGGCTCTTGGTCACCGACACGCCGGTGTAGTACGCCCCGTCGGGCTCGTCGTGGACGACGACGTCGGCCGCGGCCGGCGTGCCGAGCACGTGGCGCGTGACGTAGCGGCTGCGCAGGGTCGCCTTGTCCTTGCCGACGTAGAAGAGCGTGCGCGAGTCGTTGGCCCATGCCAGGTCCGGCTCGATGTCGTGGGCGGTGTCGGGGAGCATCTGGTCGGTGACCAGGTCCTTCACGCGCAGGTCGCGCTGACGCCGGCCCACCGTGTCCTCGGTCCACGCGAGGTAGCGCCCGTCGGGGCTGACCTCGGCGCCGGCCGCGTCGTAGTACGCGTGCCCCTTCGCCCGCTCGTTCTCGTCGAGGAGGACCTGCTCGCCCGCGTCGGGCCCGGGCGCCGCCGTCCGCCGCCGCACGAGGATCGAGAACTGCCGCCCGGGCTCCCAGCGGACGACGTACCACCAGCCGTGCTCGAAGACCGGCGCGCTCTCGTCGGCCTGCGCCACCCGCGCCGTCATCTCCGCGAGGAGTGTCCGCGCGAGCGGACGGAGCGGCGCCATCACGGCGCCCGCGTACCGGTTCTCGGCCTCGAGGTAGGCGAGCACCTCGGGATCCTTGCGCGTGTCGTCGCGCAGCCAGTAGTACGGATCGACGCGCGTGCCGTGCGGCGACGGCACCTCGTGCGGCCGCACGGTCGCCACCGGCTCGGGTGCCGCGACCGCGGGCTCGCGCGCGCCCGGGCACGCGCCGGCGACGGCCACGACGGCGGCGGCGAGGGAGAAGGCGACGGGGCGCGACGACATCGCGCGCAATCTATCAGTTGCCGGCGTAGAAGAGCTCGACGCAGCTCTGCGCCTCGGGCGTCTGGATCATCCCCGAGAGCGCCACCCCGCACAGCGTGTTCTTGCCGGGGCGGAGGACGATGCCCGTGACCGCCACGCTGCCGCCGGAGCCGGGCGTCGCCGTCTGCGTGAGCGCCTGATCGTTCAGGCGGAGGTCGAACGCTCGGCCCGGCTGGCCGTGAAACGTGAACGTCGCCGGCGAGGTCGTGGTGAGCGACGGCGTGTCGAGCGACCACGAGGGTCCCCGGAACGCGCTCGGGTCGTTCGCCATCGACGCGACGTCGCCCATCGGCGTGTCGACGCGGATGCGTCCGGCCGCGCCCGGGCCACCGGGGTTGCTCGATCCCGTCGACGCCAGGCCGCCCGACGCCGCGAGCCAGCGCGTCGTCGAGGTGATCATGCCGCCGGCGCGGACGAGGATCGCGCCGCCCGAGCCGCCGCCGCCACCGCCGCTGCCGCCGTTCGTCGTGCCGCCGCGCGACTCGATCGCGCCCATCGCGCCGATCGAGATGTCGCCGCCCGCCTGGAGCCAGACGACGCCACCGCCGCCGCCGCCCGGACCACCCGCAGCGCCGAGCAGTCCGCCGCCGCCGCCGCCGCCGCCGTTGCCGCGGTTGCCGGCCGCGCCGGGGCTCGTGATGATCGGGACGAGCGCCTCGTTGCCGGTGGCCATCCCCGGCGCACCGCCATTGGCGCCCCCGATCGTCCCTGGCCCCCCGAAGCCACCGCCGCCGCCACCGCTGCCGGCGTTGAGGCCCAGCACGGACGCGTTCGACCCCGGCGCGCCGCCCCCCGACGCGCATCCACCCGCGGCCTCCATCGCGCCACCGTTACATCCGTGCGGGCCCGCCGTGCTCCCGGCCGCGTTGGCGTCGATGGCCCGCATGACGTCGATGCTCGCCGTCGCCTTCAAGATCACCGGCTCGGTGCCGGTGAAGCGCACGTTGCTCATCACCGTGATCGTCGAGTAGGTCGGCGGGTTCACGGTCGTCGCGCGCGGCGACGAGTCGAGCACCAGCTCGTCGAGGCCGTTGACGGTGACGTCGGCCATCCTCGTTATGGTGCCCTGCGTGATCGTGATGCGCAGCGTGCGCGTCATGCCGGCGGAGAGATCGGTCATGACCGGGATGCGGACGATGACGCCGCCCTTGGTGCCGTCCGGCACCGCGTCGAAGGCGACCAGGGTCGCCGGCTCGGCCGAGCCCATGAGGTCGATCGTGACCTGCGCGTCGCCGACGATCGCCGTGCCGTTCAGCGTGAGGACGACAGGGCGGCTACCGCCGGCGCCCATGCCCTCGTCGATCGTCGACGGCGTGACCCCCGTGATGTCGAGGAGCTCGGGGTTGGAGTCGAACGGCGCGTCGATCGGGATGGAGGCATCCGGAGCATCGACGAGGGGTGGGAGGTTGTCGGGGTTGTAGATGATCGTGCACCCGGCGAGGAGCGCGGCAGGCAGAGACACGAATGACCTGAGTCCCACGCAACGACGATAACTCGTGAGGATAGGCGTGTCTCACTGATCTCACGGACGTCTCTCTGGTGGGTTCGGCTGCCTGGCCGCAGGGTGAGATCGTGCCCACGGTCGCGCGTCTGGTCTCGGTGGTGACGCTGGCTGCCTGCGTCAGCGGGTGCTCGCTCATGTTCGTGAGGCAGGCGCCGCCCAGCGTCCCCGAGGGCGTCTGGGTCGAATGCACCGAGAGCAAGCTCGCGCCCGCGGCCGACACGATCCTCGGCATCTCGTTCCTGACCGCGGCGCTTGGCATCTCGCAGACCGACGACCTCGACCCCGGCGCGCGAAACGTCGTGGGAACGATGTACGGGCTCGGGGGCCTCGCGCTCGTCTACTCGGCGTTCGTCGGGTTCCGGGAAACCGGCCGCTGCGACCGGCTGCACGCCGCCGCCGAGGCGCGCGGGATCTACGGGCCGTATCCGCAGTCAGACCCGTATCCGCAGCCGTACCCGTATCCGCAGCCGTACCCGCAACCGCAGCCGTACCCGCAACCGCAACCGCCGCCGCAGCCGCAGCCGCCGCCGCAGCCGTCTCCGTACTGAGGGGGAACCATGTACGCACGCTCGATCACGCTCGCGATGTTGCTCGCCGCCACCCCGGCGGTGGCCCAGCCCTCGGCCGCGCCGCCCGCGCCGCCGCCGCCGAGCTACGCGCCGCCGCCGCCGCCAGGCTACGCGCCGCCGCCGCCTGTGTACCAGGCCGAGCCCGTCGAGCACACCGGCGACCTCGAGGTCATCGGCAACTTCGCGCTGCTCGGCATCCTCGGCTCGGTCACGCTCATCGACGCGCGCGACCTGGGCGACGAGGGCACGGGCACGCTGTTCGTGATGGCGGGCGCGATGTCGGGCGCGGGCGTCGGCTACATGCTCGCGGACCAGCTGAAGCCGACGCGGGGCGACGGCCACGCGACCACGATGGGCATGGCCCTCGGCATGTCGAACGCCGCGCTCCTCCTCGTCCCGCTCGGGCTCACCGACTCGAGCGAGGAGGTCCTGCCCACGTTGCTCGTCGGCGGGACCGTGGGCGCGGTCGGCGGGCTCGCGCTCTCGCGCGGCATGGAGCTCACCGCCGGGCAGTCGATGTTCGCGACCAACCTCGCGCTCCTCGGGCTCGGCACCTCGGCGATCGCCAGCGCGCTCCTCGACACCGACGGCGAGCTCGACGGCAGCGAGACCGCCGCGCTCCTCGTCGGCCTCGACGGCGGCGCGGCGGCCGGCCTCCTGCTCGCGCCCAAGGTCGACTGGTCCTACCGGCGCGCGCGTTTGGTCGGCATCGCGTCGATGGTCGGCTTCATGTCGGGCAGCCTCGTCGCCACCGCCATGTCCGATGGCGGCGGCGACCCCGATCCCGACGCGGTCGCCACCGGCGTGCTCGCCGGCATGTGGGGAGGATTCCTCGTCGGTGCCAAGCTCACCGCCGGCTGGGCTCCCGATCCGAAGTACGCGCCGCGCCGTGACCCGGTCGCGATCGCGCCGCTCGCCTCGCCGAACCAGCTCGGCGTCACCCTAGGAGGAACCTTCTGATGCCACCCATCCGGCTCGATCAACCCAGGAGTACGAGTGTGCGCCCACGCCACGCCGACGAAATAGCGCCTCCCGCCCGCTGGCGTGTGGCCCACGATGCAGGCACGATCTCCGTCATGGCGAGGTGCGCACTGTGCACGCTCCCGGCCAATCAGGGGTACCTGTGCGATGCGCATCGCAAGGCGATCCTGTCGCCGGGATTGACCAGCGAGCAGATCTCATCGCGACGCAGCGACGGCGCCGCGACGCTGCTCGATCCCTGGGGTAACGCGTGGCCGATCGGTGATCCGACCATCATCGGCCGCTCGCTCGGAGAGTGCGACCTCACGCTCCTCCACTCCTCGATCTCGCTGGTCCACGCGGCCATCGAGCGCGACGGCGACGGCTGGCGCATCGTCGACAAGGGCAGCCGCAACGGTACCTTCGTCGACAGCGCCCGCGTCGAATCGGCGCGGCTCTCCGACGGCGCGCGGCTGCGCTTCGGCGAGGTGGCGCTCTTCTTCGTCGATCGTCAGCTCGCCCGCGCCGAGCAACCGACCGGGCCGGGCCGCACGGCGCCGAGCCGTCGCGATCAGCTGATCTTCACGGCCGCGCTCCGCTCGGCCAACGGCGCGCGCATCGAGCTCTCGCAGCGCGTCGAGGGCGGCATCGTCCGCGTCGCCGGCGCCGCGGTCGATCTCGGCCGCCTCGAGTTCCGCCTGCTGCAGGTCCTCACCGAGGCGCGGCGCGAGACCGCGGATCCCGACCAGGCGTACCTGTCGTGGTCGAAGGTCGCTGACCAGCTCGACTTCCGCTCGTACGAGGCCGACAGCGAGAACGTCCGCGAGCTCGTGCGCCGGGTGCGCCGGAAGCTGCAGCACGCGGGGATCGAGGAGCTGATCGAGTCGAAGCACGGCGTCGGTTACCGGATCTCCGCGGCGTACGAAGCCCAGGAGTCGCCGTGACACTCCGTGAGCTTGACCTCACGGTCACCGTCCTGGTGTGATTCACCCCGTGATGCGCCGCCGTTGCCTGCTGCCGCTCGCCGTCCTGGCCGTCGTTGGCGCCCAGGCCGGGGAGGCGCGCGCCCAGGGGACGCCCATCACGACGGTGGAGTCGCGGCCCGCCGACGTGCGCGTCGCGATCGTCGTCGAGCTCACCGTCAACGTCGCACCGGAGCGCGCCGATCAGCTGTCGGCCGCGCTCGCCGACGCGCTCCATCGCGAGCTCGAGGTCGACGCGATCGGCGGCGCGGACGTCGCGCGCCGGTTGCCCGAGGGCGGCGTGCCCGAGGAGTGCGTCGCGAGCCGCGACTGCGTCGTCGATCTGGCGCGGCGCCTCGACGCGAGCGAGCTCCTGTTCCTGGCGATGGTGCAGGTCGGCGCCGACATCCAGATCGACGCGTCGTGGGTGTCGGTCGCGACCGGCGAGGTCGTCTCGCGCCCGCGCGTCGAGCTCCTCGCCGACGCGCGCGCCGGCGAGATCTTCAGCGCGGCCGCGACGCGGCTCCTGCCGCACGCGCGCAAGCGCCCGCTCGCCGTCGTGGTCACACCGGGGGAGCCCCGGCCGACCGGCCCCGATCGCTACATGTCGGCGGGCGCCTGGATCGCGACCGGCGTCGGGGTGGCGGCGATCGGCGGCGGCGTCGCGCTCGGGCTCTCGGCGGGCTCGTCGTTCGACCGCTGCAACGTCGACGATCCACCGATCGATTGCGACGCCGCCGAGCGTGACTCGATCGGCCGACGCGCGCTCTACGCCGACCTCCTCGTCGGCGCCGGCGTCGTCGGCCTCGGCGCCGCGGTCTTCCTCTACCTGCGTTCGGATCGCGGCGAGCCCGTGGCGAAGGAGAAGCCGAAGGCAGCGAAGCCGACCGCCTGGAGCGTCACGCCCGTGCGCGGCGGCGCCTTCGCGGAGCTCCGTGTCGGATTCTGAGCCCGGCGCCCGTCCCAAGGCTGACCTGTCGTCGTGCCCGACGTGCAAGGCGGTCTTCCGCGGCGGCTTCCAGCGCTGCCCGAGCGACGGCTCGCGCCTGACGCCGGGCGGCGACGATCCGCTGGTCGGCACCGTGCTCGCGGAGCGCTACCACATCGACGACGTCATCGGCGACGGCGGCATCGGGCGTGTCTATCGCGCGCGCCACACCCGCATGTCGCGGCGCTTCGCGATCAAGGTGCCCTTCGGCGAGGTCGCCTATGACCGCAAGCAGCGCGCCCGCCTGTCGAACGAGGCCGAGGCGGCGAGCCGGCTCTCGCACCCCAACGTCATCGGCATCGTCGACGTGGGCGAGACCAGCGAGGGCCTCTTCTACATGGCGATGGATCTGGCCGACGGCGCGAGCCTCGCCGACATCGTCGCCGACGGCCCGATGTCCCAGCCCCGCGCGCTCGCGCTCCTGGCCCAGATCGCCGACGGGCTCGCGCACGCGCACGAGCGCGAGCTCGTGCACCGCGATCTCAAGCCGGAGAACGTCATCGTCTCGCAGAGTCCCGATGGCGGCGAGCTGGCGCGCATCGTCGACTTCGGGCTCGCGATCGTCGGCGCCGACGAGCCGCGCACGAACCGGCTCACGACCAACGGCATCGTGCTCGGCACGCCCCACTACATGTCGCCCGAGCAGGCGACCGACGAGCCGCTCGACTTCCGCACCGATCTCTTCGCGCTCGGCCTCATCCTGTTCGAGATGATCGCCGGCATCCACCCGTTCGACGGCGGACCGATGGACGTCGCCCGCCAGAACCTGTCGCGCGAGCTGCCGACGATCCACGAGCGCTCGGGTGTCCGTGCTCATCCGCTCCTCGAGGCGCTGGTCACGTGGATGACCCAGAAGGTGCCGGACGATCGCCCGGGTGACACGGCGGTCGTCGCGCGCATCGCGCGCGCGCTCCTCGCCGGTGACGAGCCGACCGCGCGCGAGCTCCTGCCGGCGCACCTGCGGCCGAAGACCCTCGAGCCGGCGCTCGCCGACGCGCGCGTGCCGCCGGTGGTCGCGCCGCCTACCCCGACCCTGCCGCCGCAGGCCGAGGTGCTCGCGCCGCCGCTGCCGACGGAACGGGTGCAGGCAAGCGGGCGCAGGCGGTTCGCGATCATCCTCGTCGCGGTGATCGCGGCGCTCGCGCTCGTGCTCGGCGTCGCGCTCCTCGGCGGCGGCGTCGACCGGCTC
>DDTA01000105.1 GCA_002344285.1 Myxococcales bacterium UBA2376
CGTCGTCGTCACGACGCACCATGCCGCCCCATCCTACTCCGGGTTCGCTGCCGGCAAGCGCAGCGGCGCGCGCACGATGCCCTGCTCGAGACCGATCATCGTGCGCACCATGAGGCGCCGGATCGGTCCGATCCGGTTCCCGAGCGGCATGACGCGATCGCGCAGCCAGCCGAGCGTGCCCGAGCTCGACTGGAAGAGCGGCGTGAGCGCGCGGGTCATGAACTGGTAGTGACCGAGATGGCGGCGGCGCGCCCGCGAGTAGCCGGCGAGGCCGTCGGCGAGGGTCGGCGCCGCGGCGAGCTCGTCGGCCAGGGCCATCGCGTCCCAGAGCGCGAGGTTGGCGCCCTGCCCGAGCTGCGGGCTCATCGCGTGGGCGGCGTCGCCGAGGAAGACGATGCGGTCGCCGTGCCAGCGCTTCATGCGCACGTCGCGGTACTTCGCGAGCAGCACCTGCTTCGCGTCGGTGATCTGCTCGAGGAACGGCGCGATGCGCGCGTCGAAGCTCGTGACCTCGGCCTTCCACGCCGCGAGCCCGGCCTCACGCCAGCGCGCGTGATCGGCGACCTTCACGCTCCAGAACAGGCTCACCACCGGCGCATCGCCGGACGGTCCGCGCCCCGTGGGCAGCACGCCGTACATGCGGCGGGCGCCGCGCACGACCTGGTAGAGCTCGTCGCGAAAGGTGCGCGCGCGATCCTCGGCGACGAACCAGAGCGCGCCCCACGGGTACTCGCGCACCTCGACGGGCACGCCGCCGGTCGCGTGCAGCTCGCTGACCGAGCCGTCGGCGGCGATGACGAGGTCGTGGGTCGCGAGCGGCCCGTCCTCGCCGAGGAGCGTCACGCCGTCCTTCGCGTGCGCGACGCCAGTGACGTGCACGCCGCAGCGCAAGGTCACGCCGGGCTCGCGCTGGACGGCGTCGTGGAGGGTGGCGAACAGGACGCCCCGGTGGAGCCCGAGCCCGAAGAGCCGCGGATCGATCGCGGCGTAGCGCAGGTCGACGAGCGTGCGCCCGCCGAGGCGGACGGCGTGGAGGCGATCGATGCGCGCGGCGCGCTCGAGGATCGGCGCGAGCAGACCGAGGCGCGCGAGGACCATCTGCCCCGTGGGCTGGAGCGTGATGCCGGCGCCGACCGGGCCGGGGTCGGCGACGCGCTCGTAGACCGTGACCCGGTGGCCAGCGCGGGCGAGGAACAGGCTCGCGGCGGCGCCGGCGGTGCCGCAGCCGACGATGCCGATGTCCTTCGGCTCGGGTTGCATCATCGGCATCGTACTCCCCGTGCCCGTGCCCGTGCCCGTGCCCGTGCCCGTGCCCGTGCCCGTGCCCGATCTCCGGTGCACAATGCGGCGTCGTGCTCGCCCGCTACCAGGAGCTCACCGCCAAGATCGACGCGTTCTTCTCCCGCGTCGCGTCGCGCCACGCCGCCGACCTGCGCTGCGCATCCGGCTGCGATCGCTGCTGCCACCAGCGCCTGACCGTCACCTCCGTCGAGGCGGCCGCGATCCGTGCCCACGCCGCCACCCTCACCTCCGGCGAGCGCGCCGCGATCGCCGCTGCTGCCACCGCCGCCGACGCCGGCCGCTGCGCCGCCCTCGACGACGCCGGCCGCTGCCGCATCTACGCCGCGCGGCCCATCGTCTGCCGCTCGCACGGCCTTCCCATCCGCATGCGCGACGCGCGCAGCCTTCCCGTCGTCACCGCCTGCGAGCTCAACTTCACGGCCCACGGCCCCGACGCCGCGGATCCCGACTGCATCCTCGATCAGGAGCTGGTGTCGACGATGCTGGCCCTCGTCGATCGAGACCACGCAGACCAGGCGGGCTCCTCCCCCGGCGACCGCGTCGACCTCGCCACCGTGCTCACCACCCTCGCCGATGACTGACGAGCCGCGCCTCCTCGACGACGACGCCACCGCCCGCCACGCGGCCGGCCTCGCCGCGCACCTCGCCGCGCGCGGCGTCACCGCCGGCGACACCGTCGCGCTCCTCGCCGGCAACAGCGCCGCGTTCGTCGCCGCGCGCGACGCGGTCACCGCCGTCGGCGCCACGCTCGCGCCGATCAACCCGCGGCTCGCCGGCCCCGAGATCGCCTACATCGTCGCGCACGCGCGCCCGCGCGCCGTCCTCGTCGATCACGCGCACGCCGCCGCCCTCCCCGGCGCCGCCGTCGTCGACGACGTCCCGGTCGCCACCAACGCCGCCGCCATCGACCGCGCCCGCGCCGGCGCCACGCTGCTCTACACCTCGGGCACGACCGGCCGCCCCAAGGGCTGCCTCCGCCCCGAGGCCGCCGAGGCCGCGCGCCTGGCCGAGCTCACCGCGACCTACGCGCTCTCCGCCGCCGACACGCACCTCGTCGCCTGCCCGCTCGCCCACTCGGCGCCCGGCGCCTTCCTCCGCGCGTGCCGCGCCGCCGGCGCGCGTACCGTGCTGCTCGAGCGCTTCCGCCCGCGCGCCTTCCTCGACGCCGCCGTCGCCACGCGCGCCACCGTCTTCTTCCTGGTGCCGACACAGTGGCACCGCCTGCTCGAGCTCCCGCCCGACGAGCGCGCCCACGACCTCGCCCACGTGCGCGCCGCGATCGTCGCCGGCGCCCCCATCGCGCCCGCCACCAAGGCCCGCATCATCGAGTGGCTCGGGCCCGGCAAGCTGTACGAGTTCTACGGCTCGTCGGAGACCGGCACGATCACCACGCTGGGCCCCGCCGATCACGCCGCCCACCCCGGCTCGGTCGGCCGCCCGCCGCCCGGCGTCTCCGTGCGCCTCGTCGACGGCGAGATCTTCGTCCGCTCCGCCGCGCTCATGGCCGGCTACCTCGACGACGACGGCGACGTCACGCGCCCCGGCGAGCGCGACGGCCACATCTCGGTCGGCGACCTGGGCACGCTCGACGAGGGAGGCTGGCTCACGCTCGTCGATCGCAAGCACGACACGATCATCTCGGGCGGCGCCAACGTGTACCCGGCGGAGGTCGAGCGCGTGCTCGCCGAGCACCCTGGCGTCGCCGGCGCCGTCGTCTTCGGCACGCCGGACGCCGACCTCGGCGAGCTCGTCACCGCGCTCGTCGCGCCGCGCGGCGCGACGCCGCCCACCGCCGCCGAGCTCACCGCGTTCGTGCGCGCGCAGCTCGCCGGCTACAAGCTGCCGCGCCGCTGGGCGACCTGCCCGATCGCCCTGCTGCCCATCGGCGGCAGCGGCAAGGCGCTTCGCCGCGCCGCCCGCGCGGCGTTCGTCGCCGGCTCGTACGCGCCGCTCGCCTGATCGCCGTCCGCCCCGAGCGAAGGCGAGCGCCAGCTCGCCGAGTCGAAGGGCCAGGCCAAGAGCGCGAGATAGCCGCGCGGCGCCGGCTCGGGCACCCCGAGCGCGTACGTCTCCGGCCCCGTCGGCCGCTCGTACGTCCCGAACACGACGTCGATCCACGGCGCGAGGTTGGCGTAGTTCATCACGCGCGCCGCGTCGCGCGCATGATGATGGTGATGCAAGGCCGGCGCACCGACGAGGTAGCGCAGCCAGCCGACGTCGAGCCGCACGTTGGAGTGGATGAAGGCGCCCCACATGCCGCGGAACACGACGAGCGCGCCGACCTCGCCGAGCGAGAGCCCGAGCGCCATCGCCGGCAGGTTCTGCGCGAGCTGGGTGGTAACGCCGTCGAGCGGGTGCTCGCGGTGTGCGGCCAGCCAGTCGAGCCGCTCCGCCGAGTGGTGGACGGCGTGGAAGCGCCACAGGACCGGCACCGCGTGACACGCGCGGTGCCAGCCGTACACGAGCAAGTCGCCGAGCACGACCGCCGCCATCACCTGCGCCGCGAGCGGCCACGCCGCCGCGCCCTGCCGCCATCCGGCGGGCACCACGTCGCCGAGCGCGAGCCTCACCTGATCGAGCGCGAGGAGCGCGAGCGCGCTCCACACCAGGTACTGGCCGAAGAAGAAGGCGAGGTCGACGGCGCTGCCCTCGCGCCACGGCCGCTGCTCCGGGCGCGCGGCGAACGCACGCTCGAGCGGACCGAACATCACGGCGAGCACGACCAGGGTGAGGAGCGCGATCGGGATCGCGTCACCGACCCACGCGACGATCCAGGTCACTGCGGCGCCTGCTGGTGCTGGAGGAACGCGCCGCCCGACTTGCTCGCGGGGAAGTACACCTCGGGCTCGGGGGCGGCGTCCGGCGCCGCCCCCGCATCCGGCGTGGTGGCAGCCGGGTTGGCCTGGTCATTCGCGGGCGGCGGCGCGGACTTCTGCGCACGACACGCGAGGAAGGTGAGCATCCCGATCGAGATCACGAGCGCGAGAGCCTGGAAGGCGCGGTTCATGGACGAGAGCTTGCCCGAAGACGTGTAACGACACGGTCAGGGATATTCATTTGCAACGAACCCGTACCTGCGTCACAACTCAGCGATCCCAAAGGCAGTCCCGACCTGAATCGCCACGACGCGTCGTGCGTCTCTATTCCGTGCGCGTGATGCCGCGCTGGAGCCAGACATGATCAAGTTCGCGTTCATCTTCGGTACCCTCTTCCCGCAGCCGCAGCCCGCCCCCCCGGCCGCCAAGCCGACCCCGGTCCTCACCGCGACCCGCGTCGCCACGGCACCCACCGCCGCCGAGATCCTCTCCGGCGTGCAGAAGTTCTACGCCGGCATCGAGAGCGTGAACGCGAAGTTCCGCCAGGAGGTGGTGAACGCCACCTTCGGTCGCAGCGACAAGTCGGACGGCGTCCTGTGGATCCAGAAGCCCGGCAAGATGCGCTGGGACTACTACGGCAAGAAGCAGAAGGACAAGCCGCTCTCGGTGGCCAAGCACTTCATCTCGAACGGCTCGTACCTCTACGTGGTCGACCGCGACAACAAGCAGGTCATCAAGAAGGACCTGCAGAAGAACCTGCTCCCCACCGCGGTCACGTTCCTCTACGGCAAGGGCAACCTCGCCGCTGACTTCACGCCGGAGATCGACAAGAGCGCCACGTACGGCGCCAAGACCGACCACGTCCTCAAGCTCACGCCCAAGACGCCGTCGGCGCAGTACAAGTTCCTCTACCTCGTCGTCGACCCGTCGAACTCGCGCGTGAAGGAGTCGATCATCGTCGACTCGGCGGGCAACAAGAACCACTTCAAGTTCTACGAGCTCAACACCAAGGCCTCGGTCAAGGCCGAGTGGTTCGAGTTCAACGAGAAGAGCCCGACGGTGAAGAACTTCCGCATCGTCGACGGCGACGCGCCGGAGAAGGGCGCGGACAAGACG
This sequence comes from Myxococcales bacterium UBA2376, assembly GCA_002344285.1. Taxonomy (GTDB): domain Bacteria; phylum Myxococcota_A; class Polyangia; order Haliangiales; family Haliangiaceae; genus UBA2376. Next base: position 5,235 of record DDTA01000105.1, read on the forward strand.
CCGGCGCAGACGCCGCCGCCGGCCAAGGCGACCCCGTGAGCGCGCGCCTCGACGCCTGTTCACGGCTTGTGTGAACCAACCGTCCTCGCGGGTGACCGCGCGCACCTGGCTCTCGGGCGGGTGGTGACGAGGCTGGCGCATCTACTACGGGTGTAGTAGATTGGCCGCCGCATGGGAATGCTAGGGTTCACGGCCGCATGAGCTCCGATCTGGTCCTCCGCAAGCACCGCAGCTGGGCCGGCGTGCGCGGGCCGCTGGTGCTGGCGATCCTCGACGGCGTCGGCATCGGCGCCGGCGACGAAGGCGACGCCGTCAAGCTGGCGCGCACCCCCACCCTCGACCGCCTCTGGGTCCCCGGCGCGCGCGCCCAGCTCCGCGCCCACGGCACCGCCGTCGGCCTGCCCAGCGACGACGACATGGGTAACAGCGAGGTCGGCCACAACGCGCTCGGCGCCGGCGTGGTCCACGCGCAAGGCGCGCTCCTCGTCGGGCGCGCGATCGCGAGCGGCGCCCTGTTCGAGGGCGCGACCTGGCGCGCGCTGGTCGAGCGCTGCCGCAAGCACCAGTCGACGCTCCACTTCATCGGGCTCCTCTCCGACGGCAACGTCCACAGCCACGTCGACCACCTCGAGGCGCTGCTCGGCGCCGCCGCCCGCGCCGGCGTCCAGAAGCTCGCCGTGCACGCGCTCCTCGACGGGCGCGACGTGCCGCCGACCTCGGCGCTCACCTACGTCGATCGCCTGGAGACGTTCCTCGCCGGGCTGCGCGCCGGCGGCGTCGACGCGCGCATCGCGTCGGGCGGCGGCCGCATGGTGACGACGATGGACCGCTACGAGGCCGACTGGCGCATCGTCGAGCGCGGCTGGCGCGCCCACGTCCAGGGCGACGCCCGCCGCTTCGCGTCGACGCGCCAGGCGGTCGAGACCTTCCGCGACGAGGCGCCCGGCATCATCGACCAGGATCTGCCGCCGTTCGTGATCGACGGCGCGTCGCCCATGGCCGACGGCGACGCGGTCGTCATGTTCAACTTCCGCGGCGACCGCGCGATCGAGATCTCGCGCGCGTTCGAGGAGGACGACTTCGCGCCGTTCGATCGCGTCCGCCGCCCCGACGTCCTCTACGCCGGCATGATGGAGTACGACGGCGACCTCCACATCCCGGGGCGGTACCTGGTCACGCCGCCGCTCATCGAGCGCACGATGGGCGAGCTCCTCGCCCGCACCGGCGTGCCGCAGCTCGCCATCTCCGAGACCCAGAAGTACGGCCACGTGACCTACTTCTGGAACGGCAACCGGAGCGGCAAGTTCGACGACGCCTCGGAGACCTACGTCGAGATCCCTTCGGATCGCGTGCCCTTCGACCAGCGGCCGTGGATGAAGGCGGCCGAGATCACGGACCGGCTCATCGACGAGCTGCGCACCGGCAAGCACCGCCTGGCCCGGGTCAACTACGCCAACGGCGACATGGTGGGACACACCGGCAGCTTCGACGCCGCGGTGGTCGCGGTCGAGACCGTCGACCTCCAGCTCGCGCGGTTGGTGCGCGCGGTCGACCAGCTCGGAGGTATCCTGGTGGTCACCGCCGATCACGGCAACGCCGACGAGATGTACCAGAAGCAGAAAGACGGCTCGGTCGATCGCGACAAGCAGACCGGGGTGCCGGTGGCGAAGACCAGCCACACCCTCAACCCCGTGCCGTTCATGATCCACGACGCGGCGCGCGGCGATCGCTACGAGATCGACGCCGAGCGCGCCGCCGACGCCGGCATCGCCAACGTCACCGCCACCTGCCTCGAGCTGCTCGGCTTCGAGGCGCCGAGCGAGCTCGCTCCTTCCATCGTGAGGTTCCGATGAAGCGCATCCTCGTCGCCGCCCTGATCACCGCCGCGACCGCCGCGGGCGTCGCCGCGCTCGGCGCGTGCAAGAGCTCCGAGGCGTCGTGCTCGTCGGCGCATCGCTGCCTGCCCAAGGTCACGTACGAGGACATCATCAGCCGCGACCAGTTCCCGCCCGAGGAGCTCGCCGGCAAGGTCGTGGTCGTGAACTTCTGGGCGACGTGGTGCGGGCCGTGCAAGAAGGAGATCCCCGCCTTCAACCGCGTGTACTCGAAGTACAAGAGCCAGGGCGTCGTGATGCTCGGCGTCCTGCACGACCAGACCGTCGACAACAACGGCGTCCTCAACTTCATGAGCGACAACGAGTTCACGTACCCGGTGGTCGTGGCCGACCAGGAGGTCCTGGCCGCGTACCACTTCCCGGGCGCGCTGCCGACGACGTTCATCTACGACCGCCAGGGCCGCATCGTCACCGAGCACAAGGGCCCGATGAGCGAGGAGCAGCTCGCNNGCGGGGAACAGGCCGAAGATGCCGCCGGTGTGCACGAAGACGATGCGCTCGCCGAAGCGCGCGCGATCGCGGGCGAGCTCGGTGACGACGCCGTGGAAGGCCTTGCCCGTGTAGACGGGGTCGAGGACGAGGCCGTCGCGGCGGCAGACGTCGCGCATGGTCGCGATCTCCTCGGGCCGGCTCTTCGCGTAGCCGCGGCCGACGTGGCCGTCGACGATGTCGAGCTCGTCGGCGGCGATCGACGTGGGCAGGGACCAGCGCGACGTCATCTCGCCGCAGATGCGGGTGATGACACGCTCGAAGTACGCGCGGTCGTCGCACACGTTCACCGCGGCGACGCGGACGCCGCGGTCGGGGAGGCCGACCAGCTTGGCGCCCAGCGCGAGGCCGGCGGCGGTGCCGCCCGAGCCGCACGCGAACACGATCGTCGTCGGGCGCGCCGGCAGGGCGGCGAGATCCTCGGCCAGCTCGGCGGCGCAGGCGACGTAGCCCCACGAGCCCATCGCGTTCGAGCCGCCCTCGGGGATGACGTAGGGCTTGCCGCCGGCGGCGCGCACGGCGGCGGCCTCCTCCTCCATGATCGCGTTGCGCCTGGCCCAGTCGGGGCGCGAGATCCAGCGGATGGTCGCGCCGGCGAGGCGGTCGAGCAGGATGTTGCCGGTGGTGGGCGGTGGGGCGGCGGGGTCGTCGGTGCGGAGCACCACCCGCGAGGCGAGGCCCAGCCGCGCCGCCGCCATCGCCGTGGCGCGGCAGTGATTCGACTGTTCGCCGCCGCAGGTGATGACCGTGTCGGCGCCCTGGTCCTGGGCCTCGGCGAACAGGAACTCCAACTTGCGCACCTTGTTACCCGACAGCTCCGCGCCGGTGAGGTCGTCGCGCTTGACGAGGATCTCGACGCCGAGGGCGGCGCTGGTGCGAGGGAGCGGCTCGAGCGGCGTGCCGGCACGAGCGAGCGGGATCTTGCGCGGGAAGGGCAGTCGGGGAATCATTCTGGTTGGAGTCTACGCTCGGACACGATGGATCGAAGAATGCGCACGGCTGTTCGCGTGTTGAGGGAGATGTGATGTACCGGATCCTCGCGGCCGCCCTCGCGGTCGCGCTCGTGACGCCGAGCGACGTGTCTGCCCAGGGGTGGCCGGCCCCCGCGGCGGGTCTGACGCGCACGGGCGATCCCGAGATCATCTTCACGTTCGACGACGGACCCGACCCGCGCACCACCGAGCGCGTGCTCGAGACGCTCGAGCAGCACCAGGTCAGCGCGATCTTCTTCATGGTCGGCTGGCGCTTCCAGCGCGGCGACACCGTGAAGAGCCGCGCCCTCGTCGATCGCATCCTCGACGGCGGCCACGTGATCGCGAACCACACGATCACCCACGCGCAGCTCTGCGGGCTCCAGCCCGAGGGGATCGACCAGGAGATCGCCGGCGCGCGCGAGATCCTCGAGCGCGAGGCGCGCATGAGCATCCCGTGGTTCCGCACGCCCTACGGGGCGCACTGCAGCCGGCTCGTCGAGTCGCTCACGCGCAACGGCATCGACCACTTCCACTGGGACATCGATCCGCAGGAGTGGCAGGGCAAGTCGGCCAAGTCGACGGCCGCGTACGTGATCAAGAAGCTGGCGCGGCTCGACGGGCGCGCGGTGCTCCTCATGCACGACACCAAGCCGGCGACGGTGGCGGCGCTGCCCGAGATCCTCACGTGGATGCAGACCGAGAACGCCCGGCGCAAGTCGATCGGGCGACGCCAGATCCGCGTGATCTCGGGGCCCGAGCTCGCCGCCGAGCGCGCGGCGCCCACGCTCGCCTGGCTGACCCAGGCGGCCAGCGCGGCGCGCGACCACCTGGCCACGGCGCTCACCACGAACGTCCCGTGACTCCGTGGTAAGGTGACCCGCGGTCTTCGCACGACCGCGCGCATGTTCCGAATTCGCCAGTCATATCGCGATGATGTCGACCAGATCCTCGCCGTCGCCGAGCACCTCGACACGGTGAACCTGCCGGCCGACCGCTCGCACATCGAGAAGATCGTGGAGCTGTCGGAGGCGAGCTTCACCCAGACCATCGCGCCCGCCGACCGCGAGTACCTGTTCGTGCTCGAGGACCTGGGCGAGAAGCGGGTGATCGGGACGTCGATGATCCACGCGCAGCACGGCACGCGCCGCGCGCCGCACATCTTCTTCCGGGTCGAGAACGACGAGCGCTACTCGTACACGCTCGACAAGTACTTCGTCCATCGCACGCTGCGCATCGGCTACAACTACAACGGCCCGACGGAGATCGGCGGCCTCATCCTCCTGCCGCAGTACCGCGGCAACCCCGAGGCGCTGGGCAAGCTGCTGTCGTACGTGCGCTTCGTCTTCATCCGCATGCACCGGCCGGTGTTCCGCGACCGCGTGCTGTCGGAGCTGCTGCCGCCGCTCGAGCCCGACGGGACGAGCGTGCTCTGGGAGCACCTCGGGCGCCACTTCACCGGGCTCACGTACCAGGAAGCGGATCTGCTCTCGAAGGACAACAAGGAGTTCATCCACGCCTTGTTCCCCGACGATCCGATCCACACCGAGCTGCTGCCGGCCGAGGTGCGCGCCATCATCGGCCAGGTCGGTCCGGAGACGCGCGGCGTCGAGAAGATCTTGCGGCGCATCGGGTTCGAGTACGCGGGCCAGATCGATCCGTTCGACGGCGGGCCGCACTTCACGGCGAAGACCGACGAGATCACGCTCGTGCGCGACGCGCGCGAGGTGCGGCTGGCCGCGACCGACGGCGGCGGCGCGGGCGCTGGCGCTGGCGACGAGCGCCCCTGGGCCATCCTCGCGCTGGAGCGCCCGGACCAGAAGCCCGGCTTCCGCGCGGTGTCGGCGCGGGTGGTGGAGCTGGACGACGGCCGCGTGGGCGTCACCGACGACGTGCGCGCGCGGCTCGCGCTCGAGGCCGACGAGCCGGTGTGGATGGTGAAGGCGTGACCCGGGCGGCGGCGAGGGCGACGGCGACGATCGCCCTCGCATGCGCCGCCCTCGGCTGCGAGGCGCGCGCCGCCGACGGCGGTGTCGGCGTCTCGGCCAACCCGGGCGGTGACCTCGCGGCGCCGCCCGCGGTCCGCGTGGGCGTCGCCATCCCGCTCGAATGGGAGCCGCTGCCCGAGGTCGCGGCCGCCGGGCTCGCCGCCGTCGGCGAGGCCGCGCGCGGGCGAACGGTGGTGCGCGCCTGGGGGACGCCGAGCCTGGGCTGCTACGCGACCGTCGTCGAGCTCGTGGCCGCGCGCGGCGAGCACGCGCCTCGCGTCGCCGAGACGTTCCGGGCGACGCTCGCCTTGGGCGCGCAGGTCGACGACTGGACGTACACCGACGGCGCGCCCGCGGAGGCACGGGCGTCGATCGTCCGAGGCGCGATGCGCGGCGCCGTGCGCGGGCGGATCGCGACCGGCACCGACGGCGTCCCGCATGGCGCGTTCGCCGCGTGCTTCTACAATGAACGGGATCCGGCCCGCTGCCAGGCGGCGTGCGCCGGGTTGCTCGCCTCGCTCGAAGCTCCGAAGGTGTCCCCGTGAACTGGCTCCGCCGCTCCATCGTCTCCGGTGTCCTCCTCGTCGTCGCGATCACGGCTGCACCGACGCTCGCGCTCGCCCAGGAGCGCGAGCTCGAGCCGGTCGGCAAGCTGACGCCGCCGCCGGGCTGGCAGCAGGACGTCGGGCGCTCGCGCGGGCTCGAGCTCCTGCTCGGTCGCGAGGATCACTTCGGCGGCGTCGAGGTGCTGGTGAGCGCCCAGCACCTGCGCGCGCCGCAGGCCGGCGGCATCCTCCTGACGTCGGAGATCGCGACCGTGGCGCTGCCGCCCGACCCGGCGCTCGCCGCGTCGACGGAGCTGCACGGTGTGCGCGCCGGCCTCGACGCGCTCGGCGACGGGGTGAAGGTCGCGCGCTGGGACATCGCGCCCGATCCGTCGACCCGGGTGACCGATGGTCTCCTCGAGTGGAGCGACGCGAGCCTGGGGACGACGACGATCTCGCGCACCCTCGTGTTCCAGACCGGCGGGCGACTCGTGCGGCTCACCGCCGAGTGCATCATCGCCGCCGACGCGGGCGCGCTGCGTGCGCCGTGCGAGGCCGCGCTGCGGACGCTCGCGCCGCTCGCCGACGTCGGCGCGCGTGAGCCGCTCACCGTGAGCGCGACGCCGCCGGGCGCCACCGCGAACGCCGCCGCCGCGCCGCCGCCCCCCGAGGGCGAGCTGCCGACGAGCTCGGGCCCGACGATCCGCGAGCGCGAGGGCGACATGCCCGTCACGATCGTCGTCGACAAGCCGAAGTCGAAGACCGACATGCGGCCGTACTACCTGTTCGGCGGCCTCGTCGTCATCCTCGCCGTCTACCTGCTCAACCGCCGCGCGCGCGAACGCCTCGACCAGAAGGCCGAGTCGAAGCCCGAGTCGAAGGACGAGAGCCCATGACCACCGACGACGCACCCGCGCCGGCAGCGGCCGAGCCCATCCTCCTCGTCGACGACGAGAAGAACATCCGGCGCACGCTGCGCATGGTCCTCGAGAGCGAGGGCCACGTCGTCCACGAGGCCGGCAACGCCGCCGAGGCGCTGGCCGTGCTCACCGCCAACCCGGTCGACCTCGTGCTCCTCGACGTCAAGCTCGGCGAGGACAACGGCATCGAGGTCCTGCGCCAGCTCAAGGCGCGCGGCGAGGACGGCGCCGGCGCCGCGTGGGCCGAGGTGCCCGTCGTCATGATCTCGGGCCACGCGACGATCGAGGACGCCGTCGCGGCGACGCGCCTGGGCGCCTTCGACTTCATGGAGAAGCCGCTCGACCGCAACCGCGTGGTCGTGACCGTGCGCAACGCGCTCGAGCGCCGGCGCATGTGGCGCGAGGTCAACCAGCTGCGCCGCGCCGTCGACGCGCGCTGGGAGCTCCTCGGCAACACGTCGGTGATGCAGGACCTGCGGCGCCAGATCGTGAAGGTGGCGCCGACGCGCAGCCGCGTGCTCATCACCGGCCAGAGCGGCACGGGCAAGGAGCTCATCGCGCGCGCGATCCATCGCAACAGCTCGGTCTCGGCCGGCCCGTTCGTCAAGGTGAACTGCGCGGCGATCCCGCCCGAGCTCATCGAGAGCGAGCTCTTCGGCCACGAGCGCGGCGCCTTCACCGGCGCGGTCGCCAAGAAGCGCGGCCTGTTCGAGGTCGCCGACGGCGGCACGATCTTCCTCGACGAGATCGGCGACATGGCCCTGCCCGCGCAGGCCAAGGTGCTGCGCGTGCTCCAGACCGGCGAGTTCACGCGCGTCGGCGGCGAGAAGAGCCTGCGCACCGACTGCCGCGTCGTGGCCGCGACCAACCGCGACCTCGAGGAGATGGTCAAGGCCGGCACCTTCCGCGAGGATCTCTTCTTCCGCCTCAACGTCGTGCCCATCCGCTCGCCGGATCTGGCGGAGCGCGCCGACGACATCCCGCTCCTGGTCGAGTCGTTCGTGGCCGAGTGCTGCGAGGAGAACGGCTTCGCGCGCAAGCCGATCGACGACGTCGTCCTCGACAAGCTCAAGACCTACGAGTGGCCGGGCAACGTGCGCGAGCTACGCAACGTGGTCGAGCGCCTGGTCATCATGTCCGACGAGGTCATCCGCGAGCGCGACCTGCCGCCCTACCTCGGCGGCCCGCGCCCCGCCAGCGTCGGCCGCACCACCGGCCCCGTCGCCACCGCCTTCGACCTCTCGCGCTACGCCCAGAAATCCCTCCGCGAGTTCCGCGAGGAGATCGAGGCCGAGTTCATCCGCATGAAGCTCGCCGAGCTGAGCTGGAACATCTCCCGCACCGCCCAGGCCCTCGGCATCGAGCGCACCAACCTCCACAAGAAGCTCCGCGCCCTCGGCATCCACCGCGGCGAAGACGACAAGCCCGACACCTAGCCGTAATCCCTCCCCTTCTCCGGGGACGGTGTCAACTTTGTCAACTTTGCGCCCCCCGCCTCCGCGCCCGAAACCGGAGCCGAAACCGGGACCGAAACCGAAACCGGATCCGAAACCG
>DDTA01000211.1:0-13789 GCA_002344285.1 Myxococcales bacterium UBA2376
CAGGGGCCACCCCCGAGGGGTTCCACGAGGTGATAACGGCCTAAGCGCCGGCCCGGCGTGGCGGCGGTCAACCTCGGAATTCTACCAGCTTGCCCGCGGGATTTCGGAAAAGTGGCCCACTCGGGCGAACACTGGCACGCCATTCATCATGGGGAAGACGCCTTCGAGATCTCGCAAGAAGCTTCGTTCCACCACGGCGCCGTACGTCGCGAAACAGGCTGCCGAGCCCGCCATCGTGCCCGTGCCCGTGCCGCTTCCGCCCGCGGCGACGATTCCCGTGCCCGTGCCCGTGCCCGTGCCCGTGCCCGATCCGCTGCCGGCGCCGCCCGTGCTCGCGCAGCCTCCACCGGCTCCGGCTCCCTCTCCGCCGCCGCCGACGCTGCAGGAATCTCCCTTCCCACCGATGCTCCCGACCTTCGATCTCCGCGCCATCGCGCGCACCGCGCTCGGCTTCGCCGAGGCTGCGCTCACCGTCCTGCCCGCGCCCTCGGACATCGTCGCCGGCGATCCGGCCGAGCCTGCGCCGCCGCCGGGCATCGTCCCACCCGGCGATTCTCGCTCGATGCGGACGCCGGAGCAGTTCGCGCTCATCTACCGACATGGGGCGTCCCTCGTGTCGCGACGCGGCATGATCGGGCAGCGCGGCGTCTGGCGCGTGGTCGATTACCCCGGGCCGACCCAGGCGGCGACCGCATACGCGGCAGAATGTTCTAGACTCCGGGCTCAGGGCTTCGTCGACGTGGACTAGCCCTGGCAGCAGTATGGCCGAGAAGTCCAAGTTCCCTGCCCCACTCATCCGCCGGTCCTCGTGGCTGGCTCGATATCTGGCCGAGGCGCCGTCGCGCTGGCTCGGCCGCCGCAGCACGGTCGGCCAGGACCTGGTGGGTGGGGCCGACGGGCTCGCCTACCTGCGCGGGCTCGTGCGGGGCAACCGCATCCGCCGGCAGGCGAGCTTCGAGGCGAAGGCGGACTCGCCGCCGGTGCTCCTCATCCACGGCTTCCTCGGGACGCGCGGCTCGATGTACCTGCTCGAGCGCCGGATGGTCGAGGACGGCTTCATCGTCGTGTCGTTCAACATCGGCACGCTGAACGTCCGCGACATCCGTCGCTCGGCGTTCATGATCCACCGGAAGATCGAGCGCGTGCTCGCGCAGACCCCGTGGGACAAGATCGACATCGTCGGCCACTCGATGGGCGGGCTCATCGGCCTCTACTACGCGAAGAAGCTCGGTGGTCATACGAGGGTGCGCAAGCTCGTGATGATGGGCACGCCGATCCACGGCACGTGGGTCGCGCTCGCCGGCGTCGCGACGCTCGGCCTGTGGTCGACGTCGTCATGGCAGCTCCTGCCCAAGAGCCGTTTCCTCGACGAGCTGGCGCAAGGACCGCCGCCGCCGGGCGTCGAGCTCCACTCCCTGTCGGCCGCGCGCGACTGGGTCGTGCCGCTGCGGCGGACGCGCCTGCCCGGCGCGATGGCGACCACGGTGCCGCTCGGGCACTCGAGCCTGGTCGTCGCCGAGGACGTGTACCGTCGCCTCTCGGGAATCCTGCGTCCCCCGATACTTGCGCCCTGACACCAGCTGGCACTACACTTTTCCCTCGGAACCGCCCGACATCGTTCGGCTTGGAGTTTTTGCGTTGCTGTCTGGTTCCCACGCCTCTCCCGGCGCCATCATGTCCGACCGACCCAGGTTCGCCCTCCGATTCATCTCCGGCAAGTACCAGGGGGGCGAGTTTCCCCTGCGGATGAACCGCGAGATCATCATCGGGCGGTCGAGTGACCTGGACATGGTGCTCGTCGAGGACATGGTCTCGCGGCGCCACGCGAAGATCACGACCACGGACACGGACATCCTGATCCAGGACGTGGGCTCCACGAACGGCACGTTCGTCAACGGTGAGAAGATCTCGGGGCGCGCGCGCTTGGCCGAGGGCGACCGCATCCTGGTCGGCACGTCGATCATCAAGGTCGTCGCGGTCGACGCGCAGACGGCGAACCAGTCCGAGGCCGAGGCGCGGCGCCGGCTCGAGGCAGGGGCGGCGCGCCAGTCGAGCTCGGCCGGCCGGCCGATGTCCGGCGTCATCGAGGAGATCCCGCTCCCCGATCTGTTGCAGCTCCTGTCGACGTCGCGGAAGTCGGGCGTGCTCACGATCGTGTCGACCGGCCAGGTCGGCAAGATCTACCTGCGCAAGGGCCAGCTCTACTTCGCGGCGATCAACGACGACTTCGCGCTGTCGCCGCAGAAGGCGATCTACCGGATGCTCACGTGGGCGACCGGCACGTTCGAGCTCGAGCCGCAGGTCGAGATGCAGGTGATGGAGGAGATCCAGGAGTCGACCGAGGCGCTGCTCATGGAGGGCGTGCGCCAGCTCGACGAGCTCCGCAACATCGCGCACCACCTGCCGCCGCCCGGCTCGCCGCTCGCCGTGCCGACGCCGCTCGCCGGCCGCCTTCGCGACCTGACGCCGAGCGAGCTCGACACGTTCCAGCTCGTGCTCGATCACGGTCAGCTCCAGAAGGTGCTCGATCACTTCCCGGGCAGCGACCTCGACTGCGCGCAGAACCTGGTCGCGCTGATGAAGCGCGAGTTCGTCGTCGTCCCGTAGCGCGTTGCGTTTCGCAGCGGGAGGGTGGCTCCCACGCCGGCCAGTACGGCGCCGACGGCGAGCAAGTCCAACGACTTACGGGCTGGCACGTCCGATGCGGAGAGCGCGGCGAGATGCGTTCCTCCTCCCGCTCGCTGCTCGCTTCCTCCCTCCTTCTTTCCGCCTGCGTCGAGGCACCGCTGGACACCGCCGTCGTCGGCGAGGCGCCGCTGGTCGGCATCGACGGGTCACGTGACCAGGCCGATCGTGGCTGCCACGTCGTCCTGCGCGAGCTGTCGCGGCCGAGCAACGGCAGCGGCGGCTACCAGGAGCAGGGCGGCTCGTGGATCTGGGAAGGCGACCTCGAGCTGTCGGCGGCGGCCGCCGACGAGGGTGCGGTCGCCTCGGTCCTCTACCAGTACGGTTCGGACCCCACCTGGTGGCAGGTCGATGCCACGCCCGCGGGCGGCGCCGCGACGCCGGGCTTCGCGCGCTACCGCGTGCGCCTCGACGGTCACCTGCCGGGGCCGGGCCTGAGCGGCACGGCGCTGACCAGGGCGCGGGTCCAGGTCGTGCCGTTCGCGCGCCTGCCCGAGGGCGGGCGTCTGTTCGATCACAACCGCAACCCGGGCGACTTCGACAACTACGAGCTCGCGTGGTCGTCGGACTTCGCGGTCCGGCGCAACGACGCGGTGTGCCCGGCCGCAGGCCCGACGCCGCCGGCGCGTATCGTGTTCGCCGCCGATCACCGCGAGACGCAGCACGGCGCGCTGGTGCCGGGCGGCCAGGTCCGGCTCGAGTACGACGTCAACCGGCTCACGACGTGCCGCAACGCGCGCAACGGGATGGACCTCTGGGACATCACCGCGCACGTACGCTGGGAGCCGTCGGGCGAGAGCTCGTCGGCGAGCATCAAGCACGGCGCGATGATCGTCGACGTGCCGCGCACCGGCGCGCGCCGCATGGCGGTGTGGTTCGAGAACACCGCGGTGCCCGGCTGCCAGGCCTGGGACTCGAACCTGGGCGCGAACTACGGCTTCGACGTCCTGGTCGCGCCGTCGTGGATCGGCGGCGTCACGGCCAAGATCAGCCGCGAGACCGGCGACGCGTGTGATGGCGGGGGCGCCGCCGACGGCGGGTTCGGCTTCGACACGTGGGCGCGCCAGCGGGCGGCGACGACCAACCTGTGCTTCCGCGTGTGGTCGCCCGGCGTGACCGATCGCGACGATCCGCAGGTGTGGCAGAAGCTCGACGCGACCCTGCGCTGGCGCGCGCGCGGATCGAGCGAGCCGCTGCGCTCCACCTACGCCTCGTTCGATCGCCGCGTCGGCAACGACGCCCGCTTCGTCGTGAACGTGCGCGGCCTCGATCCGTTCCGCGCGTACCACTGCCCCGACGTGCCGGTGACGCCGACGCCCGACGGCCAGTACGTCCAGGCCGAGCTCGAGTACGTGATCGTCGTGAACGGCGTCGAGCTCCGTCCGGCGTCGGGGGCGTACTACGTCGCGCGCTTCGTCGACTACCCCTCGGATCCGTGGCGCGACGCGAACTGCGGCGGTCAGCCGTAGCGTTGCCGAAGGTTGCCGGCGAGGTGCGCGCCCGGCGCACCGTATGCTGGCGGCAACGCCCCATGCCCCATGCGCTGTCCACCGTCGTCGCCGCGAGCGCCGCTGTCCTCCTCGGAACGACGACGCCGGCGCTGGCCGAGGGTGGGTACCTCGAAGGGGTGCTCGGCATCGCGATCCCGGTCGCCGACGACGACTATGCCGAGCTCGACGAGAGCCTGAAGCTCGGGTTCCGCCTCGGCAACGGCTCCGGTGCGACGGCGATCGAGCTGAGCGGCGACTTCACGCCCTTCGGCAGGACGAGCACGACGCCGCTCGGTGACGTCGACATCGGCTTCGATCGCTTCCGCCTGCTCGTCGGCGTGCGCCACCACATCCCGCTCGACAGCGTCGCCGGCGGTACGCTCTTCCTGCGGGCCGGGCTCGGCGGCGAGCTCGTTCGCTTCTCGGCGCGGGGCGATCTGATCGGCGTCGATCTCGACATCGAGGACAGCGATCCGGGGCTCGCCGCCGAGGTGGGCGCCGGCCTCTCGGTCCCCGTGCGCGGGAAGATGTACCTGGGCTTCCACGTCGCCGTGCCCCTGGCCTTCCACTTCGACGAGGACGACCCATCCGATCCCGAGGACGGCGACCTCGACTACACCGGCGTCGACCTCGATCTCTTGCTCGTCCTCGGCACGAGGATGTGATCTCGGTTCGAGCAACCCTGCGGGATCATTTCGCGTCAGTCGCGGTACCAGCGGGGACGATTGACCGAGGCACGCTCGGCTGAGACCGTCGGGACGTGCGGCGGTTGGTCCTCCTGTCGCTCGCGGTCCTCGTCGGCTGCGCCTTCACCCCGAGCGGTGAGCGCGGCGGCGATGATGAGCTCACGCTCGATGGCGCGGTCGGTGCGGATGCGAGCGACGACGCGGTGACCGCGACCATCGACGCGCCGGCGTGTGCCGACACCGATGGCGACGGCCTGTGCAACGACGTCGACCCGTGGCCGTGCGGCGCGACGGCGCCGACGATCGCGCCGATGGTGGCCGCGGGCACCGACGTGTGGGGCCAGATCGCCGACGTGTCGATCGCCGGCGGCGGCAACACCGCGGTCGTCCAGCCCGGCGCGCAGCTCTCGTACTCGCTCACGTGGTCACTGCGCGACTCGGACTTCCTCTGCAGCAGCTGCCAGGATCAGATCGAGGTCGGCCTCGTGCCCGGCGGCCGGCAGCGCTGCGTCTACGACGACAACCCGCCGCAGAACCAGACGCTCACCGGCTCCACGACCGTCACGATGACCGCGCCGTCGGCGCCCGGCGTCTACGCGCTCCGCTTCCAGCTCGCGCGCGACTTCTCCTGCAACGCCTTCGGCCGCACCGGCTGGTGGATCGCCGAGCCCGGCAACGACCGCACCTTCGGCGTCCTCTGCGTCCCCTGACGCCCGAGGCCGTCAGACGTCCAGTTCCATGCCTTCCGCCGCGGCGACGAGCGCGATCCGTTCTCCGCCATGCGCGTCGAGGTACGCGCGGCACGCGTCGCGGAGCGCGTCGACGTCGGTGTCGGCGTAGTCCTGGTCGTAGTGGAAGGTCACCAGCGTGCCCACGCCGGCGGCGATCGCGGCGTCGGCCGCCTGCTCGTACGACGAGAAGCCGCGGTTGCGTCGCGTCGCCTGATCCGCCGGCGTGTACGTCGAGTCGTGCAGCATGACGGTCGCGCCGCGGTAGAGCTCGAGCACGTCCTTCGACGGACCGCCGTCGGCGTAGCCCGCGTCCGACGCGTAGACGAACGAGCGCCCACCCTCCTCGAGGCGGAAGGCGAGCGCGGTCGTCGAGCCGTGCGGGTTCGGGCGTGCGATGACGCGGATCGAGCCGGCCATGAACGGCTCGCCGGGCACGACGGCGCGCACGTCGAACGTCGCGCCCAGGTTCTTGAGCGTGTAGAGCGGCGAGAAGTTCGGGTTCATCTGCCCCTCGAGGATGCCCTCGAGCATCGAGCTCGACTTGCCGTGGCCGCGCAGGGTGAACTGGTTGCCGGGGATGAAGACCGGCGCGAAGAAGCCGAGGCCCTGGATGTGATCCCAGTGCGCGTGCGAGAGCAGGATCGTCGCCGTGCCCTGCCCCTTGCCGAACTCGGTCGCGAGGAGCGAGTTGCCCAGGTGCATGAGGCCCGTGCCCATGTCGATGATCACCAGCTCGCCGCCGGCCGAGCGCACCGACACGCACGACGTGTTGCCGCCGTAGCGGTTGGTCTCCGGTCCCGGCGCCGGGATCGAGCCGCGCACGCCCCAGAAGTGGAGCCTCACTGGTCGTCCCCCAGCGTCACCTCGAGGCCCTCGTACGCGGCGATCACCTCGAAGGGGTCGCCCTTCTGCTTCGCCTCCCAGCGCGTGGCCATGAGGATCGCGTCCTGCGCCTCGTCGGTGCGCATCGGCGCGTGATGGTAGAGGCAGAGCGTCTTGACCCCCGCCTCGCGCGCGATCACCAGCGCGTCCTCCGGCGTCGAGTGCCCCCAGTGCGGGCGCTGCCGGTACTCGTCGACGGTGAACTGGGTGTCGTAGATGAGGAGGTCGGCGCCCTTGCACAGCGCGACGAGCCCGGCGCGCATGGAGGCGAGCTTGTCGGCCATGGCCCGGGGCAGCTGCTCGCCGGGCACGGGCGGCTTGGCGATGAACTCGTGCTCGAGGAGGATGTCGGTGAAGGGCGCGGTGTCGGAGCAGTACACGGCCGACGCGCCATCGCAGTCGAGGCGATACGCCATCGCGACCCACGGGTGGTTGAGGCGTGTGCACGACACCTGGCAGCCGTCGATCGCGAAGCGCGAGCCCTCGACCAGCTCGTGGAAGTCGACGTCGGCCTCGAGCGCGGCGAGCGGCACCGGGAAGTACGGATCCTCGGTCTGCGACGCGAACACCGCCTGGAGGTGCGTGTCGGCCTGCTGGCGCGCGTAGACGTGCATCTTGTTGCCGCGCCGGTAGATCGGCGAGAAGAACGGCATGCCCTGGATGTGATCCCAGTGCGTGTGGCTGATGAGGATGTGCGCCGTACCGCCTCCCTCGCCGAAGGCGCCGTCCATCAGATGCTTGCCGAGGCGGCGGATCCCCGTGCCGGCGTCGATGATGATCGGCCAGCCGCCGCGCGGACGGATCTCCACGCACGACGTGTTACCGCCGTACCGGTTGGTGCTCTTCCCGGGCACCGGGATGGAGCCACGGACGCCCCAGAACTTGACTTTCATGCCGGCGCGCGGCGGACAGCCCACGCAAGCCGGACGATATCATGCCTTTACGGATGCAAGGCGACGCCGACGGCCATGCGTCGGCCGTTGGGCGCGTCGAACAGGAGGGTGCCGCGCGGGCCGTCGACGAGGACGGCCGGGGCGCCGGCCGGGGCGGACAGGACGGGGCGTCCGCCGCCCAGACGATCCCAGTCCATCCCGTCGAAAGAAGCCGCGTATCCGATGGCGTAGCGCGGTGCGTCGCCGGGATCGGGCAGCTCCTCGAGGCCGCCGTACCAGAGGGCCCAGTGCCCGCGACCGGAGGACTCCTCGAGCCAGGCCAGGTGGGGCGAGGCGAGCGCCGTCGCCTCGAACGAATCCGGCACGCCGGTCGGCAGGAGGATCGGGACCGAGTCGGCGACCCAGGCGACGCCGTCGTCCGAGCGCGCGAGCCAGAGGCCGGGCTCGCCTGGGCGGGTGAAGGCGGCGAGCCAGAGGGCGCCGTCGGTGGCTACCGACGCGAGCGCGGCGTCGGCGAGCACCGGCGCCGGCGACTTCTGCCAGGTGCGGCCGCCGTCGGTCGACTCGGCGCGACCGAGCGCCGGGGCGGCGAGCCCGCCCTCGTAATACGCGAGCAGGTGACCGCCGCCGAGGTCGACGATCGACGGCGCGGCGACGTGGCCTTCCTCCCACGCCTGGTCCGCGACGAGGACGGGCGCCGGCGGCTCGTCGGGGAGATGGGTGAAGTCGGCGATCGCGCCGCGCCAGATCTCGCTGTCGCCGACGGGCGGATCGGGCGACTCGCGGGTGAAGAAGAAGGTGAAGCCGCCGCCGGGACGCGCGACGAGCGCGGGCTCGGTGAAGTCGATCACGCGATCGGTGGCGAGCCACGGCTCGTCGGCAGGGGTGTTCTCGTCGGCGGTGAGCTTCTTGTACGGACCGGCGCCGGCGGTCGGCAGGTCGTCGCTGCCGCCGGAGGCGTCGTCGGCGATGCCGATGCCGCAGCCGGAGGCCAACACCAGCAGCCAGCAGGCACGCATCAGAACCTCCACCTCGACGAGAGCGCGCCGGCGAGCACGACGCCGCGCGAGCGGTAGTCGCCGACGGGATCGACGGCGATGAGCTTGCGATGCTCGCGCTCGGGGAGGAACGTGGTGACGAGCGAGAGATCGATCGTCACCGGGCGGAGCACGATGCCGCCGAGATCGGGGATCTCGACGCCGGCGCCGGCCGAGAGCGTGTGCTTGTCGTTGTCGATGAAGTTGGTGGCGCCGAACTGCTCCGGCGCCGGCGAAGGCTCGTAGGTGTAGCCACCGCGGACGCGCCACGTGCGGCGCGGCGCGTGGCGCAGGACGTACTCGACGCCGAGGCGTGGGATGGCGATGTCGTGGAAGTGAGGCGCGGGGAGCGGGTCCTGCGGCGGGATGTTGACGAGGTCGTTGAAGTCGCGGAGGTCGAGCTCGATGTCGATCTGCGCCGCCGGGTTCTCGAAGACGCTCCAGCGATGCCACGACAGATCGAAGCCGACGGCGAGGCGCGGCGTGACGCGGGCGTGGAGCGCGGCGGTGACCTGCGCCGGCTGGAACAGATCCTGGGCGACCGAGCGCAGCTGGAGGAAGCCATCGTCGACGAGCGGCGGCGCGCCGGGCGAGCCGATGTCGCCGGTGATGACGAAGGTCTGATCGAGGACGAGCGTGAAGCCGCCGCGGTAGGTCGCGGCGAGCGTGAGCCACGGCAGCGCGTCCCACGAGACGCCGGCCTGCGGGTAGCGGATCGTCTTCAGGTCGACGTCCATGTTGAGGACGAGCTGGGACGAGGAGGCGTCGGGGAAGCCGACGAGGCCGCGGAGGCGCACGTCGCCCTGGGTCGACGACATGTACGAGATGCCGGCGCCGATCGAGAGCCGCCCGGGCAGCGCGATGGCGAGGTTGGCGGCGAGGAACAGGCGCTGCGGCCGGTTGTCGTAGAGCGACCAGCGCGGCTGCGGGCTGGGCAGCGTACGCGTACGCGTGATCTGCTGGTCGGGGAGGAAGAGGCCGGCGCCGATCGCGAGGCGCGCGGCGCCGACCTTGCCGGGCACGGCGAGCCCGATGGCGAGGCCACGCGAGCTGTCGACGCCCTGCCCGTGCCCGTCGACCGAGAGCAGCGGCTGGGCGAGGTGGTAGCCGACGTCGATGCGGATGTCGTCGGAGCCGGCGAGCCGCGCCGGGTTGTAGTAGTTGGCGGAGGCGTCGTCGGTGCCGGCGGTGGCGGCGCCGCCCATGCTCTGGGCGCGCGCGCCGAAGCCGAACAGGTCGACCGGGTTCGCGGCGGCGGGCGCGGCGAGCGCGGCGAGGGCGAGGACGGACGTGAGCGCGCGCTTCACAGATCCACCCCCACGGTGAGGCCGCCGACGATGATGTGGCCGCCGGTCTCGACGACGTCGAAGGGCGGCGTCTCCTCGGGCAGGAAGCGACCGGCGTCCTTGGCGTGCGCGCGCGGCTGCAGCACGTGGAGCTGCGCCCAGGCGTCGACGTGCAGCGGGATGACGCGGCCGGGCCAGCCGAAGCCGACGCCGGCGGCGACGAGGTGTCGGTGGTTGTCGAGGAGCGACTGGCGGCCGGTCTGCTCGGGCGCCGGCGACCAGAGGAACGCGTACCCGGCGCGCGCGTTGAAGTGGCCGCCGAGCGCGTCACGCGTGTGCTCGATCGCGAGGCGCGGGATCACCGTGTCGTGGAAGCCGGGCGCCTCCTGCGGCGGCGTGCCGGTGGTCGGGTTCTGCGTGGGCAGCGGGAACGCGCTCCACCGCGCCCACGCGAGGTGTCCGGTGAGCGCGACCGTGGGGCGCCACTGCCACGCCGCCTCGACGGCGAGGGTGAGCGGATCGTACTGGGCGGCGCCCGCGATGCGGATCGGCGGCAGCGTCACGGGCAGGACCTCGCTGAGGTCGTTGGTGACCGCGATGTCGTAGTCCGAGCGTGACGGCGCGCGGGCGACGACGCCGACGTCGACGTCGTCACGCCACTGCCAGCGCGCACCGAGGATGGGCGCGAAGCGGGTGAGCAGCCGCTGCTCCGACTGGGTGGTGAAGCGCCCCGAGCCGTCGGTGGTCACGTCGATGCCGCCGCGCAGGACGGCGAGCGAGTTGACGCCGAGCCCGACGGCGAGCCGCGGCTTCACCTTGACGCCGACGGAGAACATGAGCCCGATCACGTGCGATCGGTTCTCGAGCAGCGTGAACACCGGATCGCCGGGATAGGGCGCGCGGGCGCGGTTGATCGCGATGGTCGGGATCTGGAAGCCGAAGCCGATGCCGACGCGATCCCTGGCGGCGCCGCCGAGCGGCAGCGGCACGGCGCCGCCGATGACGAGGCCGCTCGCCCGGTCGGTGTCGGTCTGGGCGCCGTCCAGCTCGAGCGAGAAGTCGCCGAAGAGGCCGCCGATGGTCGCGCGCTTGCGGGTGACGAGCGCGAGCCCGGCGGGGTTGAGGAACGTGGCGTCGTAGCCTTCCGTCGAGGCGACGCCGGCCCCGGCCATGCCCGGCGAGCGGCCGCCGAAGCCGAAGAGCTCGAGGGGCGACGCGCTGGCGTGGCGCGCGGGCGCGAGCGTGAGCGCGAGCGTCGCGCAGACGAGCGTCGCCAGCGCGATCGCGGGAAGCCCCCGGGCCCGGAACATCGGCGGCGACACTACCACCGTTCGCCCTGAGCGAGCGCAGCGAGTCGAAGGGCGCCCGTTCGCCCTGAGCGGGCGCAGCGAGTCGAAGGGCGTCCGTTCGCCCTGAGCGAGCGCAGCGAGTCGAAGGGCGTTGCCGCTCCGTCAGCGCCCCGGCACCTCGTCGAACGCGAGGAGGCCGTGCTTGCGCCAGCCGGTCGCGAGCAGCCAGGTGCGCGCCGTCGCCGTCGGGCGCTGCATCTTGCGCAGCCGATCGAGCCAGCGCGCCTCGCTGCGGATCGGTGCGCGCCAACCGTCGAACCATGCCGCGCTGGAGTACGGGTCGACCCAGTCGCGCGCGAGGCGCTGGCCGCGCTCCTCGGCGTGGTGCCGCGCGTTGAGCAAGACGTACCGCAGGACGTTGCGCACCTCGCGCGGCGTGCGCAGGACGCGCGCGTGGTAGCGCCCGGCGAAGAGCCGGCCGGAGCGCGCGAGCAGTCGGTTGATCGCGCGAGCGAGGCGCACCGCGAGCCCTTGCAGGCCGCGGGAGAGTGCCTCCTTGCCGCTGGCCTCGACGACGAGGTGCAGGTGGTTGCCGAGCACGTTGAACTCGACGACGCGGAAGGCGTCGCCGCGCGCATGGGCGGAGAGCTTGGCGCGAACGAGCTCGAGCACCGGCTCGCGGCGGAGGGAGCGGATGCCGTCGGCGATGCGCCAGGTGATGTGGAGCGGATGGCGGGGAGCGAAGGTTTCGCGGGCGTCGTGGGGGACGGTCTTCCGGCCGCGGGGACGGCCGGCGCCCGGACGCCAGCCGCCGTGCCCCGTGGGCTTGCGGGCGTCGGCGAGGGTCAGCTGCGCCGAGCGGGCGGACTTCGAGGTCGAGGTCGAGGTCGACTTCCTGCGTGGCTTCCTTGGCTGCGGCTTCGACGGTGGCTTCGGCTTCATCTTGATTACCGGCACTGTTCTTAGCAGAGCGCTCTGACAAGAGGCAGAGCGTGCTCCGAAGAACTATGCCGGAAATCAAGTGGCGCACCTGAGCCGCGGCCATCACCGGCGCGGCCTCCCACGCCGCAGGAGGTCCACGTGCGCGCGCACCGCGCCGCGGTGCTCGCGCTCGACGCGGTCCGACGCCGCATAGATCTGCGGCAGCAGGCGCTCGTCGGGGGACGCGCGCGCCAGCGCGAGCTCGATGGCGATGACGAGCGCGGCGCGCGCCGTCCGATCGATGACGCCGCGACGCCCCGCCTCCTCCGCCAGCTCGCGCAGCACGAGGGTGTCCTCGGCGAGCGCCACCCATGGCGCGGGATCGTGGTCGCCGTTTCTCGTCGCGACGGCGAGCGCGTCCCATCGCTCGACGAGCGGGTTGATCCGACGCTGCACCGCCAGGTACGAACGCGAACGCTCGCGGCGCTCGACCATCCAGCGGAGGTTCGCGACCCGCCCCCGACAGCGCGCGGGGACCGCGGCGGTCTCGACGTCGGGCCAGCGCTGCACCGCCTCGAACGCGTACCCGCAGCGCTCGAGACGCCTGGCCTTGTCCAGGAGCAGCGCCGCGCTGTGCTCGCGAGACAGCTGGTGGATCAGCTCGTCGACCAGCGCTTCGTGCCGCGCGTTCGAGAGGTGCTCGAGCTCGCGCGTCGCCTCGACGGCGCCGACCTGGTGGATGCGCAGGTTCGCGAGATCGACCAGCGCTGCCCAGGCCACCGGGCCGTCGCGCGTCGCGAGCCGGGACAGGCCGGCTCGCGCCTCCTCGCGCTCCCCGCGCGCGGCCAGCGCGCGGGCCAGCTGCAGCTCCGCGTACGGGACCGCGTCGGGTTCCAGCTGCGGGAGCAGCGCCCGGTACTGTGCGATGGCATCGAACGCATCACCGCGCGTGAGCGCGAGGTCGGCGAGGGCCAGCGCTTCACCGCCCGAGCGAGGACGAACGAGCGGCATGGACCGCGGACGGTCCGGCGTCTCGGGGTGTAGCGGCAGGAGGTCGTCGGCGCCGTCGTCATCGTCCGCCACCCGCAGGATCTCGAAGCCCGGCGGTCGCGTGAGGTCGAGGATCGGCGCCACCGCATGCGACGACTCGCGCGTCCCCGCCGTTCCGCGCGCCGCGTCTCGCCGCGCCTCCGCCCCCGACGCCGCCCCCACCGCCGGCGCCGCCGGCGCCGACCCACGGCCCGGCGCGCACGCCGCCACCAGCGCGAGGCAGAGCGCCGCACGGCCCGTCATGCCCGGAAGACGCGTCACGGCGTCCCCGGTTGCGCCTCTCCCAGGCGGCGCAGGAGCGCGGCCGGCAGCGCCACGGGGAAGCGCGGGTCGAGCTCCTCGGCGATCGATCGCAGCTGCGCCGCGGTCAGCCCGCGCGTCTGGCCGGTGCGCGTCGCGAGATCGACCGCGACCGACAGCGCGGCGAACGCGCCGTAGCTCGCGAGGTTCTTGTGCCGCTCGTGCGCCGCGTGCGCGCGCGCGACGAGGTACTGCGCGGCGAGGTGCACCCACGGCTCGGCGTCGAGGTCGCCGGCGTGGGCCCGGTCCCGCAGGCGCTCCCACGTGCTCGCCGCCTGGTTGAACTGCCACGCGAACGTCGTCTCGCGGTCGGCGAGCGTCACGCCCATCGCGGCCGCGAGCGCGCGATCGACGTCGTCGCGGCACGCGATGGGGAGCTCGCGCGGGTTGTCGCGGTAGCCCGCGCCGATCGCCGCGACCGCCAGCTCGCACGCCGACGCCGACGCCGGCGACTCGAGCGCCATGTGCATGAGCAACGCGCCGCGCTCGTCGGGCGCCACCACGTGCACGAGGTGCGCGGCGAGCTCGAGCGCGCGCGC
>DDTA01000211.1:13806-14066 GCA_002344285.1 Myxococcales bacterium UBA2376
GCCGGCGCGCGCGCCGCCGCGCGCAGGAGCGGTAGCGCCCGCGGCGGCTCACCGAGCGCGACGTACGCCTGCGCCAGCCGCAGCTGCACGTACGCGGCGTACGCCGGCCGGCGCGCGAGGATCGCGCGGTACTGCGCGGCGGCGTCGAACGGATCGTGGCGCGCCATCGCCAGGTCCGCGAGCGCGAGCGCGTCGCCGCCGGCGCGCGGGCGCACCAGCGGCAACACCACCGGTCGCGCCGGCAACGTCACGCTCACGTC
>DDTA01000113.1:0-8392 GCA_002344285.1 Myxococcales bacterium UBA2376
CCGTCGCCGCCGCCGTCGCCGTCGCCGCGCGCGGCCGCGGCGGGCGCCGGCGGCTCGACCTCGGACGCGAGCGTCGCCACCGAGCCCGGCACGGGGGTGCGACCGCCACGGCCAGGACGGCGCACGCCGCCGCTCTGCAGGTTGTCGCGCTCGTCGCGGATCTCGCCGAAGAGCTGCTCGAGCAGGTCCTCCATCGTGACGATGCCGAGGAGGCCGCCGTACTCACTCACCACCAGCGCCATGTGCACCTTGCGCTGCTTGAACGACCGGAACAGGCGCGCGAGCGGTGTCGTCCGGGGCACGAAGAGCGGCTCGTGCAGGAGCTCCGACAGCGTGCGCGCCGGCGCCTGCCCCGCCGTCGCCAGGACGAGGTCCTTGGCGTTGAGGATGCCGCGGATGTTGTCGAGCGACCGCTGGTAGATCGGCACGCGCGAGAAGCCGCGCGCGGCGACCTCCTTGGCCAGCCGCGCCATCGGCAGGTCGTACGAGAGCGCGAACGCCTTGTCGCGCGGCGTCATGATCTGGCCGACGTTCTTGTCGCCGAACTCGAAGACCTTGTGGATGAGGCGGCGCTCGCGCGCGTCGACCTGTCCCTGCGCGCTGCCGGCGTCCACGAGCTTGCGGAACTCTTCCTCCGACAGATCGCCCGCCGCCCGCGACCGCCCGCCGCTGCCGAACGCCTTGGCCAGCGCCTCGACGATGGTCTGCACGATCCACTGGACCGGGAAGACGAGGAACGTGAACAGCGCCAGCGGCCGCGCCGCCGCCCGCGCCCACGCGATCGGCGCCTTGATCGCGAGCGTGCGCGGCACGACGATGCCGGCGAGGAGCAAGAGCGGCGCGACCACCGCGACCACGAGCGCGATCAGCGCCAGGATCGTCGCCTCGGGCACGAGCTCGCCCATGATGACGACGCCGATCGCCGCGAGCGTCATCGCGACCGCCTCGCTGCCGAGCAGGACCGACGTCACCAGGCGGCGCGGCTGCGCGAGCAGGCGCAGGACGAGGTTGTCGACCGAGCGCCCCGAGCGCGCGAGCTGCTCGCGCTCGACGCGCCGCAGCCCGAAGAGGGCCACCTCGGAGCCGGCGAAGAATCCCGAGAGCACGATCAGCCCCGCCGCGGCGACCAGCCACGGCGCGAGCTCACTCCAGTCGATGTTCACGAGCTCATCTCCGGATCACGCCCATCGCCGCGCGGACGTCCTCGGCGACCACCGGAAACGACGCGACGAACGAGCTGCCGCGCCCCACGGTCGAGTCGACCCAGATGCGACCGCCGTGCGCCTCGACGTACGCCTTGGCCAGCGCCAGGCCGAGGCCGCTCCCGCCGTACTCGCGCGTCGACGACGAGTCGACCTGGAAGAACGGTTCGAAGATGTACGGCAGCTGCTCGCGCGAGATGCCGATGCCGTTGTCGGTGACCTCGAGGTGCGCGGCCAGCCGGTTGTCCGGCCGGGTCCCGACCCCGCCGGGCACGAGGGCGCCGAGCTTGACCGCCACGGACACGTGGCCGCCATCGGCGGTGAACTTCACGGCGTTGCTCACGAGGTTCCATAGCACCTGGCGGATCTGCCGGCGATCCCCGATGGCGCGGAACGGATACTCGACCATCGAGTCGAGCGTGATGTTGTGCTTGGTCGCCTGCGGCGCGAAGCTCGCGACCACGCTCTCGACCACGTCGACCAGCGGCACCTCGGTCTCGTCGACCGGCGTCCGGTGGGCTTCCACGCGCGACATGTCGAGCACGCTGGTGATGAGCTGGAGCAGCTGATCGGCCTTGCCGAGGATCGTCTGCACGTACTCGCGCTGATCGTCGCCCAGCGGCCCCGCCAGGCCCTCCAGCAGCATCTCGGAGTAGCCGATCACGCTGGTCAGCGGCGTCCGCAGCTCGTGCGACATCGTGGCCAGGAAGTTGGACTTCACACGATCGGCGTCGCGCAGGCGCGACACCGCCATCTCGAGGCTCTTGTTCTTCTGTTGCAGCTCGGCGTAGCTGACGCTCACCGCGGCCTCGTGGGCGACGCCGGTGAGACGCCGCGCGTACGCCTGGTGCACGACCAGCGCGCACATCTCCGCGGCCCGCCGCGCCGCCTCGTCATCGCCGTTCTCGAGGACGAGCCAGCCCACACGCTCGCCCTGGTACTCGAGCGACGCGCGTGCCCCCGCGCCGCCGCCCAGCTCGGAGGCCGCCAGGAGCTGCTCGTCGAGCCCGAGCAACGCGACGCCACAGCCGTGCACGCGGGCCAGCGTCCTGGCGAGATCATCGAGATCCGCGGAGGACAGGAGCCTGGACAGCTCGAGGTATTCGTCGAGCGGATCGACGCTCGCGCCGGTCACGCGACCAGGATATCACGTTCGCTCCCACCCACATGAGCACACACCGTGCGCATGAAGTCCTCGCGGGTGACGCCGAAGCGCTGCGAGATCTTGAAGGTGGGCTCGAGCGCGTCCCAGGTCGCGCCCAGGACCGCGAAGAACGTCGGCAGCACCCCGTCGCCGGTGACCGCGCTGGCGCCGTAGACCTTTCGATCGAGGAGGTCGAAGCGGTCCGCGGTCTCGAGCGGCACACAGTCGGGCAGGTCGCGCTTGTTGTACTGGACGATGACCGGCACCCGCAGGTGGAGCTCGGAGAGGTTCCTGCCGAGCCCGTTCCACGACTCGCGGTTCTCCTCGGCGCGGGCGGGGTCGGAGTGGGCGACGAACACGATGCCGTCGGCGCCCTGGAGCACCACGCGCCGGGTCGCCTCGTGCATGGGCTGGCCCGGCACCGTGTAGACCTTGATGCGGAACGAGAGCCCGTTCGAGCGGAAGAACACGGGCAGGAGGTCGAAGAACAGCGTGCGGTCGTCGCGGGTCTCGAGCGTCATGAGGCGGCCGCGGTTGAGCGCGTCCACCTTGCCGTGCAGGGCGCGCAGGTTGGTCGTCTTCCCGGACAGCGGTGGTCCGAAGTAGACCAGCTTGAGCGTCAACTGCCTTTCGTTGAAATCGACCTGCGCCACGCGATCGCTCGAATACGAGCGTACGCCCCGTGTGGACCGGATTCAACGAGGCGCCGGGGTACGCGAGGGGGTGCGGGCTGGTGGCTTCGGTCGGTGAACTTCCGTCGGCTCCCGTCTGGGCGGCATCGTCGCCGACGGGTTCCCGGCGTCGGCGTCCTCGCGCGTGCGCGTCATGTACAGGCCCCAGAGCAGCCCGCCCGCGACGACCAGCGCGAGCACAACGAGGAGCGCCATCGAGCTACCCCGCCGATAGCCGGCCGGGCGGGGGGATGTCGCGGTCGCGAACATCGCCGCATGGGCGATCTTCCCCGTCCGCTCGAGCCGTGCGGCGGCGATCGCGTCGCCGGGGCGCTCGCGCAGGACGCTGCGGTACTTCCGCGCCAGCCAGGGCTGCTCGCCGAGCGTGAGCGCGAGCGAGGCCGCGCGGTCGTGCTTCGCCGCGTCGGCCCAGTGCGCGAGGCAGTCCTCCCAGGCGACGGCGAGGGCGTCGGGGGCGGTGTCGGTCGCCGCCCACGAGGCCATCCGGCTGGCGTCGAGCCCGCAGCGCCGGCAGGCGTCGCCGGTCACGGGCCGCAGTCCGCATTTCGGACACTCGACCACATCGCCGTCGGCGGCGTCCGGAGCCGTCGCGGCCGACTCCGCGTCCGTCGCGTCCGTCGCGTCCGTCGCGTCCGTCGAGCCCGTCGCGCCCGTCGCGCGCGACGCGTGGTCACACGCGGGGCAGCGCGCGACGATGTCGACGCCGGTCACGGTCCACGTCGGCTCGACCAGTGCGCGACACTGCTCGCACTCGATTCGCACGGGGTGATCATACTGGGGGACGGAGGTAGAGTGCGGCATCACGCTCTCGTCGCTCGATCTTCGCCTCCTGCGCTGGTTGCGCGCGTCGCGCGCGCCCCTGACCGCCGCCCAGCGGCGCGTGGTCGGCCAGCCGGTACGCCACCCGGCGGTCACCCAGGTCCGCCGCGAGCTGGCGACGTTCGGGGTCGCGGCCGACCTGCGCTTCGAGTGGTCGGGCGACGGCGCGGGCGTGGTCGAGGACGAGCCGCGCGTGGTGTACGTCCACGCCGCCATGCTCGCGGCCGACCACGCGCCGGCCGACGTCCTGCGCGCCGCCGACCGCACCGCCGCGCTCGCCATGATCGCCATCCTCCGCCACGAGGTCGGCCACGCGCTCCTCTTCCTCGATCCACGCGGCGCACGCGAACCCGCATTCCGTCGACTCTTCGGCGACGTCTCGGTGCGCTACCGGGTCGGCGCCGCCGCCGACGAGGTCGAGCGACGCCTCCGTCGCGGCGGGCTGGCCAACCCGCGCTACCGGCGGGTCATCTCCCTCTACGCGGCGACCCACCCCCACGAGCGGTTCGCCGAGGCGGTCCGCCTAGCGCTGGCGACGCGCGGCGACCCGGCGCGGGTCGACCGCTGGGTGCGCGGTCACGACCTCGACCCCGTGGTCGGCGAGCAGATCCGGTGGGCGGCGCAGTGGCTACGGCGGTATCGCACGCGCTAGCATCGACCCGTGGCGCGGCGAAGCTCCTGGGACGAGCGAGTGGACGCTCGTCTGGGCAACACGGTCAACGAGGTCTTCCTCAAGATCCCGCCCGGCGAGACGCGCAAGCTGTTCAAGAAGCTCGGCGAGGAGGCGCAGAAGGAAGGGATCATCTACGAGGACGACGACGGCACGATCCACCCGGTGCCGATCATGGCGCGCCCCCGCATCATCCGGCCCGAGCAGGAGCAGTACTTCCACAAGGTGTGCCTCGAGCTGACGCGCGCGCTCGAGAAGCTGGCCGCGCTCTACATCGAGGTGCCGTCCGTGCGCGCGCTCCTGCCGTTCACCGAGCGCGAGGAGCGCTGGCTGCGCGACATCTGGGCCAAGGTCGGCAAGCAACCGCAGACCGTGGTGGCGCGGCTCGACGCCAACGCCGACTTCGCCACCGACGACTGGAGCGAGGGCTTCCACTTCTTCGAGACCAACTCCGTCGGGGTCGGCGGCATGTACTACGCGCCCAAGGCCGCCGAGATCCTGCAGCGCGTGGTCGTGCCGGCGATGCAGAAGCGCGCGCCGGCGCTGGTGCTCAAGGCGCAGGACGACATGCGCCAGCTCCTGCTCGAGCAGATCACGATCCACGCCAAGCTGATCAAGAAGCGCCGGATCAACACGGCGTTCCTCCAGGAGCGCGACGCGGTCGGCGGCCCCAACGAGTTCCCGTACCTGGTCGAGTACTTCAAGAGCCAGGGCGTACCGGCCGTGCTCGTCGATCCGCGCGAGCTCCGGCGCAAGGGCGACGAGCTCCACGCCGGCGATCTGCCGATCGATCTCGTCTATCGCGACGCCGAGATCGGCGAGTACATCGCGCTCGAGGAGGACGGCGCCGACATGGGCGCCCTGCGCGCGGCGTTCATGAAGAACCAGGTGGTCTCGTCGATCGCCGGCGAGTTCGACCACAAGTCGACCTTCGAGGTGCTGACCACGCCGGAGCTGGCGAGCCACTTCACCCAGCGCCAGCAGAAGATCTTCCGCCAGCACGTCCTGTGGACGCGCATCGTGCGCGAGACCCGGACCACCGACCTCGACGGCCAGCCGGTCGACCTCTTGCCCTGGCTGCGGCGCAACAAGGACCGCGTCGTGCTCAAGCCCAACCGCTCGTTCGGGGGAACCGGCATCGTCGTCGGGCCGCACGTCGATCTCGCGGCCTGGGACGAGGCGATCGCGGAGGCGCTGTCGCCGGCCGCGGCCGAGACCGGCGGCGTCGTGGCCCAGCAGTACGTCGACGTGAAGGTGAAGGACTTCCCCATCCTCTCCGATGGCGCGGTCTCGCTCGAGGAGTTCTACGTCGTGTGCGGGTTCATGGCGACGCCGCGCGGCGTCGGCATCCTCGGCCGCGCGTCCAAGAAGCGCGTGGTCAACGTGGGCCAGAAGGGCGGCCTGACGGCGGTGCTGGTGATGGTCTGAGCGAGCAACTGGATCAGAGCGACGCCCGCATCGGGACCGGCACGAAGAGCAGGATGAAGACGACGATCATCGCGATCGCGAGGGCGCGGCGCGCGCGATCGAGGGGCGGGCCGACCACCGGCGGGTGGTACTCGCCGCCCGAGAGCGAGCGCATCCCGGTGAGGGCGAGCGCCCAGATGAGCCACGGCATCATCGAGACCGCGGCGTAGCCGAGGGACTCGAGGGTCGCGAGCCCGGCGTCGGCGGCGAGCAGGAAGAGCACGACGCCGCCCACGGCGGCGACGGCGATGAGGCCGCGGTGCAGGTACGCCGAGATGCGCTCGTGCTTGTCGTCGAGCCAGGCGCGCATGACGTGACCGCCGTCGAGCTGGCCGATCGGGATGAGGTTGATCATCGTGACCAGGAGGCCGACCCAGGCGGCGAACGCCATGGGGTGGAGGTTCACGTCCACGCCGTTCGACGGCAGCCAGCGCCCGAAGAGCGCGTACTTGGTGAGGCCGTAGAGGATCGAGTTGCCCTCGAGCGCGCTCTCGGGCGGGATGGGGCCGACGGTCGACAGCTCGAGGCCGATGACCAGCGCCGGGATGGCGATGACGAGCCCCGCGAGCGGGCCGGCGGCGCCGACCACGAGGAGCTGGTTGCGATCCCGGATCGGCGCGCGCATGCGGATGACGGCGCCGAGCGTGCCGAGCGTGATCACCGGCGGCAGCGGGATGAAGTACGGCAGCGAGACGTCGAGGCCGTAGCGGCGGGCGGCGACGTAGTGCCCCATCTCGTGGCACACGAGGATGCTCATGAGCGTCGCCGAGAACGCCGGGCCGCCGGCCAGCCACGTGGTGATACACGTCGCGACGAAGAGCCCGGCGTGGATCGCGTACTGGCGCGCGGCGGCCATCGCGCTATGTTGCCTCGACCGCGGCGCAGCGCAAGCGATCGCGCCGGCCCGCGCATCGAACCGCCATGAAGCCCCGCGACGCCGACGCCGCGTTCACCGGCCTCGAGATCGAGCTGATGGCCGAAGCGGCCCAGTCGCTCGGGCTCGCCGGCAAGAAGCTGGAGGCGACGCTCGCGGCGCTCGCCGCCTGCCCGCCCGACGCGCGGCCCAGCGCCCGTCACGTGCTGCTGGACGCGGCGGTCGACGCGACGTTCGCGTACGTCGTGCAGCGCGAGTCCATGGGCTGGCGGGACAGCGCCGCGGCGCTCGATCTGTACGGCGTGCCGTTCGAGGTGCGAGCGCGGCTGGGCGCCACGCGCGGCCGTCAGTAGGGCACGGCGACGATCTCGCCGGCCTCGACGCCGAGGAGCGCAGGCTCGCGCACGAGCTGGCCGTCGGGGCCGACGCTCGCGGGCATGCAGGCGCCATCGTCGAGCCTGGCCTGGCGCAGCGCCGCGACGAAGGCGGCGCGCGCGTCTCCGGAACGCACGAGGGCGGCCACGCGTGCGCGGGCGACGAGGCGCCAGGCGTCGTGCGCCTCCTGCGCGGCCGCCGACGGATCGCGGCCGGCGCGCGCCGCGAACGTGGCGACCAGCTCGGCGCCGGCGGCGTCGCCGAGNNCCTCGACGAAGTACGCGCCGTCGACGGCGCTGCCGCCCCGCGCGACGAGGCCGGGGTGGTTCCAGCCCGACGAGCCGAGGAGCTGCACCACCTGCGGGATCCGGCCGCCGTGCTTCTTGCGCAGGTAGTCGGGATCGAGGAAGTCGGCGGAGCGGACCTCGACGCCGAGGTACGGCAGGAAGCTGGCGACGATCGCGGCGCGGTCGTGGCGATCGGGGAGGTAGAGCAGCGCGAACGGGACGTCGGGTGAGAACGTCTGCCAGCCGCGCTTGNNGCGGCGAGGCGCGCGTTGGTGACGGGATCGAGGCCGAGGAAGTCCTTCACGTCGGGCTCGAGATCGGTCGCGGTCGGATCGTAGAGGCCCCTGGCGGTGACCTGGATGCCGGCGTCCGCAGCGGCGGCCGCGAACGCCTCCGACGCCGCGATGCCGAGGTCGTCGCGCGGCGCCAGCACGCCGGCGGTCGGGCTCCCCAGCGCCAGCGCGGCGGCGGCGGCCGNNGAACACCCCCGCCTCGGGATCGGCGCCGTCGCCGGGCGCGAGCAGCGCGATCGGCAGGCCCCGCTCGGAGGCGCGACGCGCGGCGGCCTCGCCCTCGCGTACACCGACCGGGCCGAGCACGGCGACGGCGCCCTGCGCCATCGCGCGGTCCACGGCGGCCGCGGCGCCAGCCGGATCACCGGCGGTGTCGAGGAAGACGCGCCGGGCGCCGTCCGCCGGCGCGAGCTCGATCGCCAGGCGGAGCTCCTTGCCGATCGGCGCGAACCGCCCCGAGAGCGGCAGCAGCACGGCGACCAGCTCGCGATCGACGGCGACCGTCGTCGCGAGCTGCGCGGCGACCGCGTCGATGGTCGCCGCCACGGCCGCGCGATCCGGCGCCGCCC
>DDTA01000113.1:8403-11699 GCA_002344285.1 Myxococcales bacterium UBA2376
CTCGAGCTCCGCCGGCGTGGCGCGGTCGATCTCCTCGAGCGTCGCCGGCACGCGCGCCGGCGCCGTCCCCGCGGCTCCCGGGCCGGGTCCGGGCCGCGGCCGCTCGTCGGTCACGTGCGTCTGCCCCGGCTCGACCTCGATCCAGCTCGCCTTCGGCGGCGGCGGCCGACACGCGACGAGCGAGGCGACGACCGGCGCGCAGAGCGGGAGGAGCGCGAGGAGGGTGAGGTGACGGTTCGGTCCCATCAGGGGTCGCGGAACGCGGCCACCAGCGAGCTTGCCACACGCTGGGCCGCGCGCTCGTCGTCGGGGTAGTCGAGCTCGCGGTAGAGCCGGGTCAGGCGCTCGACCTTGTCGAGCCCGAGCGCGGAGCGGTCGAGCACGAGCGCATGGGCGAGGAAGAAGAGCGCGTAGCCGCGGAACACGCGCTCCATGCGCTGCGGCGAAAGGCTCCACGCCTGCGACGCGAACGCGAAGTACGGCTTCACCATCGCGACGATCGCCGCCTGCCGCTCGCGGACACCGTCGCGCGCCGCGGCGACCGTGCGTACGCCGGCGGCGGCCAGCATCCTGAGCAGGTAGTCGGGGTAGAACGGCGTGTCGCCCAGCTCCTTGCCGAGCGCGCCGGCGATCGTGCGGTCCAGGTCCACGACCTCGGCGGTGTCGAGCAGCGCGGCGAGCGACAGGTGATCGAGCGCCACGTCGTCGCCGGCCTGCTCGATGCGCCGCGGCAGCGCGCCGACGTACTCGTCGAGCTCGCGGCGGATCGCGACGAACTCCTGGTCGGCGAGCTCGAGCATCCCGGCCAGCCGATCGAGCCGGCGGCGCACCGGCTCGGGCACCGCCGCCGGCGCCTTGTAGCCGAGGTCGTGCTCGATCTCGGCCCAGGCGTGCTCGAGCACCGTGCGCACCTGCACCTCACAGCGCGCCTGCGCCGGCAGGAGCACGCCGCTGTCGCCCTCGCCGCCCGCCTCGCCCAGGCGGCAGACGTAGTGCAGCGAGCGGTAACCGAACACGCCCGGCTCGCGCCGGCGCCGCTTGTCGATCGAGTGCGAGAGGTCGACCGGCAAGCGGCGCTCGATGACCTCCGCGACGCGATCGACCGCGTCCTCGAAGTACGTGATGACGCGCAGCCCGACGAGGTCGGTGACCTCCCACAGCGCGCCGTAGTCGCGATCCGGACGAGCCAGCTTCTGGACCAGGCTCTGGCGGCTCTTGAGCCGCATCTCGACCGAGTGGATCTTGAGCCCCGGCTGCGCCGCCAGCCACGCGCTCAGCTCCGCCTGGAGCCACTGCGCGCGCGCCTCGAGCAGCGGCAGCACGCGGTCGTACTCGGCGAGCAGGTCGTCGAACACGCGCGGGCTCCTTCAGTCGAGGAGCGATCGCACGCGGTCGAGGATGCCGCCCGACTTCTTGTCGTCGCGCCGCGGCACCACCTCGCCGAGCGCGCGGGCGAGCTCCTCGAAGAGCTCGCGCTGGCGCGGTGTCAGCTCCGCCGGCGTCCGCACGATGACCTTCACCAGCTGGTCGCCGCGCGGCGCGTTCTTGCCCGCCGAGCGGGGCACGCCGCGGCCACGGATGCGGAACACACGCCCGGTCTGCGTGCCCTCGGGGATGCGCATCTTGACCGGACCGTCGATCGTCGGGACCTCGAGCACCGCGCCGAGCGCCGCCTGCGGCATCGTGAGCGGCACGTCACACAGGACGTCGTGGCCCTCGCGCCGGAAGAGCGGATGATCCTTCACGCGCACGATGACGTGCAGGTCGCCCGGCGCGGCCCCGCCCTGCCCCGGCTCGCCCTCGCCGCGCATCATCTTGATCGCGCCCTCGCGCGTGCCGGGCGGGACGACGACCGAGAACTCGCGCGCGGGGCCCGACGACGACGCGGCGGTCCCGTCGCCGGCGCCCGGCACCGAGGTCGGCACCGAGATGGTCCTGGTGCAGCCGAAGGCCGCCTCCTCGAACGTCACCTCGAGCGTGTAGCGGAGATCGCGGCCGCGCTGCTTCTTCTTGCGCCGCCGCCAGACGTCGCCCAGCACCTCCTCGACGACGTCGACCACCGAGCCGAGGCCGCCCGAGCCCTCACCGTCGTGGCCCCAGCGATCGTAACGGGCGCGCAGCTGCGCGTCGGAGAGCACCGCGTAGGCCTCGTTGATCTCCTTGAAGCGCTCCGCCCCCGCCGGGTTGAGGTCGGGGTGGAACTGGCGCGCGAGCTCGCGGTAGGCGCGCTTGATGTCGGCGTCCTCGGCATCCTTGGCGACGCCGAGCACCTCGTAGAAGTCGCGTCGTCGCCGGGCCATCACCCGCCTCCTTCGCTCGACACGTCGCTGTCGGCGGCGGCGTACAGCACCTCGCCGATGCGCTGCGCCGAGGCCTCGAGCCGCGCGATCGCCGCCTCGACCTCGGCCAGATCGCCGGTCTCGACCGAGTTGCGGCAGTCGGCGACGTCGCTCGTGATCGCCGCGCGCTCGTCCTCGGGGAGCATCTCGCCGAACTCGGCGAGGGCGCGCTCGGCCGAGTAGAGGAGCGACTCGGCGCGGTTCCTGGCGTCGGCGAGGAGGCGGCGGTCCATGTCCTCGCTCGCCATGTCCACCGACTCCTGGACCAGGCGCTCGATGTCGGCCTCCGACAGCCCGGAGGTCGGGGTCACCGTCACCCGCTGCTCGCGGTTGGTGCCGAGGTCGCGCGCGCTCACCGTCAGGAGCCCGTCGGCGTCGAGGTCGAACGCGACCTCGATCTTGGGCACGCCCCGCGGCGCCGGCGGGATCCCCGACAGCTCGAAGTCGGCCAGCGACTTGTTGTCCGCCGCCATCTCGCGCTCGCCCTGGAACACGGCCACGTTGACGAACGCCTGGTTGTCCACCGCGGTCGAGAAGACCTCGGTCGCGCGACACGGCACCGTCGTGTTGCGCGGGATGAGCCGGGTGAACACGCCACCCGCGGTCTCGACGCCGAGCGACAGCGGCGTCACGTCGAGGAGCAGCACCTCCTCGACCTCCCCGGTGAGCACGCCCGCCTGGATCGCCGCGCCGACCGCGACCACCTCGTCGGGGTTCACCGTGCGGCTCGCCTCGCGGCCGAAGAGCTCGGCGACCAGGCGCTGGACGCGCGGCATGCGGGTCTGGCCGCCGACCAGGATCACGGCGTCGATCTCGTCGACCGCGAGCCCGGCGTCGCCGAGCGCGCGCTTGCACGGTTCGAGCGTGCGCTGGACGAACGGCTCCACCAGGGTCTCGAGCTCGGCGCGCGTCATCTGCGCCTCGAGGTGGCGTGGGCCGTCGGCGGTCGCCGCCAGG